>DXEV01000189.1 GCA_019114785.1 Candidatus Anaerobiospirillum pullistercoris | reverse complement strand
TCCCAAGCCGGATCCGCCAGTCACCAGCTTCATATCCAGTAAAGCCTGACCTTGGGCGTAAAGATCATGATCGTCAACTGCATCGACCGCTGCACAGTTGTAGCCTTTAGATTGTAAAGCTTTAATGCTTTGCCACACCTGACGAGTGGCATCATCTCCCTGTAAGACATCATGGGAGATCACACCGCACTTTAAGTGGGTGCCTTGAGCCTGCATATCCACTAAACGTGGGATGTAGCTGTCGTGCATTGGGTTTAGAGGGTGATTCTTCATTGGCGACTCGCTTAAGAGTTCACCTTTAACAAAGAGATAACCGTTAAAGACACTACGACCATTAACTGGCAAGGCAGGTGAAAACACCGTAAATGGGCACTGCAGTTCCTGCATTAAAGCCCCAGCTACAGGGCCAATGTTGCCCTCAGCGGTGGAATCAAAAGTCGAGCAGTACTTAAAGAAGATCTGCTGTGCATCGCAGCGCTGCAGGAAATGTAGAGCATCTAATGAAGCGGCAATAGCCTCTGGTGCAGGAATAGAGCGGCTCTTAAGTGAGACCACCACGGCATCAGCGTGAGCACATTGCTCACATAAAGCCTCATCTTGTGGCACACCAATCATTTGGACGGTAGCCATGCCCTCTTTTACGAGGAAGCTGGCGATATCGGTACCGCCGGTAAAATCGTCTGCGATCACACCTAAAAACATATCAACCTCAAATAACTTCCCCTGCTTCTCGCTATGACCCCAGCGCCATAGAGAAGCTCAGAGCGGCTTACCCCTCACGGTGGTGTACTGCACAACAGCATGGCTTTAAGCTGTGCGACCAATACACACAACCTGAATCCTGTTCACGTAGCCCCCAGAGCGCTCATTTTTCCTCTAGAAACAAGCGCTTGGGGCAACCACATGTGATTAGGGCAAGGCCTCACACAGCGCTTGCGTTAAGCCAGCACTTGTACGTAGCTAAGGCTTTACCCTCTCCTCAAAATCACATGAGCTTATGAGACCATCTATACGTTCACTATAGTACACCATTGGAACAAAAGTGTTCATATTAGTTCGCAAGCGAAAAGTAAAACTTGTGTAGTAAATCACGTTTTTAAAACAAAATTAGGCCTAAGAATCAACATTTGCACGTAATATTGGCTTAAATAGGCCCTTATAGCAAAATCGAACATTTATGAATGTTTTTATATTTACGGCATGAAAAAAGCCGCCCAAATGAACCATTGCTCGCACGCAAAAGAGCGAGAAACGGCTATACTTTGCACAGAGGGCCGCCAAACTATAGTCTATTTCATTCACCACCTTGCCTAAGAGCTCAATTGCCAAAGCAGGCGCAGGCATATGCGTTTGGTAGTCGTATGCGCTTGGCAGGCGTATGCGCAAGCCAACCACTGGCGCAAGAGCAAAAGTTAACCGGTGAAAATGTTTGCCCACTGCTGTCGCTACTGTTAGGTGGTTGGATTTAGGTGAAGGAAAAGGACGAGACACATGCTGAACGATCTCATTAATAAATGGCGTCTGGCACGCCTCACGTCAGCACCACGCTGTCAATCAGCACAATGAGGAGGGTGACGTATGACTAGTCACGAACACGACCACAATCCAGAGCCAAGTGCTACTGCTCACAATACGGATGATAGTGCGAGCACCCACAACATCACGACCCTATCTGCCTCTACTGGCTCTGAGTCCCTGTCCACTAACCCAGATAAAGTGCCCACTTCTGACTCCGACAACAAAATTCTGAGCCTCAATCTGGCCAACAAAGAGATCGGAGCTATTCCCCTACTGCGGCAAAAGACCATTCTGGAGATCCTCAACAAACAAGGCTTTGTGAAAATCTCTGCTCTCGCTAAAAGTTTTGCTGTATCACCACTGACCATTCGCCGTGATGTGCACAAAATGGAAGAAGATGGCTTAGTGGTTCAAGTACGCGGTGGCGTCAAAAGCGTCAAACGCCTGCAAGACGAGCCTTCTCACCAAGAAAAAGCCAGCCTTTTTGCAGCTGAAAAGGAGCGCATTGCCGCTGCTGCTTCTATGCTGATTAAAGAAAACTCCTGCATCTACCTAGACGCGGGCACCACGTCTTTAGCTCTATGCAAGCACCTCAACAATCGAAACGATCTCACTATCATCAGTAATGACATCGAGGTGATCCACACCCTACTCTCAGCTCCACAATGCCATAACAATCTCATTATGATTGGTGGGCAGATCCGTAACCAAAACTTTTCGTCGGTGGGCTATGCCGCTGCCAACATGATCAGTGGCTATGCCATTGATATAGCTTTTCTTTCGGCTTCTTCCTTTGACCGCCGAGGCATTACCACCCCAGATCCGGAAAAAGTACCCGTCAAGCAAGCGGCCAGTGCAGCTGCTAACAAGCGTGTGCTGATCTGCGACTCCAGCAAATATGCCCAGCAAGCCAACTATGTGGCAGTACCCCTGAAGCAGATTGACACCATCATCACTGACGATGAGCTTTCTGAGGCGGGCAAAGATCTGATCAATGAAGCGGGAATTGAGCTGATTATCGTTTAGGCGGGACGCCATGCACCGACGTGGCCGCTTTGGGAAATAAGCACGCTGCTTAAAGACACAGAAGCCACGCTGGTGCGTGGCTTTGGCATGGATGTGATGTGCTCTCACTAAGAAACAGCCAAGCGGCCTTGGTGGCGCTTAGTGGCGTATGGCTTGGCGCTTAGTTACGGCGGGACTGATAAGAAAGGAAGGAAATAAAGCCATCTAAGTAATTCTCGGTCTCTTCGTTACGGCCAGAAATACTCAGTAGCACTAAATTGCCAGGCTCACCATAGACTAAGGCCTCTAAACCGTCATCACAGTTAAAAGCCCAAGCATGATTCAGCAGATTAGATTTTACCGGTAAGGTACAGTTCATCTGCTCAGCGGCTACACGCGAAAAGGTCTCGGCACTCACCTCAGAGCCACTCTGATCCGAGATGTAAGTGACACTTATGGCCAGCTTACCCGAATCATGGACATAGGACAGCGAGTTTTCTACGCTTGGATTTGGACGTACCTGCCAAAACGATGGGCAAGGGATCTCTTGGGTAGGATCAGCAAACTCCATTTCTGCTTCAGCATTGGCAAACGCAGCGGCATCTTGCGTAGCGGATGCAGCAGAGTTAGAGCTCACGATATCATCGGTAGCAGCTTGGCTTGGCACAAAAGCCAGCAAAGCTAAAGTGGCAGCACATGCCAGCGGAGTTAGGTGGCGCATCTGGATTTTTCTCCTCCACAGAAAAAACAAAGCCCTACAGCTGCTAAAGATGTAGGGCTAGGCGTGAACCTCACCAGAGAACTCTAGGTTTCACCTGATTGCTGCGCAAGCAGCATCTGGCGTTGCGGTTAGAGATCACGCTTTGTTTAAGCTTCTAACTACTTAACGTTAGCCTTTAAAGCCTCGACCATCTCATTGGCAATGGTCTCAACTGGGCGATCGCCATCCAGCTCTAAGTAGAAAGTCTTGCCCTCAGCAGCTAACTTCTTATAGAAAGCAACTAATGGCTCGGTCTGATTGTGGTAGACCTCTAAACGCGAGCGCACGGTCTCTTCTTGGTCATCTGGACGGATCACTAAATCCTCACCAGTGACGTCATCCTTACCTTCAACCTTTGGTGGGTTGTACACGATGTGATAGGTACGGCCAGAGGCTAAGTGCACACGGCGACCAGACATGCGCTTGACGATCTTCTCATCAGGAACCTTGAGCTCAACCACAGCATCGATCTTGATGTCAGCTGCAACTAAAGCCTCAGCCTGAGGAATGGTACGAGGGAAGCCGTCGAATAAGAAGCCCGAGGCGCAATCAGCAGCGGCAATACGCTCTTTGACTAAGCCTAAGATAATGTCATCGGAGACTAACTTACCCTCATCCATTACGGCCTTAGCTTGCAGACCTAATGGAGTGCCAGCCTTAATAGCGGCACGCAGCATATCGCCGGTGGAGATCTGAGGAATAGAGAAGGTCTTAGTTAAAGTTTGCGCTTGGGTACCCTTACCAGCACCTGGTGGTCCTAAGAGAATAATGCGCATGCTTGCACCTCAACAGAAAGTGAGAAAAATCCGAAAACTCAAACATTATACAAGACTCAGCGGAGCTTGCACCATGATTTCACACAGGACAGCTGATGCGCCCAGCACATTGCGCCTCAGCACATTGTGCCCTAAACGCAAAAAGCCCACAGCTCCTAAAACACTCTCGCAAAAGAGATAGGGAACTGTGGGCTTTTCTGTCAGCGGCTACAAGCCGCCTGAGCTTGGGCGCAAGCTTACGCTTGCGCTTGGGCTTGGACTCAGCTCAAGCTTAAGCTTGAGCGGGCTGGGGCTTAGGCCTCCAGCGAGCCGCTGCCTTGATTGTCCTTGTCATCCTTGTTGGACACAGGCTCAACCACCTCAACCTCTACAGCTTCACCAGCTGCATTAGTGGCGGCAGGAGTAGCGTCAGCTGCAGCAGCAGAAGTACCTAATAACAGACGGTTCATTAAGGCCACAAAAGCACTTGGATTCTTGACCTGACCTTGCTCCGATAAGGAAGCCTGTAAGAAGATCAGCTCAGCGTAATCCTTGAACACGCTCTCGTTCTGCTCGGCATAGGCCTTTTGCACCAGTGGGTGGTTTGGATTTAACTCTAAGACGCCCTTATCCTCTGGCAGAGACATGCCTTGCATCTTGGCCATCATCTTCATCTGGAAGGAGAAGGCAGCATTGCTGGTTACTAAGCAAGCTGGGCTGTCGTTCAGTAAGGTAGTTACCTTAACGTCGGACACCTGCTCACCTAAAGCATCCTTGAAGCGCTTGATTAAATCCTCATGGGACTTTTGAGCCTCTTCGGCAGCCTGCTTATCTTGCTCGTTCTCTAAATCGCCCAAGTCTAAGTCTTCGCTGGTTGCAGAGACGAAGCTCTTGCCTTGGAACTCACGTAAGAACGAAGAGAACCAGCTATCGATTGGCTGATCCCACATTAACAGCACCTCAATATCCTTAGCCTTGAGACGCTCTAAGTATGGGGAGTTAACAGCCTTGTCGTAGTCCTCAGCACACAGGAAGTAAATGTGCTTTTGGCCTTCCTTCATGTTCTTGACGTAGTCCTCCAGCGAGACATTCTTGCTGCTAGAGGTGTCCTTGGTCGAAGCAAAGCGGATCAGCTTTAACAGCTGCTCTTGGTTAGCGCTTTGCTCGCTGATGCCTTCCTTTAACACATTGTTAAAGTTAGCAACAAACTTGGAGTACTCTTCCTTGTTGGCGCTCAGCTTCTCGATCATGCCTAAAGCACGCTTAGTTAAAGCGGACTTTAACTTGCGAGTCACACGGCTGTCTTGCAGGATCTCACGGCTAACGTTCAGTGGAAGAGCGTTGGTATCAATCAAGCCACGGACAAAACGTAAGTACGAAGGTAAGAATTGCTCATCCTCATCCATGATGAAGACACGCTGCACATAAAGCTTCACACCTAAGTGAGGCTCACGCATCATCATGGTCATTGGAGCATGAGATGGGATGTAGAGCAGCGAGGTGTACTCAAGCTCACCTTCCACCTTGTTGTGAGACCAAGTCACTGGATCTTGGTAGTCATCAAAGGTGTGCTTATAGAAGGACTTGTACTCGTCATCAGAGATCTCTTTGGCAGGACGAGTCCACAGGGCCTTAGCATTGTTGACCTGAACGTAATCCCACTTTTCGATTGGCTCTTTCTTGCTCTCGACGCCCTCTTCCTCAGCCACCACAGCGTCTTTGTTATCGGCGCTCTGCTCTTCTGGCTGTTCATAAGACACATCGTAGAGCTCTACTGGTACAGAGATATGATCGGAGTACTTGGAAATCACATCACGCAGCGACCAAGTATTTAAGAAATTGGAGGCGTCATCTTTGAGGTGCAGAATGACCTGAGTACCACGAGCTGGCACATCTACATTCTCCGACTCGAATGAGCCTAAGCCATCGGATGACCAACGCACGCCCTCAGATGCAGGAACCTTAGCCGAGCGCGACACTACGGTGACACGATCGGCCACGATAAAGGCCGAATAGAAGCCCACACCAAATTGACCGATGAGCTGCGAGTCCTTGGCTTGATCGCCAGATAACTGCTTCACAAACTCTTCAGTACCGGACTTGGCAATAGTACCTAAATTGGTATTGGCCTCATCTAAGGTCATACCAATACCATTATCGGTAATGGTTAAGGTCTTATTGTCCTTATCAGCACGCACGCGGATCTTAAACTCAGGATCATCCTTGATGAGATCTGGCTGGGTTAAAGACAGGAAGTGCAACTTATCAATAGCGTCAGAAGCGTTAGAGATAAGCTCACGTAAGAACACCTCTTTGTTCGAGTACAAAGAGTTGGCCAGTAAATTTAAAAGCTTAGTAACTTCGGTTTGAAAGCCGTGTACAGTAGCTGCCATCGAAAAAAATCTCCTCAGAGGCTCCGCAAAAAGGCCTCTTTGCATCTCAAAGCTAAGCTAAAATCTCTAGCCTAGAGCTTTGAGATACCAATCGCTGCTTGCAATTGTTCAGGCTGGGCCTCATTCATTGTTGTGATATGGGGATTGCCGCAAAACTTTTCAAGGCCCTACTCGGCTCTTTTTTCTTCCCTACAAAGTAGCAGCTTGTGTCTAATTGTCACTATATTAACTTTTGCCTTGGAACTGGGATCAAAAATGACATATGATCGCGATTTGCTCGCATCTTTAATTAGGGGCACTTTTTGCATGAGCTCTAAAGAGGCTAGAATCCCCGATCTCTATTGCCCCACACGCTTACGGCACTTAAGCTATAAGAGAAAATTTTCCTTAGCTTAGCTTTTCCTTAATAAAAGGATTATGAGTTATGGCCCAACCAAAATCAGATCCGCATCACGCTCCTAAAGCTCCTCATGGTGCATCTGTCTCTTTAGACAAGATCACCGCAGCCTTACAGGCTGCCCAGCAGCAATTAGCCCAAGAGCCTTATGCTGACCCTTGGGCCTTTGTGCCAAAAGACACTGACACAAACGACAGCGCCACTGCCAGCTCACAAGCCCGTGCCAATAGTGCAGCTACCGCTGCACCAGCAGCAACAGGTACAGCAGGTGACGCTGCCATGTCCGATGCTGACGCAGCTATGGCCGCTGCCTTTGGTCTGAGCGATACGCCTCAAGAGGACACAGAGCACGCTACTGACGCAGCTGGTGCCGAACCTGCTATGTCTGATGCCGATGCGGCTATGGCGGCCGCTTTTGGCTTAACCGACACGGGTAGCGCCAGTGGGGACAGCGCTGCCAGCGCAGCTAAGACTGAGCCTGCGATGTCAGATGCTGATGCGGCTATGGCCGCCGCTTTTGGGCTAAGCGATACAGACAGTGCTGCTAACACAGCTAGCGCAGAACCTGCCATGTCGGACGCCGATGCAGCTATGGCTGCCGCTTTTGGCCTCAGCGACGCTGACAGTTCCGCTGGCGCAGCTAGCGCCATGTCGGACGCCGATGCAGCTATGGCTGCCGCTTTTGGCCTCAGCGGTGCTGACAGCTCGGCTGATAACAACAGCGCAGCTGGCGCGGCTAGCGCTGCAAGCGCAGCTGGCTCTGCCAGCGCTGCTGGCACTGGTGGCGCGGAGAGGGCCATGTCCGATGCGGACGCGGCTATGGCTGCTGCCTTTGGCCTCAGTGGTGAAGGCCATATCAGCAAAGAACAAAACGAGCCTGATGATCAGGGTACGACCTTTAGTATGGAGCATGCCTTAAGCGACGCTGATGCGGCTATGGCTGCTGCTTTTGGTCTGACTGATACCCAACACAACGCTATCCACAGTGCCGGTGAATCCTTAGCTGCCAAAATCAAACAAGGCAGCAATAAAGTCCATGCTGTCGCTACTCCAACCATGGGTGCCGACTTCGAGCACGCCGCCGAAGATATCGCCATGGTCAGTGCTCACATGCACCGGATCATGGACAGCAACTCTGATTTAGATGCCGCTTTAGACGCTCAAGACTTCGATTTTAGTGATCCTGTACATGCAGGATCTGCTGGCACCAGTGGCACAGGTAGCACAGGTCTGCAAAGCCATTCTGGTGACAACTTTGACCATGATGAGTTTGATGTCAGCTTTGAAGACGATCTTCTCGCCCACGATGCAGCTGATCTGGAGACCACGCTCACTAGTAAGGACGAGATCGCAGCGGCTAAAGCCCGTCTCGCGCTCAATGCCTCCGAGCTCGAGGCCATTGCCTCTTATTTCCAAAATGTCGCTGAAGCAGGACTGGCTGAGAGTCAATTACGTCCAAAGCGTCGTCTGCTTTTAAGCAATGGTCGTCGTGTTCCTTACCCATTTGTGGGCGAATACCACTATTACTTTGAGATCCAAGCACCTCTTGAGGAAGAATTTATCTCCGAAGACGAGTGCGGCATCAGCACGGCCAGCAACAGTCGCAGCATCTTATCCCAAACGCTCACCTCTATGGGCGCAGTGGTACGTCACTTTAGCAACACCAGTAATTACCACTTAAACAGTGCCCAAGAATGGCAGCTGCAATTACAAGTGCCTGATTGCGATCCTATTCCAGTGGAGCTATCGCAGATCAGTGCTACCAGTGCGGGCACTGGTGGTGGCTCCGGTATTGTCCTGAAGAGCACCCAGCCCCTTGAGGATCAAGGTCTCCAAGATCTCAGCACGGCATTCCTGATCGGCGATGAAGGCAAAAATGATCTGGTCACGCACGCTGATCTGCTCAAGCTCTTAGCCCAAGTTGTGACCACTGATGCGCAGGCGCTCAAAGAGCGCGCTGCTGAGGCCCATGATGGTCAAGGCGAGCAAGGTGAGAAAGGTGGGCCATCACATGAGCCAAAAGCCGTACAGCAGCACTGCCCTGATCTCACCAGTCGTCTTGCTTATTTTGTCAGCCACAAAAAGCAAAGCACTGATTCCACCATTGCACCTTTGATGAGTGGCTCAGGCTACACCTCCGCTGACCAAACTACCGCACCTTTAGCCTGTAGCACTTTTGTTACCGGCTTACGTCTCGAAGAGCGCAGCGCCAACAGCCTCGAGCTGAGTCCTGATCTCAGTGAAGAGCAGAAAAAGGCTGTTACCAGTGCTCTCAGCTATGATCTCTCCTACATCATCACCGGTGCCCAGAATCACGACACCACATTAGTACGTGAGCTGATCTTAGCCTTAATGGGACAGCGCAAATCCGTCTTGGTGATTGATCGCGATCCTGCCAATCTGCACGCCATCTTCCGCGCCACTGAAAAGTCGCTTCAAGAGCAGGCTACTATGGCTGAAGCCTATGGTGATCCAAGCTCGGCTTTAAACAACTCCTATCAGGACGAAGAAGATCACAACAAAACTGAGTCTTCTGCCCTCTCTAGAGCCGCCACAGCTGACGCAGCTACGAACACTGACGCCTCAAGTGATGCGGGTGCAGCTGCTGGTGCAGCTGGTACAGCTGCAGCAGGTGACACCAAATCAGATCCTGATTATGAGGAGTTCAATCTCAGCAGTACTGAGCGCATGGCGCTCTTACTGCAACGCTGGCACCAAGACTACCCTCTGCTGCGCTTAAGTGCTGATTTAACGGCGGTTAATGCTCCTTTAGAGCCAATTACTGCCTTAGCCCCAGATCTGCCTGAAGCCGATGGCTTAAGTACTGGCAAGCGTATTGGCTTAGAGTCGCACTTAAAGCAACGCCTTGAGCTGCTCACCCAATTTGGCCAAGAGCAACAAGTCGCTAAGGAAGAGCGTCTGGCTAACTTAAAGATGCTCTTAACTCACGTCAAATGGATCAAAGAATCCAAGCTCGAAGAGCTGGCACGTAACTTAAAGCATCTGTCGAGCCTCAAACGGCAGCGCATGGAGCACCAAAACAAGCTCAACCACATGCACCAAGCCTATGAGCAACAGCATGAGCTCTTGCTCAAGTCCTTAACGCCGCAAATCGTGGCCTTACGCCCAGAAAACAGCACTGACTCGCCACAAGAGCTCACCATGAGTGAGCTCATGGACTTTGATTACGCTCCTGAGATCTTCAGTGAAGTGGAAAGCGAAGTGAAGCGTCTGTGGCAAAAGATCCAAGACGATCAAGAGCTTTACCAAGAGCTGAAGCGTGACATCAAAGAGCGCGAGTCCATCATGCGTCAGGTCATGTATCGTGCCCTGCCACGCCAGAACAACAAGAAATACCATCGCGATAACACCAGTCTGTCTACAGTCCGTGGTGAGTATCAGCAATTGGTGGCGCAAAAGGATCAGCTCTCCTCTGAGTACAAGGACACTACTGCCAAATTCAACCACTTACTGCTGCGCTTACGCTTCTTAAAGCCACAGCACCAGCTGTATCTCAAGTTTGAGCACTTAAAGCTCGACAACAGCAATGCTGTCACCGAGCTCACTGCCCAGATTAATGCTCAGCACGAGCACAATGTGCAAATGTTCAACTACGAAAAGGAGTGGAGTGAGCGCTGCAATCTGAGCTTAAAGGAGAGCGAGTTTAATCCTCAGGCTTGGAAGGAACTGACTTCTAACTTCTTAGAGGTCAAGCGCGGTATTGCCTCAACCCAATTCTTGGCCGACAACTGGCGTTATGTGGCTGATGGCTCGCTGCGTCACCTACTCACTGCCACTTCCAAGGATCAGCTCTCCACCTCCAAGGATGCAGCCTTAGAGGAGATCCAAAAAGCCGCTGCGCTTAGTCGTGCCGCTGCAGCCGCTGGTGCTGCCTCGCTTAGCGAAGAGCGCGAAGCCGAGCTCTCGGCTCCATTTGAGGTTAATGTCGAGACCATTAGCCAGCAGCTCAGCAAGGCTCAATCTGAGCTCAGCTCGATCATCGCGCAAATGGACATCACCCCTGAGCAAGTGGCCGTAGCTCGTAATGCTTTAATTGCCCAATGCCCAGTGGTGGGAGCCGTGCCTCATGAGGCTATTGCTGCCTTAAAGCACAGCTTTAACACGGTGATCATCAACAATGCGCACCAGCTGTTACCAATTGATTTCTGGTTACTGACTACCTTAGCCCGTGAGCGTTTGGTCATCATTGGTGACGTCATGCAAATGGGTGGCTATGCTCACGTCTGTGGCAATAGCCAAAGTATTAGACAGCAACTTTATCCAAGTATCTTTACCTTAACCGGTATCAAAGAATTACTGTACTACTATCAGCTGAGCCACAATCAGGCCCAGCCTGCCAATGAGCTACAAGACGCCGCTGGCGATCCAAATGGCCCAGATGAAAACTTGGCTTTAGCCTCCCCTGCTTTAGTGCGTATCAGTAAGCAAGCTGGTGGTGCAAATGTCGCCGCAACCACTGCAACTGACGATTCCGCCAATGAGGGGACGACTGGCGCTGCCGCTTTGAGCTTGCCAGCCAATGTGACCTTAGTGCGCGAAAGCGAAACTCGTCCACAAGAGCTCACCTCCCTGCTCAACCTCTTCTATGCGCCTTTTATGACGCTGAGCACCAATGCTGAGCAGCAGAATCATTTCTTAGAAGGATGCGAGCAATTCTATAAGTGGAGCAAATTGGCCCCTGCCTTACAGGAGCACCATGTGCACCTGCTGGATACAGCCTTCTTGTATCCTTGGATGCAGGAAATGACTCCACTGGACTATGATAACTTAAACGTAGCCTCGCTGCTCCGCTATGACGGTAGTAACGTTATCAGTGCTGCTTATTGCGTCTTACTGGCCTTTAAGCTGGTGTCCTCGCTCTTGATCTGTACTCCAGAAGAGGAGCAAGAGGCCCAAGCTCAGGGGGCTGGCGCTGGTGCAGGTGCTGGCGCTGGCTCTGACGCAGCTGCAGGCGGCTCTGCTGCAAGCGCAGATCTAACTGATGATATTGATGCCTTGCTTGCCGCCAATAGCCCTACCCCTGCTGCAGCCCCTGCTGCCGATGATTTTGACATCGACGCCCTGCTCGCCGCCAATGGCGGAGGTGCCGGTGCTAGCGACAGTGCTGGCTCTAGTGGAGAGGCTGAGGAAAAAGTCTTCAAACCTCACCTTGCAGCCTCGGTGCTGCGTGATCGCATCAATCCAGAGAATGCAGCTGAGCCACGAGTGATCATTGTTTCTCTCTACCCTCAGCAAGCGCTAGTGATTCAGCTGATGGTGCAACAGCTCTACAAGCAATTAGGCTTTACTCATGATCTAAACTTAATTGCTGTATCTGACGGTGCTACCTTAAGTGGCGCTTCGGCACCAGCCGTGATCTTTGATCTCACTATTGATGCGCCATACCACAATGGCCTTTACTTCGACGCTCCACACTCAGATCCAGCCGGTAATGGCTTAGGTGCAAAGCGCGAGGAGTTCTTACAGCAGCACCTGTGCTCTGCAATATCAGCTGCTCAATATGGCCTCTTTGTGGTAGGTGATATCACTCGTATGCTCCAGCGCAGTCAGCATGCTAACAATGCAGTCTTCCAAATGCTGAAGACCATGATCGTTAAAATGCAATTGCCGCTGTATGACGCGCAGAGTGCACTGCAAGTACTGACGCAAGATCTGAAAATGACAGCAGAGCACCAGCGTCAAAACTCAGAGCTGAGCTTTAAGTTATTTGATAGCACTTCGGCGTTACAAGCTCTGCACCATGAGCACGAGCACAACTACAGTGATCGCATGCACCTCATGCGTCGTTTAACGGCCATGACCACCAATCAAGATGAGCAACCAGATCCTGCGACCATCATCCAATCTGATAATCAGATCTTAGGTTTGGTTGAGCTGTTGTTACGTAGTGAGTCCTTACCTGAGCTCGACAGTGCCACCACTCTCTCGCCTCAAGAAAGCTTCTCCACACAGCGCTTAGAGCAACTACAGCTCGAGCGTGAGGTGAATATCTTTGGTATCAGTGAAGATAGCCTGCGTTATATGCTGCACGATATGCAGTCGGCACGTAGCAATGTGTTGATCATGAGCCCATTGCTCGATGAAGTACGTTATCAAAGCATCAAGCCACAGATTTCGGCTCTGATCGCTGCTGGTCGTCGGGTGATGATCATGACTTTGCCATTGGATCTCTATCCAGAAAAGATGGCAAACTCAGGACGTGTGGCTGTCTCTAACCTGAAAGAGATGATGGTGCGAGTGGTCTTTACCAAGCGTTGTTTCTACCAAGGCATCTTCATCGATGATTGCCTGATGTGGCTCACAACCTTTACGCCACTGGCACAGTGCACTTATCCTGAGCGCGCGCACGAAATTATGATCCGCATTGCGGGGTCGGCGGCTTTAAATTACTCACGAGCACTACATCTATCGCTAGTGATCCGCAATCTCCGTCATCATGGCTCATGCCCTATCTGTAGTAGCGACTTGATCTTTAATGCCCAGCATGCGCAGTTATATTGCCAGCGTTATCCACAATGCGGCTTTATGCTCACTGGCAGTGACGAGCTCAATAACCAAGGAGAGTTACTCTGCCCTAGCTGCCATACCCCAATGCACTTGCATATTATTCAGCGTGCTGACGGTAAACGAGGCTTTGCTTTACGTTGCACTAAGTGCGATCCACCACAGATCCATGGCCTAAGCTCGGCGCATCTGCTCTTACCTTTCATTCGTAAGCAGATCAATGCCACCAAGGGTATTACGATGCACGAAGTGCAGCTCTATGTCAGAGGTAAGGAGAAACATGCGCAGGCGCAACGCCAAAAATTCGAGGCTGAGCTTGAAGCCGCATTCACCTCAGACACGACTGGTGCCAAAGGCAACGAAGCTTAGCGCAAGCGGCGCTATGGGCATGCTCTGCCCATGGCTTGGTCAGGGCCGCACGGCTTACCGTGCGGCTTAGGCCGGAGCGGCCTGCTGGGACGCATGGCATAGCCTGCGGCCGCTGCTGAGGCTAACTAGACTACTGAGCCGCTAGCAGACAGAGGCCGACGATTCATCAGAGATGAGATCAAGGTCTTAGGATCGATAGTATCCACTGCTCCACCCAGTGGCACACCCGAGGCGATCTTTGTTACCTCTGGGATCTTATATTTGGCTGCTAAATTCGCAATAAACGTGGCAGTGGCATCACCTTCAATGGTCGGATTAGTAGCTAAGATCAGCTCTTTGATCGTGCCTGTAGCGAAGATCTGATCTAGCTGTTGTAAGCCTAATTCAGCCGCCCCAACTCCATCTATCGGCGACAAGTGCCCATGCAGCACAAAGTAACGTCCAAAATAATGGTTACTCTGCTCAATGGCGGCGACATCTGAAGGGCTCTCTACTACACACAATTGCCCTGATTCAAAGCGCTTAGGATTTTTGCAGATCTCACAGCGTTCCTCATCACTGTAATTACGGCAGCACTGGCAAAGCTTGATCTTATCCATAGCTTCGCATAGAACTTGGCCAAGCTGCTTGGCTTCCTCACGACGCTGATCCAGCAAATAATAGGCAATGCGAGTGGCCGCACGTGGGCCTACTCCAGGTTGCAACTGTAAAGCCTGTATTAAGCGCTCTAATTGCGCACTCATGCCGACCTCTCCTCTTATTTTGTGGTCTGCGTTGCGAGATATTTGGCTCAACGCACAAGGGTGCGCCAGCTTCGAGCTGGAGCGCAAACAAGAACACTTGCTGCAAAGAGAGCAGCTGCGCTGACGCCCGAAAAAATGAAACCCAGCTCTGCGAACAAAGACTGGGTTTAGTTCGATCTCTTGAGGACTGAGCCTCTATCAGATCTATATGCTTCTTAGCTTAGAAAGGCAGCTTCATACCTGGAGGCAGTGGAATACCAGCAGTCACTGACTCCATCTTAGCCTTGGACTCAGCCTCTAAACGACGATTAGCATCATTACAGGCGGCAGCAATTAAGTCCTCGCACATCTCTTTATCACCGTCTGGGCCAAATAAGCTTGGGTCGATCTCGACACGGCGCACCTCATGACGTCCATTGAGCGTCACTTTGACTAAGCCTGCACCAGCCTCACCAGTACACTCTAAGGCAGCAATTTCCTCTTGCACCTTGGCCACACGCTCTTGCATCATCTGGGCTTGCTTCATCAGATTGCCCATGTTGCCCATGTTAAACATCTAGATAGCTCCTTTCTCAAAAAAAGATAGGGCATATTGTGACCAAGGCGACCGCAAAAAACAAGCGCTTTCGGCCTAAATTGGCCCAAAAAGCACAAAGCCAAGCTCCTCAGAACCTGAGTCCTTTGAGACTTGGCTTTGTATGTTTATTGCCCACTGTGGGGCTCACCTATGAGTGCCCAGTTGGTACCCAGCTGGTACTCAGTTGGTGCCTAGTGGGCACCTATGGGGCCGCCATGGCCGCCCTTTGGGCCGTCTTGGCAGCCCAGCGGGCTGTCAGGGTCTAATTCGACCTGTCGAATTAGATCTGCTTGGCTGGAATGCGTAAGTTCACACGGTTCTTACGGCCTGGGCGAGCCACAAGATAGACACCGATTAAAGCTAACACAATAGCGACCACTGTGCCTGGGCCAAAAGCTACCTGACCAGCGATCAGACCACCTAATTCGTAGATGATCATGGACAAAGAGTAAGCAAAGCACAGCATGTACACAATGGCAAATGCAAACAGGCGACCATTGTTAAGCTGACGCTTCATTGCACCTAAAGCAGCAATACATGGGGTGGAGAAGAGGTTGAAAGCTAAGAAGGCTAAAGCAGCACTCTGGGTGGTGAAGACACCGTTTAAAGCAGCGCCTAAACCAGCATCATCCTCAGCAACCTCACCTAAGCCTAAAAGCACAGCTAAAGTACCAACCACGTTTTCCTTAGCTAAGAGGCCAGTGATAATGGCAACCGCAGCCTCCCAAGAGGCAAAGCCTAAAGGAATGAAGATGAAAGCAATGGCAGTACCGAAGGCGGCTAACATCGAGTCATTCACCTCGACCATGCCAAAACCACCGTCTACAAAGTTGAAGCTCGAGAGGAACCAAATAGCCACCACCGTAGTGAAGATCACGGTACCTGCCTTGATCACGAATGCACGGCAACGCTCATAGGTGGAGCGAGCCACATTGCGCAGCTTTGGCATGGTGTAATTTGGCATCTCCATCACGAAAGGAGAAACCTCTTCGTTAAAGGCACTGTCCTTCTTTAACACCAGAGAAGTGAAGGCGATAGAGAAGATAGCTAAGAAGTAAACAGCAGGAGCAACTAAGGTCGACTCTGGGAAGAAGGCGGCTGCAATCATAGCCAGAATAGGCAGCTTAGCTGAGCAAGGCATGAACGTAGTGGTAATAATGGTCATGCGCTTCTCATTGATATTGTCGATGCTGTTAGTGGCCATCACTGCTGGCACACCGCAACCGGTAGCCACAATCATTGGGATGATGCAGCGGCCGGACAGACCAAAGTGACGGAAAATACGATCCAGCACAAAGGCCACACGGGTCATATAACCGCTTTGCTCTAAAAGCGACAACAGAATAAAGAGCACGATCATCTGTGGTACGAAGCCTAACACGGCACCCACACCACCGATAATACCGTCAATCACTAAGCCCGAGAGCCACTCAGGAGCGGCAATGCTCTCCATTAAGCTGGTGGCGGCATTGGTTGCATACTCGCCAAAGAGCACATCATTAGCGTAATCAGTACCCCAAGTACCAACCGTGCTTACGGCTAAGTAGTACACGCAGTACACAATCAGCGCAAAAATTGGAATGGCAAGGAAGCGGTTGGTAACAATATTGTCGATCCGCTGTGACAGGCTGTTGTAGCGGCCCTTGCTATTGCCTTCACGCACCACACTTTGCTTAATATTACGATCGATGCAGGCATAGCGCTCTTGAGCCACTAAGCTCTCCACATCAGTACCAAAGTGCTGCTCTAAGTCGAGGATCTCTTTGTTGAGCGTGCCTAAGAAAGCATCTTTACCCTCAAAGAAAGGCAGGAAATGCTTATCGTGCTGTAACAGGGATAAGGCGACAAACTCAGAATTGCCCTTGTTAGAGAGCTCTGGATCGACTTCCTTGATGAGAGCGGCAATCTTCTCAATGCTTTGCTCTAAGCGCTCATCATAGACGTGAGCACTCGAAACTTCGGCCTTGCTGATAGCGGCAAACAGGTCATCCATGCCTTGCTGGTTAGCAGCAGAGATAGCGACCACTGGCACACCAAATTGAGCTTGTAACTTAGCAAGGTCAATCTTTAAGTGCTCTTTTTCAGCCAGATCAATCATGTTGATGGCCAAAACCATTGGACGCTTAAAGCTTAATAACTCACAAGTTAAGGACAGAGAGCGCTCTAAGTGAGTGGCATCAACCACATTCACGATCACATCGTAATCACCTTTTAACAGGTAACGACGTGACACGATCTCCTCAGGAGAATAAGGGGATAAAGAGTACAGACCTGGGAGGTCAACGACTTTCAGATCTTGAGAAGCAACATAGCCTGTAACACGATCTAGCGTTACGCCTGGCCAGTTACCTACGTATTGGTTAGCGCCGGTAATGCAGTTGAAGAGAGTAGTCTTACCGCAGTTTTGATTACCAGCAAGAACAATGGTTCGGCTCATTTCAGCTCAGCTCCACAAAACGCACACAATCTAGGACAAAGCCTACTGCTCTGCCGGAGCAAAACTTGTTGCTCTAAGAGAGCAGCGCTCGTTGCTCCTGAGGAGCAAGCCCGCTTTGTGCCTAGGCCACAGGCTAGGCTATTTCGATCAACTTAGCGTCATCCTTACGGATAGTAAGAGCATAACCTCTTACATTTAATTCCATAGGATCACCTAAGGGAGCAAAACGCATGACCTCTACCTCAGTATTTGGTGTTAGGCCCATGTCTAACAATCTACGGCGTAAGGAGGTATTTAAACCATTTACGGCACGCACCGTACCTTTTTGCCCGACTTCTAACTTATCTAAAGTCTTACTCATAAAAAATTAAGCGCCTTGGCTATCGCAACAAAAGAACAGCGCTCCCACAAGACTATCTCTAACAGGACTATCTATATGTCATGACTAGAAACATCTTGGAGAGTGCTTGTTGGGCTTGATGCTGATTTTCAAACTCGAGCTAAAACTCTACGCTATCGTCAGCGACGCTGGATCTGTTTGGAGGCGGTCTGTACCGTCCGTAAACGCTTGCAGCGCTGGTGCTTGCGCACCTTAATGGCTCTACCTTTAGCCTCTCAGTAAGCCAACCTCATCGTTACGCCACGAGCTCTGCGCTTAGATCTGAGCTCTCTGGTGTAGCGGTGCAGCCCCAAAAAATCTGTTCTAGCTCACGGTTTTAGTTAGGCAAAACTGCACAACGTTACCCTTAGCTAGCAAGAGTTAGTTTAGACTTACTGATATGTATTTTCAAGCGCAGATTGCATAAAATTACGCTCTAAGCCTATTTACAAGCCATTGCTTAGCATTGCGCACCATGTCAGTGCAGTAGCTATGACATGGCACAGCTTTTCTTGCTCTTTAGCAAGCTAGGCGCAGCCAGACGAAAAAAGGCCACAGTCCGCAGCTATTCCAGCATAAGACTGTGACCTTTTTCTGCTCAGGCTTTTGCTTTAGCCCTACCCCGCTTGGCGAATGCTTGGCGAATGCTTGGCCTTGCATGGCACATCAAGCACGGCCTGTGCGGCCTGCGCAGTGACGCGGGAACAGCGCGCTCAAGCGAGCGCGTGCGCAACGGGCGCGCCGCGCTTAAGCAAGCGCGCCGCTGGAGCGATCTTAGAAGACAAAGCCACCACGGACAAAGGCACCGTAGGAATTATCAGTCTCGAAAGAGTCGATCTCATCGCCACCGTTGTCGTAGACCTTAAACTCACGGTCAAAGTAAGAGAAGATACCTGCGGTGAGCTTTAAGTGCTGTAATGGAGTCAAAGTAGCATGCACGCCTACACCATAAGACTCCTCACGTAAATAGCCATCGGCCCAGTTACCTTTAACGCTGACATCATCGTCCAAATGATAGGTGTCACGCACGGTCATGAAGCTGGCACCTACTGCCAACAGGCTATTAAAGCGATACTGCACCATGGTGGCAGGGTAAGCCAGAGAGCCAATCCAGCCTAAGTCTTTCTCATCACCCAGCTTTAAACCAATGATTGGCAGATAGACGTTATCTGCGCCATTGAAGTTGGCATAACCACCAAAGAAAGCCGTCATGCCGTTAGAGAAAGTCCAGCCAAAAGTCACACGAGGGCTAACGTTATAGCTGTCACCCACATCAAAGTCTTCTTCGTACAGCGCACCTAAGGTTAAACCTACGCCGTAAGCCAAATTCGAGGTAATGTAGCCGTTATGGTGTAAATCCACTGCCACCTTCTCTAAGCTATCAAAAGGATCCTCGCCCACACCCGAGAAATCATACTGGGTGTTGGAGTAAATAAAGGTAGCAAAGCCATACGAGGCATCAAAAGTAAAGGTTTGAGTGCTGAGATCGCCATTAGTGCCCTTGATATCGGCAGAATCAGTACCGGTATAGTTGGCGTTAATCGACAAAGGCCCAAAGGTCGCAGCCTCAGCCACACTGGCAGTGGTTAATGGAGCCACTAATAATGCAGCACTGGTGGCCATAGCAGCTAAACCAGTCATCGTCTTTTGCTTTAAAAGCTGAGCTTTCTTCACTTGTTTCTATCTCCACAAATATGGCTCGCCTTGTCTCATTTACATCCCACAGGCGACCTAAGGCGCATATTATAAGAGCATCACGACGCAAGTAGCAGTTAAAACCCCAAGAGCTGTATAGGACGAGGCAAAGGCCCACTATAAGCCCGCCACAAGTCAGCCATCTAGCTTATCCGACAACAATTCTGTCTTTACCCATTGGGGCAGCTGTCACCTCATAGCTGCCCAAACATGCAGACCAATAGGAGCACTGCCAATGGGGTGTGCCAAACTTATGGACAGTAAGTGGTCTACTGCTGCCTTGGTACTGCCTCTACACTGCCTTGAGGCTGCCTTAGTGCCAAGAACCACAAGGAATAGATGTAAGCCGTGGCGGTAAAAATAGCTCTAGTGGTCTCTTTGTCAGTTTTGTGCGCGGGCACAAAGCACGCACAAATACCGTGCAAAAATCATTAGCCACTCGTCTTTTTTCTACGCATAGCTATAGCTCACCACATTCACAAGCAATAGGCACAGAAGCCCTCTCAAATGCGTGCCAAATTGTTAGTACTAGCAAAAAATTAGTGTCAGGTTGTGACCTCGGGCAAGATCTCGCTGCATTGAGGCTAGCTAGACTTGGCTAAACAAGCTAAACTGCAATGCGAAGTGAGCATTTTGCGCAAAACACAGTTTTTGCGGCGACGTGAGCAGAGCACAGGCTCTGAGCTTACCTTCCTAATTTAGGTGTAGCTGTGAGCTTCTGGCCTCATATCCGCCACTGCGTCACGATCAGCAACTCAACACATAAGACATAGGGAGATCAGCCTTTAGCTCCTAGCCCCTGCTAGCTCTAAACTAGACTCTGGCCCCGAGCCCTTGGTGCTTTTTAGTCTTGATGTAGATTTACCTTTGCTTAAGTGCTTTTAGGTAGTTTGCCCTTAGTCTTGCCTTAGTCTTATCTCTTTGTTTGTAGCTGAGCTGCAGTTTTTAGTGATGCTAATTCGTCGCTGCTGATCTCAAATTCTAAGTACCCTCAACGTAGGCAATTAACATGTCTGCCTGATCTGATTAGCCTCATAGTTTAGTTGGGTAGCCGACTAGCTATAGCTGGGGATCCAGCCATATAGCACAGGAATTTCGTGGTACTTTGTGTCTTGTTCACATAAATGGATACTTTCTTTTTTCTGCACACTACCGACTGCGACGGCGGCAAGCGCACCCCTTAGCCTTAATTACTTTTAGATTCTGGAGAGCAGTGATGGGAACGGCAAAGCTTAGCAAGATCAGTCAATTCCTCAAAGGTCTAGGCACACTCACCTGTGTTGCAGGTGTCAGCCTCATGTGCACAACCCTGACCACTGCTTGCTCAGAGGAAGCCTCTTCTAACACCCCTGACATGGCAGCTGTGACCTCCACTAGTGCCACCAATACCACTGCTGCAACTCAGCAAAAGGCTCAAGTGGTACTGCGCATAGGCTACGAAAATGCTCCTAACGAAGCTTTTGACTTAGGCATGCGTCGCTGGAAAGAAGAGCTGGAGGCCAAATCTAATGGCTCCATGACCTTAGAGCTCTATCCAAACTCATCTTTAGGAACTAAAAATGAGCTGCTTGACCGCATGTCACGAGGAGAACCAGTTGGCACTTTAGCCGATGGTGGTACCTTCTATGGTATTGGTGCTTACAATCTCGGCATCACCTTTGGCCCTTACCTCTTCAAAAACTGGGATGAGGCTTTCCACTTAACCGGTAGCGATTGGTACAAAACCGAGATCGAGAATCTCGCTAAGAATCATGGCATCCGCATTATCCCTGGCAACTGGGCTTATGGTGTACGTCACATTCTCACCAATAAGCGTGTTACCAAGATGGCAGACTTTAAAAACCTCGTCATGCGTGTCACAGGCAATGATGTGCAAGAGCAAACTATGAAGATCTTTGGCGCTAAGACGGTGCGTATGGATCTGACCAAAGTGAACGCAGCTCTGCGCTCTGGTGAGGTTAATGGTTTAGAGAACCCAATCTCTCACCTCTATGGTGGTGGCTATTACAAAAACGCTAAATTCTTACTGCTCTCAGGCCACGTATATAACTTCACCCACATTATCGTTGGTGATAAGTTCTGGCAGTCGCTCACTGAGCCTCAGCGTCAGCTGCTGACCTCTTCTTGCCAGCGCGCTGCTAAATTCTTTAACGTAGTAGAAGCTGCTGATGAGTACACAGCATTGCGTAAGATGAAGGCCGAGGGCGTGATCGTGACTGAGCCAACCCCATCGTTCCTCACAGATTTAAACAACGCTGCTCACTCATTCTATGTGCTGCCAACCTTTACCTCCAAGTGGACTCCTGGCTTATTCTATAAGGTCTTAGCAGCCAAATCCGTCCCATGGACTT
This sequence comes from Candidatus Anaerobiospirillum pullistercoris, assembly GCA_019114785.1. Lineage (GTDB taxonomy): Bacteria > Pseudomonadota > Gammaproteobacteria > Enterobacterales > Succinivibrionaceae > Anaerobiospirillum > Anaerobiospirillum pullistercoris. Next base: position 9,358 of record DXEV01000189.1, on the reverse strand, counting down.
ACTACACCAGCCATCGTTTCAATAACAAATAGCTTGGCTTGAGCCGCCGCTGAGCAGTGGCTGCTCTTAGTCTTAGCTCCAGCAACGGCCGTCATTGTACGGCCGTTGTGCTCTAGGCTGAGCGTATTTGCTCAGCACAACCAATCTCCATTGCCCCTTCACAATCCGCGCACCAAGTAGCGCAGAGCTCTCGCACGTATTAGAAGCAACAAAAACAAAAAAGGCCACCGTGAAGGTAGCCTCTGATTTTTAGATGTTGCTGAAAAGTTGGGCTCAGCAGGCTAGCCTATGCTAGTGTTAGATTGCAAAAGTTCGTAGCCACTTTTCTGGGACGAGCACGCTTCTCAGAAAAACTCTGGCAACAAACCACTGATCTGTAAGATCTGCTACGAACTTTTGAACATTAACACTAGGCTTTGCTTAGCCATTCCCGCCTACTGAACCAATCAAATCTATGGCAAACATGCCGTAATGCTTAGCCCAGATACTTGATCAGGGTCTGACGCACTGCATGTGGGCCTGCAATCTCTTCCTTGAAGAGCTCTTCAACCTTATGACCTAAGCCGATGCTATACAGGTCTACGCCAAACAATGTAGCATTGGACAGGATGCCTTGCAGCTTATCGCCCACTGAATCTGGCTTACCAAACTCAATACCTGCCATCTTAGCTTTGAGATCTGGGATCAGAGGATCATCAGATAAGGTGAACTCCTTACCCTCATCATCAATAGCTAAGAGATAGCGTAACCAACCAGCAATAGCCAAAGGCAGGGCTACTAAACCAGTAGCATCAAGGCCCTTCTTGTGGTAGTTCTTTAAGGTCTCACCAAAGCGCACCGTAACCTTCTGTGAGGTGTCGGTAGCAATACGCTGTGGCGAATCTGGCAGACACTTATTGGTTAAGCGTTGCTCAATCACCTCAGTTAAGAAGTCGCGTGGATTCAAGATCTTTGGATCATCCACCACCTTTAAGCCCTCGTCGTAGCATAACTTCTTCACTAAAGCCACTAACTGAGGATCGTCCATCTCAGCTGCGATACGCTCATAACCTAAGACACAGCCATACACTGCTAAAGCAGTATGCAATGGATTCAAGCAAGTCGTAACCTTCATACGCTCGCACAGATCCACGCCAGCGCCATCAGTAAACAGCACACCGGCTTTCTCCAGTGGAGGACGACCGTTAGGGAAGAGATCCTCAACAATCAGATACTGAGGCTTTTCTGCATTGACGAATGGAGCAATAAAGGAACCACGAGCAGTCTTAATTGGATCCATATCCTCGATGCCCTTGTCCTTTAAGAGCTGAGCAATGGAGGCATCTGGGCGTGGGGTGATCTTATCGATCATTGTCCATGGGAAGGAGACCTTGCTCTTATCCTTTAAGTAGTCAACAAAGCCTTGATCCACGAAGCCGTTCTTTAACCAAGCCTCGGCGATCTCCAGCACAGCAGCCTTAAGCTTGTCACCATTGTGCGAGCAGTTATCCATAGAGACCATAGCAATTGGATAAGCACCGGCTTGATAGCGCTGCCACAGTAAAGCAGTAGTCCACGACATAGCGTGACCAACTTTAGCTGGGCCACTGGCTAAATCCTTTTTCACCTGCTCTAAATAATCGCCATCAATACCGCGAATGGCATAACCCTTTTCGGTAATGGTGTAAGAGACTAATTGCACCGATGGCTGCGAGATCAGATCCTTGACCTCAGTCTCATCAGCTGGAGCAGTGCCATTTAACTTATAGCCATGCACCACCGAGCCAATCACTTTGAGCTCAACATTGGTATCAGGCAATAAGGTCACTTCTAAGGTCAGCTTATCGTGAGGGCCAAACACATCATCAATAATGGCACCGTCATAAGCCGACAAAGTTTGGATACCAGACTTCTGTAAGCCCTCATCCAGCAGAGTTTGCTGTAAAGAAGCCACAAAACCACGGAAAATATTGCCAGCACCAAAGTGTAACCACACTGGGTGCTCACGGCTGTACTTTTGCACCTCGGCCACATCGTACTTTGGCAAAGTGACACCTGCTTGGGCAAAAGCGGCTGTATCCTTAATACCTTCTAAGGTAACTTTCATACAAACAATTCCATCCTAATGTACAGATCGTGAGGACAAAGACTAACTGACCACTGGTCACAGCTCCGCCCCCAAGGCCTACCTCTTCCTCCTCTCCTACCACCCTGTGGTAGAGAGGTAGACCAACTTATAAGACGCTTGGTGCTTGCCTCTTATGGCTTACCACTAAGGAAACACCAGCGTCATAGCATCAGCTTGCTCTGCTAGCTAAAGCTAGCACACAGCCTATACTCTACAAACGAGAGCTTAGTGCCATGGAGCAGTGATGGAATTGATGTTGTCTGGGTATGGCATACCCTTGCTCTTACGAATAGCCTCTTCAAGACCGATTAAGTAAGTAGCACCTAAAGCACGGTCATATAAGCCATAGCCTGGACGTGCCTTTTCACCCCAGATCTCACGACCATGATCAGGACGAATCACACCATTGAAGCCCATCTCAATTAAGGCCTTCATGATCTCATAGAGATCTAAGCTACCAGTGCAGGAGACGTGAGAGCTCTCGTGGAACTGGTGATCACCAGTGAAGAGCACATTACGGACGTGAGCAAAGTGAATGCGCTTGGCGATGATTGGGTTACGGATGATCTTTGGCAGATTATTGGCTGGATTGGAGCCTAAAGAGCCAGTGCAGAGGCTGAAGCCATTTAATGGGCTGTCATTTAACTGAGCGATCTTGACTAAATCCTCTTCGCACTTGGTAATACGAGGAATGCCAAAGAGATCGTAGGATGGATCATCTGGGTGAACGCCCATCTTAATGTTGTACTTCTCGCAGGTTGGCATAATAGCGTCTAAGAAGTACTTGAAGTTAGCGCGCAGCTCATCAGGGGTCATGCCCTTGAATTTATTGATCTGAGCGGTGATCTCGTCCTTGCGGTTTAACTCCCAGCCAGGCATCTCAAAGCCGTTGGAGTTGTTAGCAATACGATCGAACATCTGCTCAGCGCTTAAGCCCTCAATCACCTTGCCATCATAGGCTAAAGCGGTAGAGCCATCTGGCAGAGGCAGAGCCAGATCAGTACGAGTCCAGTCGAACACTGGCATGAAGTTGTAGCACACTAAGTGGATGTCGTTCTTACCCACAGCCTCGAGAGACTTGATATAGTTCTCGATGTACATATCGCGGGTAGGAGCACCGTACTTAATATCCTCATGGACGTTGATGCTCTCAATACCTAAGAGCTTTAAGCCAGCCTTTTCGACCATAGCCTTACGCTCTTTAACCTTATCCTCAGGCCATGGCTCACCAGCAGGTAACTCGTGTAAAGCAGTGATCACGCCTTCCATGCCTGGAACTTGGTGGATCTGCTCTAAGGTAATGCTATCTTGCTCTGGTCCAAACCAGCGCATAGTCATGTGCATCATAGAAAAATAAACTCCCGCAAAACAAAAACTAAGCAACCACGAGGCAATCACCGTCAAAGACTAAAGGTCAAAGCAAATTGGCCTCAGGTCAAAGAAAACGGCTCGTAACTTTACAGAACAAAGCACTAGTAGCTCTCGCAGCTCGTGCTGCTAGCGCCGCTAGTGCTGCTAGCGCCACTAGCGCTGCTCTCCAAAGTACTTACAGCCCAAAAGCCGCAAACAAAACGAGCGCCACGCTTCTAGCTTTCAGCCTATGCCCCAGTGGTGACTTGCACGGTTAAGCTATACAGCAAAAAGCTTCATAAAGCTTAAGCTGCTACCGTGCCCTCCTCTTTGTTGCCACTTACAGAGCATCACCCATTAAACAAGACCGAGCAAAGCTCCAAGGCTGGCACCTATAGGGATTGTTACAACTTAGATTATGGTCATGGACAACAAGTCCTCACCCATAAATAAGCGGTCTATATTTCTCACAGCCAGACTGATGCAGTCTAGGCCGTATACCGCATCTAACTTATAACACCATGTCCCTATGTATTATGGAGCCAAAAAGGCTAGAGAAAAAATTGCCAAAATAGCGCACAAAGAATGCTCTTAACGCCTTTAAGTATAGGCTTTTCACTTATTGCATACTAGTATGCAAGTATACAAAAAACGCTTTTTTCAGCGGTAAATTTTTAAAAATGTGACCAAGCACGACTTTCTGCAAAAGCCTTGAGGCAAATACTGACAAAATCACACAAAATGACTGTAACTTCCTCCATAACTGTAAACAAACACCCCGCGAGGACGACTCTTTCTTTTCAGGCCTTAAACACCCACGTACAGCCACCCTATACCCCCTTTCTTAGCTGTTCCACAGTTGTACCCTACTGCCAGCTCTGCTCTCTTTTCTGAGAATAACCACTGGTATGACTAGCCCACTACTAGGGCAAGCACACAAGCACAATTGCCCCCTACCCTCGCTAATCACAAGGGCTTTTCTCCATTCCAATTCCAGCGCCCGCCCCCTAGAAGATGGCTTAAACAAGCACAAGATTGTGATGTAGAGCAAATTTTTAAAATTAAGCAAAAATATGGAGAATTTTTTCAAAAATCGGATCTATAATCTTCCCTGTTGATACAGCGGGCCTAGCGACAAGTTAAGTCACCCGTCTCTAGGTAACTTTCCTACTGTGTCTTTCTTTTCTCTCTTAGTGCACACTGACTTTGCACTGAGACCATACATTTAGCTTGATTGTCGATTGTAAGGGAGCTTCCCATGCGAATTTATCGTGCTCGTAACTATCAAGAGTTGAGCCGTAAAGCGGCTAATATCATCTCGGCTCAGGTGATCATTAAGCCAAATTGCGTTTTAGGTTTAGCTACTGGCTCCAGCCCAATCGGTACCTACAAGCAACTGATTGAGTGGTATAACAAAGGCGATCTCGATTTTGCCGAAGTTAAGTCTGTAAACCTCGATGAGTATCGCGGCTTAGGCAAGGAAAGTGATCAGAGCTACGTGTACTTCATGCACCACAACTTCTTTGACCACATCAACATTAAGCCAGAGAACATCAACATTCCAGACGGCAAGAACCCAGATGCCGCTGCCGAATGTGCCCGTTATGATCGCGTGATCGAGTCCTTAGGTGGTGTTGATATCCAGCTGTTAGGCATTGGCCGCAATGGTCACATTGGCTTTAACGAGCCTGGTGCCGCCTTTGAAAAAGACACTCACTGTGTAGATTTAACTGAGAGCACCATTGAGGCTAATAAGCGTTTCTTTGCCTCTATTGATGATGTGCCACGTCAGGCTTACACCATGGGCATTCGCTCCATCATGCACGCTAAGCAAGTGCTGCTGATCGCCTCCGGTAAGGACAAGGCCGAGGCTGTTTACAAGTCATTCTGGGGCCCAGTAACTCCAGAGGTTCCAGCTTCAGTATTACAGCTGCACCAAAATGTGGTTTTAGTAGCTGATGATGATGCCTTAAGCTTAGCCCCACAGGCTTAAGCGGCTAGCAGCTCCCATTTCCGAGCTGCAAAATCTCGAATAACTACACTCATTTCACACACACTAAAAAACTACACACAGCCCGAATGCGCCAGCATTTGGGCTTTTTAGTCTATAGCGCTGTGTACCGCATAACCGTGTTATTCCCGAAAACCCGCTCTGCTCTACTCGCCCCAGCACAAATTCCAAGCCTGTCACATCCTACCCTTGGGCGTCTAACCCTACCTAACCACATCAGGCCGCACTAAATCGTACCACTTAGCCGAGGTCTTCCCTATTTGGGAAGCATAGGACAGCTGGCACACTTATTTCCCTCTCAGCCAGTCCTCTTCGGCTCAATGCCCTATTCCTACTGCCTCACGTCTTTTGTGAGGACAATAAAAAAGCGAACATAACGGCCTTTAGTGCTGGCTTGCTATGTTCGCTTCTCGAAAAAAAGAATACAGGGGAGTTTTTTGCGGCCTTCAAGACCTGAAACGCTCTGGCAGGTTGCTTACAACCAGAGTGTGCTATCGACCAACGAAAAAGTCTGTTTGTCTTATGGGATAGATTGCGCTTCAACACCGGCCTAATAACAGCCTCTTGTCCACAAAGAACCCATTTGCTCCCTGTATCGATATGGTAGTGCCTCTCTGCTTGGGATGAGGGCAGAGACACGCCGTACACCTTGCTCTGGCGACAATGTACGGGGTTTGAGCAGAAGTCTGATAGCAATCTGGACGTGAAGTATCCAGATGTGCTCAAAAACTCTTTTGTGGAGGAGTAGCACCTGCTCTATTGGGATTAGTCAAGCAAAGCGCTGCTCCTCGCAGCCACATTAAGTGGCACACTTCTAAGAGCTAGCGGGCTAAGTGGTAATGCCTATATGGATCTGCACTCAGCACCGCGTTTAGAAAAGGCCGATCCATCAGCGCAGCGCAACCACACGGATTTCACGGCCTTTCTGCTATGAAGCTAGCAGGCTAGATTAGAAGTTGTAACGCAGACCGAGGGAGAACACGTTCTCAGCGTAGTTGGTGCCAGCATACTTATCGAAGTTGACGTAATTGGCAGTGTTTGGATCATCGTCATCGGTACCAGCATCGAAACGAGCCTCAGCCCACACGTCGAAGTTTGGATTGATGTTCCACATGACCATCACAGGGACAGCAGCGGCATCAACATCGGCAGTATCATCATCAAAATCGATGGTCTGCATCTCATAACCGGTAGCGAGCTTTACGCCATTGGTGAAGGTGTAAGCAACAGTGAACTCGAAGCCTTGGACAGTGTAGTCTGGAGAGGATTCACCTGCCACGCTAGCACCATTATTAGCTCTCACTTCATTGCTAAACTCACGCTGTTGGTAGGCAGCAGCGACATAAGGACCAACATCTAAGCTACCCCAGAAAGCGCTAACTGCAAACTGAGTATAATCATCTAACCAAGTGTTAACACCGTCTGGTGCTGAATTATATCCAAATAAGGCGTTATTAGTATTACCGACGCCATCAGCAAGCTTGCCATATAAGAAACCAGCGCGAACACCAATTGGTCCAAAGAGCACATCAGGGCTGGTGTAACCTAAAGCAGCAGATACGCTATAGTCGATGTCAACGTTCTCACCATTGAAATAAGCACCATCTAAATGCTCGTTATCCTTAGCAAAAGCGTAGGAAAGGATGGCGTCAACACCGTAGCCAGACCACTGGTATTGAACTACGGACTCACGACGGTCATCGTTACCGGCGAGACCAACGGTGGCAGCGTCCTCGAAGAAATCGGTAGGAGAAATAGCGTACTTAATAGCTTCCTCAAACTTACCGACCTTAAATTGACCAAACTGGCCAAAATCTAAGCCAACCCATAAATAACGGGCATCAAAGCCTTCTTCCTCATCAGGCTTACCGTCACCATTGGCGGCTTCCCACTCGGCCTTAGCAAAACCAGCAATGCCGGAAGTCAGTTGGGTTCGCAGATCTAAGCCCAGACGTGCAGAGGTTTTGAAAGAACCCTCTTCATTAGAGACACCACTCCACTTATCGGAGTAGTAAACGGACTGCACACGGCCGTAGATATCGAGAGAATTGCCATCCTTGTCGTAAACAGTAGTAGCGGAGGCAACAGAAGATAAAGCGGTAGCAGCAACAGCAGCAACTGCTAAAGCTAAGAAAGATTTCTTCATTTTAACTATCCCAAAGTTTTTATTTGTATCGCGATCCCTAATGCCCTTGGATCTCGAACACTGCGCAGTATAGGTTGGGATTGTTAAATTTTTATTAAATAAATGTTAAGAAATTGTTAAGAAATACAAATATATAAGCAAGTTAGCTATAGGTTCCCTATAAAATATACGTGCATATTTGTGTTAAAAACATGTTAACAGTAACAGTTATAACATTTATTTGGCTTATTTACGGCGTTTTTCAAACTGGTTTGGTTTTGTGACGAAGCTCAAATTTTTGTAAAATGACTGCAAAACTATGCAAAGAAACAACACATTAAAACCAAAAATTTTTTCACTAACATACAAGTTAGCATGCACTAACTTAGTGCAAAAACCTGATTTACATACACTTTTTACCAAGCTGTAATAATCAACCACGTCAGAGAGCTCTAGAACACCTTTAAGGTCTGGCAACCTTGCTAGATTGGCGATTGGTTATGGCCTAAGCTCGGCCAGTACCGCATTGTCCGTATTAGCTCACAAGGACAGCAAGACAGCACAGATTTGCCCAAGCCACCAGTGTACCTATTGACCGAACCATAAAACCATTACAGCGCTGCAAAGCAACGTCTAGGCTACCAACTCAGGTGCTGTTACCAAAAACAAAAGGAGACATAAGATCTGCGCACCAAGACAGGCTCTATAAACGCGATATTTGTGCTGTTTAGCTTAAGAAAGGAAGGAAGGACAAACATGGAGGGTTGGCGGCTAATGGCCTAGGACTAGCCGCACAGTAGAAGGTAGAAAGGAGCGCAAAAGCAGGCTCGAGAGCAGCTCTTGGCTAGAGGGAAAACGTCTTTGTTTGCTCTGCTAGAGGCAATCTGAGGGCCACTAGGGTCGAGATCAGCAATATTAAAAACAATATCGCTAGGGCAGGTACCAGAAATGGTGTTAAAACCACGCACAGAAGACTTAAAACGAGGTTTGCCTCCTTTACGGTACATGTAACGCTCAACAGCACGCCACACCCGAGATTTCACTTCCTTGTGTGCACTCTTTATCTCAGCGCTACTATCAACAACGCTGGTACTTGTGATGGCATCGGAAGGAGCAGCAGAAATACGAAAAGCATCGTCAATCTGCTCTCCATGACTAGCCTCAGTTACACTGTCATTATCACAAAGGGCACCCACTTCACCATGGTTGACTTCTGCTGTTAGCCCCAAGAACTTAACGTGAAAACAAGCGGATCCCATTTGGCCTTGAGCCATAAAAGACACGTCTGACACCTTGAAGTCACATTCTGCTGCTTTTTCAAGAGCCTCCTGCACATACACCTCTGCTGGGTAATGGCCAAAAACCATAGTAATGAGATAGGCAACGTCAATTGGTACCAATAGCACTTGCTGATCTGTGCCCAACCAGTCAACACAACATTTGCTCACCTCTGAGGCCATACCATTGTCCGCAATGAACATCGCCTTGAAGCCTCCCTCTGTCTTACGACGGGGGATTCTCCTGGACCAGAAAACGGCTTTCTGACGAAGTGAAATTGATTTCACTTCGGCAGGGCAAATTTTAAAGCATTGCTGCCTTAATATTTTCCCTACAGGACTAGCCTGCCGTGGCATGGTTCAGCGTCACCGTTTCAACTCAGGAGTTTACGTCAGACCTCTTCCCCGTTCCCTTGGTCTGGCTTTTGGCTTTGACCTTGGGCTCGTGAGTCTTCACATCTCGGTGGTTGCATCTTACGACGCTTCCT
>DXEV01000188.1 GCA_019114785.1 Candidatus Anaerobiospirillum pullistercoris | reverse complement strand
TGTCGAGCTGCATGACGGTGCTCACGATCGCTCAGAAGAAGAAAGTGCAGATCGCGCAGAGCGTGTAGAGCTCGCAGATGGCTTAGAACGTCCAGATTCTTTGTCTGCAGCTGATCAAGAGAGCGCAGATGATTTGAGTCCAGAAGAGCACGAGGCCGAGCATTTAGCTGAGGTAACAGCTGCTGCCCGTGAGCGCCAAGAGCAGCAAGCTATTGCCGCCAAAAACTCACAGTTAGATCGCAATCTGGAAGCGATTGATCGTTTAGCCGACTCCATCATTGAAAAGAATAGACAAAAATCAGGCAAGCAAAAACAGCGGTCTCTGGAACAAGATGCTGTGCCTGCTACTGCTAATACAGAGGCAGTGGGGGCGGGCGCTAGTGATGCGACAGCTGAGCCTGAGTTTTTAGAAGCTGAGCCTATTAATAACCGCTATGGTGAGCATGGGCCGCGTGTGCGTGCAGGTGTGCAAAGCTACAATCAGATCTCCCATCCAGTGGGCTTAGGCAGTGTGGATGAGGATGAGCCTGATTTTGCAGGTGCTGACGCCTCTAGCGCAGCCACAGCAGCCGCTGCAGGTTATCAGCGTATTAGCACTAGTGCCGACGCTGCTAAAGCCTCAAGTGAGATTGTGAAGGCGATGAGTGACAATTTGGAGATCAATGCTCCTTATGTGCAGCAATTACGTGCTGGTATCGCTGACGCCATTGATCATGAAGATGACAATGTCACTATTGCTGGTGTAGCCGCTACAGGTGGTACGGTTAGATCTACTCATAACAATACCCCTGCTATGATGAGTGCAGGTACTGCCAGTGTAGCTACAGGCTGGACGCAACAACAGCGTCAAGCTCAAGTCCGTAAGCCACATTCTGCATCTGCAGTGCAGGCTGCTATTAATACCCCTAGCATTGATGCTGTAGGGCGGATCAACACGCGTGAAGTGTCAGCTGTGGGCAGTGACGAAGATCTGGTGTTTTCTCAAGCTCACGCCAATGCACAGGCTAATGCTCGTGAGATCACTGCTGCCGCTCAAGCCGGAGATCCTCATGCTCTCATGGCAGGACGCAAGCGTCAGAGTACGGGTAATGGTTTGTTCTCTATGCTCAGTACCCCGCTGAATGCAGCGCAAAATTTAGCAGCTCAAGCAACTTCGGCTTTGCGAGGTGGCGCTAAAGGCAAAGGTACAGCTTCGTCTTCATCGGATTCAGTTGCTACGACCAATTCGTCAGGAGAGTCTCAAGGGCGTAAGGGCAATCGCGGAGCTGATCGCGTGACCCTTTCGGCTGCAGCAACTAAGGCAGCTACCAAGGCCACTACAGAGACTACTGCTGCCCAACCATCTGCTGCTTCTGCTGCATCAGCTAATGCTGAGAGTTCTCCAGTTCGCTATAAGCGTGAGTCAGGTGTTATTGACGTTCCTGTGCCTTTGGAGACCATGGCTGCCGGAAAAATGACTGTCGATATGGCCTTAGCGCAAATGGAGCAAGAGAAGAGTACAGCAGAGTCTGATGACGCTTTAGCTGGTGCTAATGCCGCATTACGTCAAGCTCAGGCTGCGCTTGCCTCTGAGGCAGGTGTAAGCGAGGCATCTGTTTTGGATTCTGCCAGCGATCGTTTGTTGGGGCGTGCTGATGCTGACGTTATGGTAGGCGAGACTTTAGATGCCGCTGCTTTTGGCTCTATGCGTGAAGAGCAAGCCTATAACGACCTCATGGATGAGGCTGATTACAGCGATGAGCCTGAACAGGAGAGCTCTGGGACTTTAAGCCCTGAGCAGTTAGAGACTTTAAAGAATCTGCAAAGCAGTGCAGCAGCAGCGATGAGTGCTCCGCCACTTTCGAGCAATTTCCAGCCATTGCCACCACCGATGCCTCGTCGCCGCCGAGATCCTGCTTTAGATGTCTTAGGCACTGAGCCTCCTCGGCATTTTGCTAATCTGCAAGCCCGTAACGCTTATGGTATGCGCCAGTAAAGAGGCTATCTGGGAGCGCAATAGAGGCAATGTTTGTGGTTTGCGCTGGCTATGCACCTCATGCTGGCTACCAACAAAAAAAGCCTCAGTCCTGTTGCTTAGAATGACTGAGGCTTAGAAAAAAATCGAGCCTAAATGTGCTGTAAATGCTCAGCTGTGGCCTATATCTGCTTTTGGCAGGTTACGCTGCCTTTTGGTAGTCTACAGCTGAGCTAAAGCCACAATGGCGAGCGCAGGGCGCAAGGTATTTGCGCTTTGGCTTACTTCAAGTTCTTGCGGAAGAAGTCTTCGATCTTATCGAATGGGATCTTCTCCATATTGTCATAAAGATCGGTGTGTACGGCATCTGGAACAATTACCAGCTCCTTATTGTCACCGAACTTGCCCTTTAACTGCTGGTACACAGTCTCGCTGAAATAACGGGAGTGAGCCTTTTCACCGTGTACCAATAACACAGCACTACGGATCTCATCGGCGTATTGGAGAATAGGGGCATTGAGCAGAGCTAAGCTGTTGGTCACAGTCCAGCCGCCGTTAGAGCCTAAGGAACGAGGATGATAGCCGCGCTCGGTCTTATAGAAGGCGTTGTAGTCCTTGAAGAACTGTGGTGCATCATCTGGCAAGGTAGCAGGCACACCACCGGCTAAAACGTAGGTGTTATTGCGGTAGTCCACAGTGCGCTGATCATTCATAGCCTTGCGCATAGCAAAGCGGGCTTCCTCATTATCAGCAGCATCGTTATAGCCATTGGCAGTAACACGGGTCATGTCGTACATGGTGGAGGCGACAGTGGCCTTAATACGAGTATCCATAGCGGCTGCATTCACGGCAAAACCACCCCAGCCACAGATACCAAGGATACCGATCTGCTCTGGATTAACGTCATCGCGATTGGACAGGTAGTCCACAGCGGCACTAAAGTCCTCGGTGTTAATGTCAGGTGAGGAAATGAAACGTGGTTCACCGCCGCTCTCGCCAGTGAACGATGGATCAAAAGCAATGGTTAAGAAGCCACGAGCTGCTAATTCTTGAGCATAGCGGCCGGACACCTGCTCTTTTACGGCACCATATGGGCCGCTGACAGCGATAGCAGGCAGTTTGCCCTTGGCATTCTTAGGCATGTAGAGATCGGCTGCTAAGGTGATGCCATAGCGGTTGTGGAAAGTGATTTTGCTGTGAGTCACTTGTTCGTTTTGAGGAAAGACCTTATCCCACTCGGAGCCTAAGGTTAACTTTTGTTCAGTGATACCAGGGGTAGTGGCTTGATCTTGAGCCATGGCAGTTCCAGCTCCATAAGAAAAAAGTGCTAAGGCCAGCAAAGAGGCAGACAGTGCTTTCTTCATACAAAAAATCCTCAAACTTAAGTCTTAGGTTCTAAGTCCTAAGTTGGTAGGTTTGTCTGATTGTGATCGTCCGTATTGGGAAAATAATCATTGCGTGCTATACCCCACTTGTCGATGCCATCAGCAAGCGTCAAGGACTCGGGGTAGCGTTGCGACGTTGTTGTTCTGGTGAAAGAAATCGGGAAGAGAAAAACGCTACAAAAGACGGTAGTAAAAGCTATTTCTCGAGGCGATGCTTCAGCGTACAGGCTGTACATGCCTTTGCATGACGTCTTTACTTCCGTTCTCATCTTTGCAGACATTATCAAGCAAGATCCCCCTTAAACCCTTTCACATTTCTATCGCGATTTTGCATGATTGTTAAAGATTAATGTGTTGTTATAGGTATAGAGAGTAGAGCGATAGCTCGCAAAGTCAGAAGCTGCCTAAGTTTGAACGGATTCGTGGGCGGCAGGGGAAGGAATAGAAATGGAGCTGGGAGAGAAAAATCGGCAAAAGTTGGTACCCGCGTGTTTAGTGGTTAGGGGCGGGCGCTGTATTAGCGGAGAAAAGGGCCATGGCCTCGAACCAAGGTCTAGAGCCAAGGCTCTAAGAGTCTTGGCTTGGTATGTAGCTAATTAGCAGGTGTTGGTGCTGGAGCGGAGGTGGCTTGTTGTTTTGGTGTCATGTACCTTAGTGATTGCCAGTGCAAGTATTTTGACGATAGGTCAATAAAGATAGGCATGTATTTTGAGAAGGCATCACAAGATGCGTTGCTCGTGTCTTTTTGTCTGCTTTTAGTCTTGAGTGGTGCACAGGTTATTAGTACGGTCTCTGGAGTGGTTTATGTCTGAGTGTTTTGCTGGGCTGCAAGCCAATTTGATCTATATCTATCGGATCCCTGATGAGACTCATGAGGGCTGTCTCAAGATCGGTCAAACTACTATTGATAGCTGCTACCTAGATTATGACCCTAACAGTGAGCCACTTAAAGCTCGTGCGCTCAAGCGTATAAAGGCGCAAACGCAAACCGCTGGTATTAAGGCGGAACTACTCCATAGTGAGATTGCTTTTGTGAAGCCACTGAACGGCCAAGCTTTTTCCTTCAGTGATCACGATGTACACGAGGTACTTGAGCGTTCGGGGGTACATCGCGCAGAGCAATTGGCGGGAAGAGAGTGGTTTAAAACCAATTTGTCTACAGCTCAGGCTGCCATACAAGCTGTCAAGCAGGGACGTTTGTCTTTAGATCAAGATGAGCTCGTTGATGACCCTCAGCCTGCTATTGTGTTTAGACCAGAGCAGAAAGCTGCTATAGAGCAGACAATTAAGCACTTTGAGAAATCCTTCAGCATGATCTGGAACGCTAAGATGCGCTTTGGCAAGACACTAACGGCTCTTGAAGTGGTTAGGCGTATGGATTTTGTCCGCACATTAATCTTGACTCATCGTCCTGTGGTCAATGACAGCTGGTATGAGGATTTCGGGAAAATTTTCTTTGATTGCAAGGACTTTAGTTACGGCTCTAAGAACAAAGGGGAAAGTTTTGCGGGGTTAGAGTGTAGAGTAGCTCGTGGTGGGCACTATGTTTACTTTGTCTCTATGCAAGATTTACGTGGTTCAGAGCTGGTTGGTGGCAAGTTTGATAAGAACCATGATGTCTTTAAGACTCAATGGGATCTGTTGATCATTGATGAGGCCCACGAGGGCACTAAAACACCTCTAGGCGAAAAAGTGATTCACACCCTGAAGGAAGCCAATGCCAACATGAGGTTGCTCAAGCTGTCTGGCACTCCTTTTAACCTGTTGGATGATGCCAGTAAGGATGAGGTCTTTACGTGGGATTATATCCAAGAGCAGACAGCAAAGCTTGAGTGGGAGAAGGTGCACGGGCAGGATGAACCTAACCCTTACGCAGAGCTGCCAAAGATGAAAATCTTCACCTATGACTTGGGTGAGTTACAGCCACAGCTTGCTGGCTATGCTGATGATGCTAATTTTAATTTCCGTGAGTTTTTTCGTGTTGATAGCGATGGCGAGTTTAAGCATAAGAACGATGTGCGAGCTTTCTTAGATTTGCTAGTCAATGATCATGTCTCATCGCATGAGCAGGATGTGCACTACCCTTTTGCGACAGAGCACTATCGTGAGATCTTTAATCATACCCTATGGGTGGTGCCTGGGGTGAAAGAGGCTAAAGCCTTAAGCCGACTATTGCGACAACACCCTGTGTTTAGTGCTTTTACTGTCGTTAATGTGGCAGGTGATGGTGATGGAGCGGGCGCTGATGAGGAAAGCCTTGATGCCTTGGAAAAGGTCAATAAAGCCATTGGCCCAGATCCTTTGAGTACACGTACCATTACTTTGACTTGCGGTCGTTTAACACTCGGTGTGAGTGTGCCTGCATGGATGGCAGTGTTGATGTTGTCTGGCTCCTCAAGTACAGCGGCAGCCAGTTACATGCAGACTATCTTTCGTGTGCAGACACCTTCCAAGGCTTTGCTTAAGACCGAATGTTACGTCTTTGATTTTGCACCAGATCGTGCTTTGCGCGTGATAGCAGAGACTGCTCGTTTTGCGGTGCAAGTTCGAGCCACTCCAAAGAGCAAGAAGGACGATGAGCTATCTCAAGATGAGGTAGATCGCGAGTTACTTTCTGATTTCCTCAAATTCTGCCCAGTGATCTCCATGACTGGTTCACAGATGCACGATTTTGACGTTCCAATGTTGATGCGCTCTCTAAAGAAAGTCTACATTGAGCGAGTAGTGCAGCATGGCTTTGAGGATCAATATCTGTATAATAACGAACTTCTGCGGCTAAATGAGCTGGAGATCGAGAACTTTGAGGACTTGCAAGCCATTATTGGTAAGACTAAGGCTCTGCCAAGGACAAAAAAGATCGACATTAATCAGCAAGGGCTTGATAACGGGGATCCTGCTTCAGGAAAGAAACCTTCTAGTGGCGAATTTGATCCTGCTACAGACCAGCTTAAGGAAAGAATAAAACGGCGTAAGTTTGCCATATCTACCTTGCGCGGTATATCCATCCGTATGCCGTTAATGGTTTATGGCGCTGAGTTTAGTGCTCAGTATCAGAAGATTACAATCGACAATTTTGCCGACATGATCGATGATGTCTCGTGGCAGGAGTTTATGCCTAAAGGCGTGACCAAGGAGATCTTTGCTGACTTTAAGAAGTATTACGATGAGGATATCTTTGAGGCTGCCTGTGAGCGCATCTTACGTCTTGCTCGTGCAGCCGATGACTATGAGTCTGTTGAGGAGCGTATAGCTGCTATCACTGAGCTTTTTAGCACTTTCCGCAACCCTGATAAGGAAACGGTTTTAACTCCATGGCGTGTGGTTAACATGCACATGAGTGATACGCTGGGTGGATACTGTTTCTTTGACAAGGAGTCAAATTTTGAGCCTTTGTTGGGGAAGCCTTATCTAGTGGAGCATCCAGAGGTAACGAGCAAGACCTTTAACTCCGATGCCTGTATTCTTGAGCTTAACTCTAAGTCTGGCCTTTATCCTCTGTATATGGCGTATACCTTGTACCGTTTGCGTGCAGAGAAGCAACAGCAGCAATTACAAGTGTCCACTTTGAATCCGCAGGTGGTACGTCATATTTGGAATTCGGTTTTGCAGCAGAATATTTTTGTGCTTTGTAAGAGCCCTATGGCAAAACGCATTACAGAGCGTACTTTGGGGGGCTTTAACAGCTATCATTTGGTGCATGCTCAATGGATTCCTGATCTTATTGAGAGCTTACGAACTGCATCAGATAAGGTGGCGGCTAAGGTTAGTGCTGCAAAGTTTTGGAACTTGCGTGGAAAAAAGAAAATGAAGTTTACGGCGGTTGTGGGGAATCCTCCGTATCAGATAGCCTCCAATGATAAGCGTAGTACCAGTCGTGATAACCCTGTTTACCAGTATTTTGTAGAGTTATGCAAGCAGTTGCCTACTGATTTTGTGTCGCTTGTGATCCCTGCTCGTTGGATGAGCACTGGTCTTGGTTTAGGCGATTTTCGTGAAACCATGTGCTCAGATCGGCATTTAATGAAGTTGGTAGATTTCCCGATGTCAACTGATGTGTTCCCTTCGGTCGACATTAAAGGGGGCGTGTGTTATTTCCTGCGTAGTAAGGATTATTTGGGGCAATGTGAGGTTATACGTTGTCGCAATGGTCAGCGTGAGGCTCCTTGTTTGCGTAAGCTTGATGAGTTCGATATTTTTGTTCGTGATCCTAAAGCTGTGGAAATATTGCATAAGGTCTTGAGCCACGAAGATAAGTCCATGATGGAGCTCTTATCAGTAGATAAAGAGTTCGGATGGACGTCTAATTTTACAGGCTTTCACGATACGTCTAATGGCCATGACATCCCTTTATACTACAGACGGCGTGATGGTAAGAGACTTGTGGGCTATATCGATCGAGACGATATTAATAAGAGCGTGCATCTTATCGACACTTGGAAAGTGTTTGTGCCGAAGGCGAGTTCAGATGGCACCGATGGGTGTCAACAGTATTTGTAAAAAATTTCTGACGGCACATGAGACTATGTTGGCCTAAAGGAGCTTCAGACCATCCCGTGCGTAGCTAAGATTAAAATGTGGGCATAGCTCTGTGCATGCTATGCT
>DXEV01000187.1 GCA_019114785.1 Candidatus Anaerobiospirillum pullistercoris | reverse complement strand
TCCATCAATTGGAAGCTCGCCCGATAATAGAGGGTTTTTGTTTGTGTTCATGCCCTCTATTTTTTCATATTTTTCTAGAGTTAGCACACAGTAACTTAATTGTTACTTATTTCTGCAGTTTTACACTAGATAGCCCCAACTGGCACTAACGGCATGCTACGATTGCTTAGAACCTCAGGCGCTCCGCTTTGGGCTCGCTTTGTTCGGTGCCATGACGTCAGCGGCTATGGCACAGCATGGAATATAGTGCCAGTGGCACTGGGCACCGTGCAATATAGCAAGCCTTGGGGCTTTCCTTTAGCTCCTTAGAAGATTGGAGCTACTACGAAGCCTAAAACTACCGAGAAGAAAATACTCAGGCAGCATGGCAGGATCAGCGAGTGATTGAAGATGTACTTGCCAATCTTGGTGGTACCGGTATCGTCCATCTGCACTGCACCTAACAGGGTTGGGTAGGTTGGCAGGATGAACAAGCCGCTCACAGCAGCAAAGGAGGCTACCAGAATGTAAGCTTGGTCAGTGTTGACGTCCATATTTAAGGCCACCACAATCACTGGTACCAGAGCCTTAGCGGTTGCAGCTTGCGAATAGAGCAGAGCCGAGATAAAGAACAGCACCACAGCTAACACGCCAGGGTATTGGCTAATGATATCCTGCGAGAAGGCCTCGATCTGAGCGGTATAGCCAGCCACAAAGGTATTACCTAACCAAGCTACGCCCAGCACGCAGATACAGGCTGTCATACCTGACTTAAAGGTTGGCGTATCTGCCAGCTCTGAGGTGTTGACCTTGCACTTAACCACAATGAAGGTTGCGATCAAGAGCATGATCGACATGATGGCACCATCACGGGCTAACTTTAAAGGCTCTAATACAGTCAGCAGAGCACTTGCTAAGAAGCTACCACCATCGGCCACCGATGCTTGCAGCGAAGCCACTAAAGGTAAGCGGATCACATCAGAAATGAAGGTGGCATATACCACCACGCACAGCACGCCGGTTAAGAAAATGATCACCGAAGACTTAGCAGTGGCAGGGAGCTCTGGACGCTCTTGGCCGATTGGCTTAATCACACCCTCTTGCACACGGCGTAAATACTCTGGATCCTCATCAAGCTTGCCCTTGTTGAAGAACATAGACATGATGAATGCGGCCAGCATACAGCCAACGTAGGTGGTTAAAATCCACACACCTAACAGCGCTGGATAAGACCAGCCCAAAGGCTCCAGCACGCCAGTCATATACACCACAGCAGCTGACACAGGAGAAGCGGTAATAGCCACCTGTCCTGAGACCACAGCAATGGATAATGGGCCTACTGGTTTAATGTTCTGCTCTTTGGCCACTTCCACAATCACAGGAATCATGGCAAAGGCAGTGTGACCTGTACCAGCCAAAATGGTCATTACATAGGTCACTGTTGGTGCCAAATAGTTGATGTGCTTAGGATTGTTGCGCAAGATCTTGGCAGCAATGTTCACCATGTAGTCTAAGCCACCAGCCTTTTGCAGAGCTGTAATGGCAGCGATCACCGACATAATGATCAGGATCACGTCTGTTGGGATCGCACCGGCATTCATGCCTAAAAATACGGTTAAGATGATCACGCCTAAGCCGCCGGTATAGCCAATGGCCATACCGCCTAAGCGGATACCAAAGAAGATCACGCCAAAGAGCACCAATAGGCGCAAAATCAATAAAATATCCATAAACTCTTATAGCCTTAACTGCTCCCAGCTCCGCTCTCCCGAGCTCAGCTGCCTTACAGTTCGTGTCTTTTGTCCAAACTCAATTGAGATTGATCTGACGATCACTGATTCGCCCCTCTGGTACTGCATACCCCCGATTACAGCCAGAGCTAAAAATTCTGAGCCACAAACACGCACAAAAGAAATCTGAGCACACGGTCTGCACACTTTCCTCAAGGCTATCTTAGGCATAAGAGGCCCTTCGACCTGCCTATAACTGCCTATACTTAGAACGCCATGCCCTAAAACTTAGACCTCAGTACTTGATGCCAGCCGTCTGTCCAGCCACACGATAGCGGCTATCCTCCAAACCCAAAAATAACGTCATCACCCAGCAAAAAGCTCTAAATGGAGCCTACTGCTGGTTCCAAACATCCCACTACACCACGTCACACAAAAATGGCTTACAAAGCAGATCTATGGAATACATCTGAGCTTTAGCCATCATTACAGGTGGGACAAGCAAGCTCTCCTTATTCCTTACACTAATAATCACTACAAGATTGTGTACCCCTATATGGGGCACAAATTGGGGCGGCGCATTATAGCAAAAACTATGGCGGCAAAGCCATCACAAGCTCTCGAAAGTCGCAAACATCGCAATCGCTGCAAGAGCTACTCTCTCAAGTCCATTTTGCTTACAACTAAGAGGTCTACACCTGAAAAGTGAAAATTCACCTCTAGAGATGCAGACCTCGCAGGTTTAAGCCTCTGTGAACTTTGGACTCTTACCTGAAATTGCCTCTAGTCATGGCAATGCAGATATACCATGGCTAAAAGCTCTGATCACAGCGCCCGCCCCAGCTGATCTGACAGCTTGAAGCGAAAGCTACTTCTCTACTTCTTAGCGAAGTGAGCACGGCTCTCGGCAGAAAGCTTAGGATTCAGCATATTCTCAGGAGTCAGCAGCTCATCAATCTGCTCGGCTGTAAGCAGACCACGCTCTAAAGCAATGTCACGCACACGCTTGCCGGTAACTAAAGCTTCCTTAGCGATCGAAGCACTATTCTCATAGCCGATATAAGGGTTCAGAGCGGTAACAATACCAATCGAACCTAAGACGAAGTTGAGGCAGACATCCTTATTTGGGGTAATGCCGTCTACGCACTTCTCGGCTAAGGTGACACAGGCTTGCTTTAACATCTTGATGGACTTGAAGATCTCATAAGCGATAGCAGGCTCCATCACATTCAGCTGCAACTGACCAGCTTCAGCCGCAAAGTTCACCGCAACGTCAGCACCAATCACGTGATAGCACACTTGATTTACTACTTCAGGGATCACTGGGTTGACCTTTCCAGGCATGATGGAAGAACCTGGCTGCATCTTTGGCAGATTGACCTCATTGAGACCGCAACGTGGGCCAGAGCCTAAAAGACGTAAGTCATTGCAGGTCTTAGAGAGTTTGACTGCCATGCGCTTTAAGGTGCCCATCACGTGCACATAGCCCGAGCAATCTGGAGTAGCCGCAATCAGATCTGGAGAAGAAACGATCTCTTCACCGGTGATCTCACGTAAGTACTTAACGACGACTTTAGGGTAATCAGGGTGAGCATTAATACCAGTACCAATAGCAGTACCACCCATGTTGACGCTTAGCATCTGGGTACTGGCTTCTTTGAGGCGCTCTAAATCCTCATCCAACATAGTGCCAAAGGCGTGGAACTCTTGGCCCAGAGTCATAGGCACGGCGTCTTGCAGCTGGGTACGGCCCATCTTAATGACGTCTTTCATTTCCTCTGCCTTGGCAAAGAAAGAGTCACGCAGCTGGGCAATGGCTGGATAGAGATCAGCTAAATCAGCCCAGATAGCCAGTTTAATGGCTGTTGGATAGGAGTCATTGGTTGATTGGGAGAGATTGAGGTGGTCATTAGGATGCAGGAATTGGTACTCACCCTTCTTATGGCCCATGAGGGTTAAACCGATATTGGCCAACACCTCATTGGTGTTCATATTGGTGGAAGTTCCGGCACCACCTTGAAGCATATCCACCACGAACTGGTCGTTATACTTGCCAGTTAAGACCTCATCGCAAGCCTTGCAGATGTAATCGCACTTCTCTTGATCGAGCAGCTTCAGCTCGCAGTTTGCTAAAGCAGCTGCCTTCTTGACCTTGGCATAGGCATAGATGAAGTTAGGGTAGTCACACAGGTGCTCACCAGTGATATCGAAGTTGTTTAATGCACGGAATGTTTGCACACCATAGAAAACATCATCAGAAAGCTCCAGCTCTCCGATAAAATCGTGCTCAACACGAGACATAGCAATCCTCCAAAAAGAGCCGAGGGCGAGCTTAACTAACCCACCCCACATAGCTCCCAGACCTTATCTCCGCAACAGACAAAGTCTATTCTTTCTTGCTTTACAGCAAGGCAAACCACAAACGAACACGATGATCTACTCTTCAGCCCACTAAAGTCCGCATACTCTAATGGCACTAAAAAGTCCATATCAAACATTGCTCAAGAACCATATTGAGCCAAAAGAGTGCAAAAATAAAGAGTCAAAATAGACCAAATTCTGCATTTTCGACCTAAATCACAAATAACGCTGACCAAAGCACCTACACGCTCTCGCCTCGATTGCACACCCTGCATACCACGAGAACCACATAAACATCAGGCTTAAGAGCATGTGACCTCGCTGCCCTCAAACAACGGGCACGACACCCCTTTCCCCAAGTTACAGCAGCACAAATACACCACTGTGCCCCTGCGCCCCCTATCACCCCAGAGCACATCTTCTGATTTTCCTTGCTTTTTCTTTAACCGCCCACTAGTCCCCCTGCCCGCTATTCCGTCCACCCAGAAGGCCGATTTCGTCCCCATGCTCAACCAGCCGTAAACAGCCATCCTTGGCTGAAAGATTGCCATCCTCTCTTTTTCAGAAAAATACAGACAAGGGGCGCAACAATGTAGGTGATTCACGGCTATAATGGGCAATGTTTTTAGTTAATAGACATTGCGCTCTGAGTAGCGCCAGATGCTCTAAAGAGAAACTGTATCCTAACGGATGGCGACAGAAATGTGCTTGGCTGTAATGGGCTTAGCGCTAGCTTTCTCTCTTAGCATCATATAGTCAGATCCTACGCTTTGTAGTTCACAGCATCATTGGAGCAACTTGCACCGTGCTTGTCTCCATTTTGGGGAGCAGTGCAGTACTCCTTTTACCCTGTAACTACAAGCATAGAACCCTAGCAAACAATCTTTTGGACGGGAGGTCGTTTTCTCGCCTAGCGAGATCACGAACAGAGTATGGGTTTTATTCACCTTATTCAGGCTCTATCGCGGCACCGCTTCTCTTGGATCATGCTCTTTTTGTTAGGCATCGTCCTTGAGGGTTGTGGTCTTTATTTCCAATACAAGTTACGTCTGCCGCTGTGTGTCAACTGCGTTTACGAGCGAGCTTTTTACCTCAGCTTCATCCTCGCAGGCTTCATTGGCTTTATCAGCCCAACCAATTTCCTCTTCCGTAACCTTGCTATCCTGATCTTTATGGCAGGCTCAGCTGGTGGTTTAGTGGTAGCTTTCGATCACATTGCCTCGGTTTACCAAACTGGCTTTGGTGCATCTTGTCAGCTCGTGCCACACTTCCCTTCGTTCCTGAAGCTTAACGAATGGCTCCCATGGATGTTCCAGCCAAATGCTGCCTGTGAAAAGCTAGAGTGGTCACTACTGGGCTTTAGCATGCCAGAGTGGATCTTATGCAGCTTTGCTTGCGGTTTAGTGGTCTCGCTGCTCTTCTTTATCAGCCAGTTCTTTAAGAAGAAGCGCCACGATTACGGCTATTTCTATAACTAAAAAGCCAATACAGCTTAAGCAAAGCCCAAGCACCTACATGGGTTTTGCTCAAAGCCAGCCCCTACTGACACAGCTCGATCCGACCTCCCACGTTTCGAGCTGCGTTGTCTCTTTCCTTGGAAAGAGCTCCGCAAGGGGCATGGCTATTGGTAGCCGCTATGGCCATTGGCGGCTATTGGCCGCCATTAACATGCTGTTACCTTATTTTTCCCGTCTCAGCTGCTATAGCTGCTATAGCAGAA
Organism: Candidatus Anaerobiospirillum pullistercoris; assembly: GCA_019114785.1. GTDB lineage: Bacteria > Pseudomonadota > Gammaproteobacteria > Enterobacterales > Succinivibrionaceae > Anaerobiospirillum > Anaerobiospirillum pullistercoris. The sequence goes on along the minus strand of DXEV01000187.1, from coordinate 4,678 downwards.
CCTTTCTGCAAAAACAGCCAATCACAGCCCGCCGACCACAGCTGTCAATATTCCGGTCATGGAATATCGCACAGTGCGAGCACAGCACACTGCTGGCACTGCTTGCGTGGCTGTTCGAGGCAGTTCGCAGCAGTTAGTGTTGCCTCAATCTAAAAGCCTAAAGCAGCAGAGGTGAGCCCCTTCCTACCTACTTCCTATCCCCTGCATGTATCCGTCTCTTTATCGCTTTACCATAGACAGACACCGCAAAGAGCACCGCCAGCTCAGGGGAAAAGCCAATTAGTAAGGCCAGCCCTTGTTATAGATCTTGTCCAACTTGTAAGTGGAAATGTCTTTAGTTGGCAGATTGGTGTCTTGTGGCTCTTCGAGGTGCACATTAAAGCACTGCTCGAAATTCTGAGAGGTAATAGTAGCCAACTCTTTTGGACTCATGCCCTTAAAATCGGCAATGTACTCTAAGGTATAGCGTACAAAGGCAGGCTCGTTTTCTACACCACGCACAGGCACAGGAGCTAAGTAAGGGCAGTCCGTTTCCACCATAATGCGATCGTTTGGCACATACTTCAGCACCTCGCGCACATTATCTGCGGCTCTAAAAGTGGCAATACCTGAGAACGAGATAAAGTAGCCCATATCTAAGCACTCACGAGCCATCTCGACCTCATCGCAGAAGCAGTGCATCACACCACCGCAATCACGGGCATTGTGGGCACGCATGAGCTCTACGGTGTCTTTATGAGCAGCGCGGGCATGGATAATCAATGGCTTTTTGAGCTCACAGGCCAGATCGATTTGTCGAGCAAAAGAGTCTAATTGAGCCTCACGAGTCTCAGCGGCATAAAAGAAATCTAAGCCGGTCTCACCTAAAGCAACGCACTTTTCGTCTTGCAGGCAGGCCTTTAAGTCATCCTCATGCCAAGCACCAGCCTCTTCTAAATTTAGTGGATGGATACCGCAGGCATTAAAGATCCCATCGTAAGGGGCAATGAGCTTCATCATGTGCTCATAGTCTTCAATGGTACAAGCAACCGAGAGCATATGAGTCACACCACAAGCACGGGCACGAGCTAACACCTCTGGCACTGACTTTGGGCCCTTATAGACCTTACCTGCAGCCTTATCTTTTTCGCTAAGCTCAAAAGTCAGCGAAGCTAAATGGCAATGTGAATCCACTAAAAAAGTCATCTGCACTCCCCTGCCAAGCGCTCGCTAAGATCTACCTACAAACAAGCCATAGAGCTTGAGACTAGTAGGCATCAACACAGGTGCGCATGGCCACAACTTCCGAAAAATCCGCGCTATTATGGCACACAAACGAAGCAGGGACGCGAAAAAACGCGACGGGTACACCATTGCAGGCAAGACAACTACGCGTCTTCTTGGAGCAAAAGAACAGAAAAGCGAGAAGAGACAAGAAAGAGACAAGAACAGGTAAGAAAAGAGAGGGAATTAAGACAGCTCAGACAGAGCTTAGAAGGCGGGTTTACCCTTGGCCGCATGGCGGCACAAGGGATCTTTTAGTTGGGCATTGCACCCCATATGGGCTTATCGCCCTCAGACAGCCTTTACTTTACGTGTTGTTTGCTGCCTGACATTGCTTTAGCGCAGATCGCCAAAGTTGTGCTTCACACGATCGTGCTCTTCGGCACGCTTGCCATTGTTGAAGCGATCTAAGGTGCCCACTAAGTAGCCAGTTACGCGGCGGATACGATCAAACTTCACACCCTCACCCACAACACCATTATTGGCCTTTAAACGAGTCACCATAACACTTCCCCTTGTTTACCAGCTTTTGCAGCTTACCCTGATCTCAGCTCTCTCCTACAAGAGCCAACACCCACGGCCTGCCACCATATGATCCAATACTCAAAACACACTTTAAGGATTCAAAAACTCCTAACTGGGCGTTGAGCGATTTCGTGGGGGCATTCTACCAAGAAAGATGAAAATGCCAATGGAAAATTGTTATCAAGAGCCATCTTGCAATTTGCAAAAGAGCTTATTTATGGGATAAAAAGCCTGACCTCAAGTGAGAAAAGTGTGAGATCTTTCTCAACACTCTCTCACCTACTTTTTAGTTGCATCACGCCCCAAAACAACCCTTTTGCCCCCGCCTTTCGCTTGGCTATTAGCCTCGCTGTTCTCCTATCCCATGCAACAATTTAAACCATATGTTATCTATGATGGCAGAAAACTGTAACAACGCTCGCTCTTTGCACTCTTTGCACCTTTTGCCCATTATCTGCCATGGCTTGGCATGGCGCATAGCCTTACATGGCCTGATATGGCCATATGCTTTTTCGTTACCCATGCAATTCCAGCATATCCAGCATAGTCACGTCTTGCCCTGCTGTCTCTCCCTACTTCCTCTCATCCCCACAGAGCATGAGGCAATCGCAATAGAGGCACGGTGGCGTCGCAGTGGAGTCATTTAGCCTCTTAGGCTACATGCTCTACGTGCTGCCCATACACTTACTCAATTTGCGCCTAAGTGCGATCTTGGCTTTTTGCTATAATGTTCTATGTTTTCGATCCCTGCTGCCTAAGGCTGCTTTGGTGAAGCAGTTTGGAGCTCAATCTCCTTTGTGCGACAGCAGTTTTGTGCTTCCTTTTCGTTTTCTTTGAGGCAACAAACATATGGCTGAAGAGAGCATTTTTACTAAGATCATCAACGGCACGATCCCTTCGGAGATCCTTTATCACGATGATTTAGTTACGGCTTTTAAGGACATTAACCCTAAGGCCCAGCACCACATCTTAATCGTGACCAATAAGCAGATCCCTACCGTCTCTGACGTTGAGGACTGCGACGAGCAGATGTTAGGTCACCTCTTCTTAGTTGCCAAAAAGATCGCAAAGGATCTTGGTGTCGCCGAGTCTGGCTACCGCTTAATCGTCAACTGCGGCCCAGATGGCGGTCAAGAAGTGCCACACATCCACATGCACTTATTAGCAGGTGGCAAGTTAGGTGGTTTAGGCTTCCCAGACAAGCAGTAGTCTGACCGAGGCTCATGCACTGCAGGCCTCTAAAGACAGAGGCAAAGACGGCTACAGTCTTAAAGCTTAATTCAGTCTTTGCCTCTCTAATCACCAAGAGCACTAAGAGCCACACTGAGCGCTCTTTAGCTACTCAGTGACAAGACAAGGTGTTTGCCCTTGCAACAGGCACTATCCTGCAGCTTACTAAGCTCAGGTTTGGTTCCCCCTATTCCTTCATTTTCCTTTTGGTTTTCCTGAGGAGGCAAAGATGCGCACTTTATTACCATGCGCACTCACGCTGGCATTAGGTTCAGCACTCGCGCTTAATGGCTGTCAGCTACTGGAGTCTAACACTCCAACGACACCTGCGACTGTTGCCGTCTCAACCAAAACTACTACCCCAAGTAAAGCTCCAAAAAAGCCTGCCCAGCAAAAGCAGACTCAATATGAGCAAGCACCAGATCTCTCCAATGCTGAGATCTTAAGCACTCCTCATTCCGGAGCTGCGCTCAATGCCGATCAAGCTGCAGCGCAACACAGCACCAGCGGCCTAATCAGTGATGCCAATTTCTCCTCTAGCGCTGGTTCTGTCCAAGGCAGTGGTGCCACCAATCAAGGTACTACCGCCCAGCAAATGCAAAACAATGCTGCTTTAGCCGATCGCCTTGAATCAGCACCTACTATGGGCAATGCACAATTAGGTGCAGCTGATCCTTACAGCAGTGTTAGCGAAGGTGCAGTCAATGAGCCTTTAACAGGTTCTCTGGTATTTGAGCATCCTCAAGGCAATACCCCAAGCGTAGGAACTGGAGCTAATGTTGGCGGTATGGTAACGCCAGCCCCAGCACCACAAACCTCAGTCAGTGACTTAAGCGGCTATCAACAAGCCAATACCTCAGGTTGCTCGGTGACTTTACACAATGAAGCTGCTGGTATTGCCCGTACCACCATTCGTGAGCTGGCCACACGTCTGCGCAATGAAAGTGGCAATATCTTTGTTGCTCCAACCATTGTGGATCGCGAATATAAGAACTGCGTAGGCAATCTCAGCACTGCACTGCAAGACGGCTTATTACAAAGCAATACTTTCCAAGTAGTGCCATCCTCGGGTCTTAACAACATGGCTTCGCAGAACATTGGCTCCGAAACTATGATCCCAAGAATGGTCAACCAATGCCGCGCTCAAGGCATCCCTTACTTAGTGATCTCCCAGATCAAGCAAAGTGGAGAGCACGCTGCCTTAACTCTGCGTATTATGCGCACCAGTGATGGCATTACCTTAAGCCAGATGACACGTCGCTTAAGCCAGTAAGCACAGCGCCCGCCCCGCAAAGCCAGCACCAGAGCAGCTACAGCTGCTTCTTGGTTGGCAGTGGAGTTGGGATAGGTTGTTCTTACTCTTAAGCTATCGTATTGAATTTTCACAGGGCCTAAGCACTGCTTAGGCCTTGCGCATGTCTGTGGCCCCATATATTCACGCGACTACGCCACCACTAAGCCACAGCGCCCCTATTTTTGTTTTTGTAGCAACTCTTTTTTCTTCCGCGTCTTTTGTTACCTGCAAGCTTGTCAATAACCCCCGCCTAAAGAGGCGGGGGCTTGAAAGTCTCTGATTTTCAAGCCCAAGTTGACTAGCCTAAGTCCGTCATGGGACGGACTACGTTGGTTGAGAATATATAGGCACCGCCGGATGTTAATC
>DXEV01000186.1 GCA_019114785.1 Candidatus Anaerobiospirillum pullistercoris | reverse complement strand
AAGCAAAGAAAAAATTGATGAGACAAAGCAAAGTCCGAAGACTCCAGAAGGTATCAATTACGCACTCGGCACTCAAGGCACCGAATGCGTAAAGGAGGCAGTGATTGCGGCTCAGTCGCCTCAGGTACCATGATAGGCTTTTTTTATGTAGACGCGACTTAGTTACGTAAAAAAATCTTAGCAGCAGGCTGCAATGCCAGCTCTGCGCAGCGATCGTCAGCGCCCGCCCCTCACCCTTCTCAGGCCTTTACAGGCCCGAACAGGTCTTAACAGACCTGAACATCGGCGGCATAGCGAGTTACTTACACTCGTCTGCATGGCGATCAGTGATCACCATGTCTAAGCTCTCATAGGCCTCGTCACAAGACAACAGCTCTGCTCCCTCGTCTCTTTGGCCATGAAGGATCTTTTCCATCCAACACATGTCATACCAGCGGCCAAATTTGTAACCGCAATGATGGAACACACCATTGAGCACATAGCCCATGCGCTCATGGAAACGCACGCTATCTAAAGTCAGATAAGGATCAGAGTCCAGCTGCTTTTGAGCTAAGGCCTCGCTGTAGGCGATACAGGCATAAAGGTTGGTGAAACCTTGGATCTGTAATAACTGCTCTAAGCGATGATATAAAGCCTGACCGATTCCACCACGACGACTGTTACGATCCAAGTAAATCGTCACTTCAGCACAGTAACGATAGGCCGAGCGCTCATGGAAAGCGCTGGCGTAAGCAAAACCGACAATAGTGCCTGCACGCTCCGCCACGATGAAAGGAAAATGTCCCTGACGCGCACGAATACGGGCTGCCATCTCATACACCGATGGCACCTTTTCCTCAAAGGAGATCGCACTTTCCTCGACATAAGGAGCATAGATCTCACGAATAGCGGCAGCATCAGATTCTAAGGCAGGTCTGAAATTAACCGCACCCCAAGATGAATTAATGACTTTAGCGGTGGCGACAGTGCCCATAAGCTCACTCCTTATTCTTCATGCAAGCCTAAAATTGGCAAAAGAACGCAGTCATAATAAGCCCTAAGCTTTTCCCATGCCACCGTATTGGCAGGCGAGGTTGAGGGCAAGGCAAAGAAATTAAAGGAAATCGAGGGAGTAACAAGCTCTAAAGACGAAGCTGTCTTCCACTGATTGAGCTTGAGCTCATGCTGCCTGATCAAAGGCTGCAGCGTACTGCGACGAAAGTGCGTCGCCGCAAAAGTGCCATTGGTGATCACCGTCTTAATCTGAGGATGGGCCGCCAAAAGCCCCAGAATGTCGCTGTACTCGTAGTCTTTAATGGCGCTGTCCAAAGAGCCCGCACGCACACAGCTGTGGATCACGTCGTACAAAGCTATCCCCAGCTCGGCTAAGGCTGCTTGCCGCTCTGCAATAGAGCCCAAAGGTATAACCGAGTCTTTAGGCATACCGCGCTTAAGGGCCAAATAGTGGCCAATCAACTTAAAGAAACGGTTGCGAGGATGGGCGTAATAGAACTGCTGCTCTAGCGATTTGACCAAGGGCATCGAGCCTAGAATCAGCACTTTAGCCTCAGGTGGGATAAATGGAGCAAAACAAACAATACGCTCAGTTCCTGCTGCACCAGAGCCATCCACCAAATCTTTGCCCCTACTCTCAGCTTGCTTGCTAACTTTGCTCATGAGCCCCTATCCTTGCCACCCTAAGCTTTGATCGCACCTGAGACCTTAGTGATGGTGTGCCCTGTTTCCTGCACCAAAGACTCTAAATCAGTGCGCTGGATATCGATAGAAAAGTGGTTGTCCAAAGGATGGCAATTCACCAAACTAAAGTTATCGAGCTCCACCGGCTGCACATAATGTACTTTTAGGCCTAAATCGTTGAAAAGGCACAATGGGCTTACATGGCCAGGCGGAATACCCATGAAAGCCAGATCAGAGACAGTAGCAAAGCTAAAACGTGGGACGTCTAAGGCTTGCGCGAGGCCCTTAAGATCGGCGCGATACTCCAGTGGCAGCGTAAACATATAGAGCTCATGAGTCTTATTGGTCAGCACCAAGTTTTTCAGGATGGTACCTTTCATGTCCGGAAGCTCGATATCGATATCACCGTGACCTAAAGCCTCGTGAGCATAGAGGGTGTAAGAAATGTGCTGCTCATTTAGCAGTGGCAGCAAAGTGTCTTTAACAAACATTTGAGCAAAATCCCGTATTAACGCCACAGACTACAACCATGGCATAGCACGCCTTAGAGCCAGTAACAGCAACGACTACACCAAAGGCCCTTTTGGCGTAGGCTCATAACGTGGCATGCCTTTAGAGTTGGTGAACTTGCCCCGAAAGTTTTGCGGGATCACGTGCAGGCTCATGCCTAAGGTCAAGGCTAGCGTCATGAAGAGCACCGCCCCCACGTACAGGCGCAAAACAATGAAAGGTACGCTCGGATCAAAATACTCGGAGCCTCGGATCATAGCCTCAACCGCAATAATGCGCAGGTGGGCGTAGTAACGCTCCATTATGAGGATAATGGCATAGAACAAGGCCGTGAGCATCGCCAGACCTGGTAGATTCTTGCCAATAAGCAGCACCAACTGCCAAGCTATTCTGCGATATTGCAAGATCCCTAAAAAAGTCAGCGCAAAGCTCACCACTAGAGATAGCACAAGGACAACACCGGCAATAGTGAAAATAGCCGTCATGTGATTGGCATAAGCCAGTTGCTCTGGAGTCGCAATCTGCAAAACCTGATTCTGCCGCGCCGCTTCCATGTAAGCTTGCATTGCTCTATAAGCAGCAGTGCTGCTCCAGAAATACACCACACCCCAGACCAAGTAGTAGCCTAAAAGCACACCTAAGAGCAGTCCAATGTGGTTCTTAATACTTTGCGTGAGATTAAGCTGGCGCAAACAGCTGTCCATGCACGCTTGTGCACTAAGCTCCTGATCCCTAGCTTTGGTCTCATCGTAGATCACTTCTGGTGACACCAAGTGTTCTTGCCCACCACCAAAGTCCTTATCGTCTACTACCTTAGGCTCCGTGGCCACAGAGACATCCTCGGCCGAGCTTGCAGTCATGTCAGCCGAGCTGGTGCTTGTCTCAGTTGTCTCAGCCGCTGTACTCTCATCCTTTGGGGCAGGGGTCGCATTTGCGACTACTGGCATACGTCTCACACGCCGCTGCATCATGTAGAGCAAAAAAATTGGCAATAACACAGGGCATAAGAGCACTAGCACAAAAGCCAGCATTCCCCACAGCGGGAACAATACCCAAAAGGACACCCGCTTGTGATATCCGGTCATAGCTGCCAATAGAGCCGATAATGGGCCTCCAATACCGACAGATACAGGCTCAGGCAAAGATAAGCAGTGCAACGCTGTTTGCGACGGGACAGACGAGGCACCATGATCTGGACTAAGATTTGGCATGATAGGCTCGCTTTTCTGGGACTCTGCCTTATGCAGAGTCTAGGGGCTAGATCCTAGCCTGTCACGCCAGTTACAGGCAAGTCACAAGCCCCTTCTTCGTAAAGCCAAACCTAAGCGGCATTACTGTCGAGCGATTCATCCAAGATCTCTGCAACAGCAAGAGACAGCTCGTACTTGGTAGGAGTGATCAGTGGATGACGCTGCTTCACGATGTCCTGAACCAAAGGCTCAAAACGCTCACGAGCCCACGTGCGACGTCCGCTGTCGTCCTTAGAGGAAGCAAACATATCGCGCAGGAAATCGGGATTAATCACGCCTTGCAGCTTTTCAATAAACTCATGGCACTCTTTTTCAGAGAGCAGGTAATCAAAAGCTAAGTTTTCACCTACCTCCTGACAAAGATCCAGCATTTCTTTGGAATCATCTGGCGTGATCGAGTCAGCTACAGCCTTGGCAGCTTTTCCAGCTAAGGTACCACCACCAAAGGCACCTAAAACGCCACCAATAACACCGCCAATGGCTGTACCAACACCAGGCACAACCGAACCTAAAGCAGCACCGGCGGCAGCTCCACCAAACCAACCTGCAGCACCACCTGCCACCGAAGAGGCATTCACCGCCAGATTCTTAGAAAATTGCTTCCACGAAATACTGCCTGCAAACGCAGCACGATAGAAATCAGGAGCTGTAATTACAGCAGTAGAGATCACCGAGGTCACCACATTAGAGCGCATGGTCTTAGACACCACGTTCATGGCAGCTGCACCAGTAAGGGTTTTACCCGCCAGAGCTGAAGCTAAATGCTGGATCGCACTCTTTCCAATTCCTGTCTTCCACACCACACGAGTCAGATAACGAGCAGCGATTTTGGTACCATGACCTATTAACTTAGTGCGCAACAGCTGCTGAGAAGCAACCGATATCACCATTGTCTCAAGGCCAGCCGTTAGAGCAGAACCAAGCCCTTCCTTCACTGCATCCTTTACTGACTTGCCCTCCCACAAAGCAAAAGCCAGCGAGACGCAAAAGCTAATGCCGAAGACGCAAGAGCAAGTAATGGCGCTGTTGGCAACATCGAACTTAATGGAGTCGATATTGCCTGCCTTAGCGATGTTCTTTGCCTGTTCGTAGGTCACATTGCCCTCACGCACCATCTCATCTGCCATATTCGGATCAGTGATGGTGGTTCCATCTTTAGTGTGTATTTTGCCCTGTTTAATGTCCTCACGCAGTTTGGCCTTGACGGCATCGCCTTGGCCCTTTGGCACTTCCCACGTCATATCGTCATAACGTAGGGTGCCGTCCTTGGACTCGAAAAAGGCCCTATAGGTGTCCTCTGGGGTCTTGCAATATTTCACCTGGATCGAGACGCCATCGACAATACGATCAGCTCCATCAGGGGCGTTGTCCGTGCCTACTTTATTCACAGACTTTCCCCGCAAGGTGTCATGCAAAGCATTGGCATCCTCAGCTGCAAAGCCATGTCCTTGCATCGTGTGGTACTTGTCTATCTGCGAATTGCGCTCAAAAAAGGTCGTGCCCGCACCAATACCTACGCCGATACCGCCACGACGAAAATGCTCTCGATTGTGCTCTGAATCACTCATCTTGCACCTCTAAAGAAAACCCAGCACTTCACCTCAAAGTGTACACCTTGGCATCTAGGTAAACGTATTTTTTGCGCTAAAAATAAAAGCTTGGTGCAGAAACAACAAAGCCGCCAAATGCTGATGCAAATGACGGCTCTGCAGGAAAGTTGTGTCCACAGCCTATCCCTTTTCGACTAATGCTAGTCTGGGTTTGCTGTGGGGCGGAGGTGGAGTTCCGCTTGTTTGTTTTGAGCTTGTAGCTCTTTTCAGCCTAAGCTTAGACTCCAGCCGCTAACACGGCGATGATGATCATGACCTGTGGCGATAAGATACGCAAGAACATGGTCACTGGATACACCGTAGCGTAACCTAAGGAAGAAGCCTCAGGGTTGGAGTATAAGCCGTTGGCAAAGGCTAAGGCTGGAGGGTCAGTCTGCGAACCGGCGATCATACCGCACAGCACCAAGTAGTTAACCTTGGAGAGCTTGTATGCTAATAAGCCGACCACAAACAGTGGGATAAAGGTAACAAACAGACCGCACCACACCCAAGTTAAACCTGGGCCTTCAGTCAGAGTCTGCCAGAAACCGTTAGCACCAGCGCAAATACCCACAATCGATAAGAACAGAGTAATACCGATCTCTCTTAAGGCCGATAAACCGGCTGCAGGCATAGCCCAACGAATACGATTACCGGTAAGAGGGGCACCGAAACGAGCCAGTAAGATAGCCATCACCAGTGGGCCACCAGCAATACCTAACTTCATAGGAGCAGGCACACCGGATACTGGAATTGGGATGCTACCTAATAAGATACCTAAGATTAAGCCAATGAAGAGTGGCAGCATAGCAACCTTGTGCAGCTCCACCGAGGAGTTACCAATGATCTTAGCTGCGGCGGTAATGTTCTCTTGGGTACCAATAACGTTTAAGTAGTCACCGAACTGTAACTTCATGTCGTGCGATGGAATAAATTGCACACCAGCACGCAGTAAACGTGAAGATACGATATCGAAGCGCTCTTCTAAGTGCAGATCACCGATTGGACGGCCAATTACGTCACGATTGGTCACTACAATACGTTGCACCACTTTGTTGGTACCACGAGTAGAGGTAGTGAACACGCTCGAGGTGATCTCTCCTAAATGGTTAGCAGCCTCTTCTAAGACATCCTTAGGGCCAACTAAGTGCACCACGTCGCCTTCTTGCAGCACAGTCTCAGGATGAGGAACAACGAGCTCGTCACCACGCTTAATACGCGAGCACACGAACTTCTCGTTCTTGATACCTTCGATAGCGCTTAAAGGCTTACCTAAGTACTCTTGATTGTGAACGATGATGTTCAGGGTATTGATCTTAGCTTGGCCTTGAGTCTTGGAGTCTAAGTAGGCCTGACCTGCAGCTTCGATATTCACGCGGAAGATAATACGCAGCAGGATCATGGTCAGTAAGATACCGCACACGCCGAATGGATAAGCCATAGCGTAAGCAGAAGGCACCACGAACGAATCGAAGCCTAACTCATCAGCCACGGCAGGGTCGAGCACCTGACGCATATCCATGATCATCTGGTTGGCAGCACCTAAAGCTGGTGTATTAGTAATAGCACCAGAGTACATACCCACCATGGCGTCAATCTTTACAATGCCCATGAAGTGGAGAGCCATTGCAATAGAGCAGCCCATGACGATGATCAGCAGCACCCAGCCGACAAGCTTGGCACCCATAGAGCGCAGAGAGGAGAAGAAGCTTGGGCCTACCTGCACACCGATGGCATAAACGAACAAGATCAAGCCAAATTCTTGAACGTAACCTAAAATACTACCTGCTTCTGTTGCACCTTCAGCAGTACGAATGGTTAAACCAAACCACTCATGGCTGAAGTGACCGACGAGAATACCGGAGAATAAGACACCGCCGATACCTAAACCGATACCGCGATAACGTACCTCGCCAAGCAGGATTCCCAAAACGGCAGCTACCGAGATAACTAGCGTTAAAAAAGGAATCGTTGACATAACTTTTTCCTACTTGAGACCCGTCTAAGCTATACCAAGATATAGCCCAGATCGTACCCTGTTAGACCCTAAGGTGTTCTCCACCAAGAAGCGCACTAGTACTAAGCTAGACATACTCGCTTGTGGATTCTTTTGGCCCTACAGTCCAATTATTGCTGCTTCTTAGCTGCGCCTAGTGTAACCACTATGCTATGACCAAGTGCCGGAAAGCGTTTAGCGTCAGCAAGTAGAAATTTGTGCAGAAAAGCGCACACAACACGACTACCCTTGAGCCAGTCCGCATCCTCAGCGCTGCTGCTTGTGATGAGTCTCTCTCGCCTGAACCCAACAGAGCCTAACCTAACCTCAACCACAATAATTAGGAAATAAGGAGGAAAGAAGCAGTGAGGCTCAGGCGGGAAATACTTCCCAAAAAGCTTTTATGCAGAGCAGCAAACTCGCAATCCCAGTCATCTCCACCCTAGTGCTCACCGGATAAAAAGCAAAAAGTCTACACCTTAACACCAGACACCTGTACACATAAAAATAGCCCAAAAAATGGGCTGTTTTTGTGCGCTCTGTGCCTTTATTGCCTTATGTAGTTTTCTTGCTATTTACAGAAGCACTGGAAAACTGATACTTGCAAGTGCGCATATTTTCCCCCACATGCCGCTTAAAAATCAAGAAAAATCGGCTTCCCTTGCGGTTTTTCATCCCCATTGAGCACCACTTTTCAGACAGCTCAAAGGCAACAAATTCGACAATTTCACCGCAAATGACAATGACCCATAACAAAAAATGCAAAAGCACACTTATCCCAGACGCGCCAAAACAGGGCAAAACAGGACAGAAAATACAACAAACCTCTGCGCATGAAGCTCATCACAGTGAGACTCATGTGAAATTGGGAGCGGCCATAAACTAAAAGGCGGCTTGAGCGCACCTCGTGGGTACACTCAAAGCCGCCATTTTGTAGCTATTGCCTTATTGAGGTCAGCACATGACCTTGAATAAGCCTGCCAAAGACTCAGCTGGCCTTTGCAGGCCCTTGGAGGCCTTTGAGGCCTCAGCAGGCCCCTAGGGGCCTTTGGCCCCTTAGGCCTTTATGGCCTTAGACACGTGGTACTTCACGATCCTCGTCGGCATCGTAATCAAAGAAGTCGAAGTCAGCACAGTGCTTATGCAGCAGGTGATCTGCACAGGTAATACCCACAAAGGCTCCGGTGAACTCACCAAACTTGCAGTACTCATCCGAATACTTCGAGGTCTCAAAGTCAGGGCCAATGCGCTGTAAGGACTTGCTATCAACCTTGCCTTGCTCTTGATCGCCACTACCATCGGCAACCTTATAACCCCACTCAAAGTGCAGCTTACGGCCATCGATCACTAAGCGCATGATGATCTCTTTGCTATCATCCACAGCTACGCGGGTATCAAGCATCTCAGTCTTGGTGCCATTCTCGAGCTGAATGATAGACAGAGCGCTACCACCTAAGGTCTCAGAGTAGTACTTACGCAGATTCACATAGTTCTGGTTGTCGTAGTAGATGATCAGACCAGCGCTGTGGTGATAGACCTCTGGATGGAAATCCACCGAGGTGGTCACAGTGGCATAGACCGATGTGAGCTTACGAGCAAGGATGCTGACATTGTGCAGCGAGGTACGGGACTCTTGACCACGCAGACGCACATAGCCTTTACGAGCCGTTACCGAAGCAAAAATCTCAGGCATAATGCGTGGTGCATAGTAGAAGTTGCCTAACTTATCGCTGTCGAAGTCATCAAAGCTTGGAGTTTCTGGCATTGGGCATGGTGGCAGGTTAGGCTCTTCCACCTCTAACTGAGCCAGCTTGCCACCATCGGCCATACGTAACCAACCATCTTCTGTCCACTTTACCTTTTGAATGGCAGTCTCACGACCTAAGGTGCAGCGCAGCTCAGGTACAAATGGACGCGAGGTTAAGTGCACTAAATAGGTCTCACCGTTTGGCAGATCCACATAAGAGCCGTGACCTGACTTTTGTAAGACTGAATCTGGATTAAAGTACTTTGGCTTTAAGTGATCAGGATCGGCACGCTCGTTAGACTCATTGATCACCGAGCTCACCACATAGCCCTCAGGATCAGCCTCATATGGGCCAAATGGGTTCTTAGCACGGGCTAAGGTCACGCAATGATTGTAGCCAGTACCGCCCTCAGCGCACATCAGATAGTAATAGCCATTGCGCTTGGTTAAGTGTGGAGCCTCGATGCAACCACGATTGGTGCTACCCTTCCAAATACGCTGTGGATAGCCCACGATCTGCTTTTTCTCTGGGTCGTATTCACACACAGCGATCACGCCTGGCTTTTCATAGCCCTCACGGAACTCCCACTCCAGCGACACGATGTACTTCTTACCATCATCGTCGCTCAGCAGCGAAGCATCAAAGCCATCAGAGTGCAGATACACTGGCTCAGACCAAGGGCCGCAAATATCTTTGGCGCTGATCAAGTAGTTGTCCACGTCAAAGTAACGGGAGTTCATAGACTGCATCACTCCATAAACCACATAGAAGCAATCCTCAGCCTCATTGTAGGTTAAGCATGGAGCCCAAATACCCTTAGCGCTTGGCAGACGACGTAAATCCACCTGATTGGTGATCACGTGAGTGAGTAATTCCCAGTGCACTAAGTCCTTGGAGTGATACACAGGAATACCAGGCATCCACTCGAAGCTCGACACAGCGCAATAGTAATCATCGCCCTTGCGGCAAATGCAAGGATCTGGATTAAAACCCTTAAAGATAGGATTCTTAATCATCCAACAACCTCCAAAAAACCCACTAAAACTAATTTGCCTCAAGCTGAGCTGAGCTCAGCGCAGCTAGGCGCAGCTCAGCCAAGCCATGCAGTTCCTCAATGCGGCACAGCTTGGCTGCTATGGCTATTGCTATCGCTATGGCAATAGCCATGGCCATGGCCAGAAGGCTCTTTAGCACTTAGTGCTGCGAGTCACAAAACCAGTTAAAAGCCACACAGCGGCCCAGATCCCAGCTGTCCCAACCCTGCCAAGTCTTGGTGGTAGCATCAAATAGGATCTTGTAGTTCCAGTAATAATGGCCTACGCCTAAGTGCCAAATGCCCATCTGCGCAGCACACAGCTCACGATAAATAGCAGTACGCTCTTCTAAAGACAGTCCCTTGGCGCTGCTATCGGCCTCAACACCATTAAGCACACTCTGGCCACCCTTAGTGTCGTAGCCGCAGGCTAAGGAGTTAAACATGCACCACTCACCGCAGATCACGTCGTGCACCTTGCACACAGCGGCATAATCAGGCTGCAGCTTGTTCTTGAGGTAGCTTAAGTAGCTCTCCATGTTTTGGGCAACACCACCGGCCTCAGCTGTCATTAAGTACTGGTGGGTATCCAACACTACATTTGGATAGCGCTGCTTGTCTGTCATAAAGTCTTGCCATGCCATCAGTTCAAAAGCGTCATGGAAGACTACCTTTTTGCCTTCAGCTAAATGTGGATTAATGCGGTCGTAAGCCTCGGTATAGAACGAGTATAAGAACTCTAAAGTATTTGGCTTAGAGGCAGCACCAAGCTCAGGATCACGAGCAGGATAACGGGCAGGCAGATTCATGCACTTCCACATGCCTTCGGTAACTGGCTCATTGATGATCTCAATGCCATATAAAGCAGGATGATGGCCGTAGCGCTGAGCTAAACGCTCTAAGACACTGAGAGTAAATTCCACCGCATCAGGACGCTGACTCCATTGGCAAACACCCTGTATACCGCCGTTATCAAAGCCATTTTGGCCCCATGGAGCGGTGTGCAGATCAAGCAACACCGTAAGTCCATAGTACTCAGCCCAGCGCATGGCGTTATCTACTTCTTCGATACAGCCAATGAAAGGCTCAACATCGCCAAACACAAAGTAAGGCACTGGCAGACGCACGCTATTGACGCCCATACCACGGAGCAAGACAAAATCGCGCTCACTGATGTACTCAGCACGGTGCTGACGAATACGGTTGACGTAATCATCACGGCTAATGGTACGTGGCAGATAGAACTCATCATCTGCATCTGAGCCACTAAAGGTCTGTGGACTCATCCACTTTTCCAGCACCAACCAATTGCCTAAATTAGCGCCATTGATAAAAGACATTATTCCTCCCGTTGCTGACTCACTCGCCAAAGCGCATTGCTTCCAAAGCGCATTGATAATGATGCCTAAAAGCATCTTGCTTGGCACCTGTGAAAGCGCAGCTAGTGCAGCTAGCGCAGCTTGAGCGCGCACCAAAACAGCTTGTTTAACACTCAAACAGCTTGTTTGGTGTATTCACGGCCCAAAATATAACAAAAGAGCGACTAGCGCTCTTTGCACTGCTCCACAAAAATGAGCAAAGAAAAGTGACCCAAGCAGTGCCAGATGGCACTGCTTCAAGTCCCAACTATGAGTGAAATGGTCAGTTTCCTGACCGAGCTTATTTGGCAGCCAACCTCTTGTCTACCAAATACGCCTTGATTCCTACTATTGCGAAAAAGCTCTCGATCGTGCAAACAGCCTTGCTTTGCTTTTGCTTGGCAAAACCAAGATCACCTTAAGTGAGCTTAAGCTTTGGGTGCAGCTGGCTATCGTTACTCTTAGCCTTTAAGCACTCGCACAGGCATCCTACAAACTAACTGCAAACTAAAAGACTACAGCTTGACTCTGGCTTCAGCCCACGGTCTCCTCAGACCTCTTAGCAATCGCACACGAGCCACGTCTGGCTTTTAGGATCAGAGCCCTCTTAGCCTTGCTTGGTAAAAAATGAGGGGGACAATACCTGCTGTATCGCTTATGGACTAATTTTTTCTTTTTAAGTCTAAGACCTCGGCACTCCTCAGAACCTCGATCTCCTACTAGTCCCAGCAACACAGTAAGCTACTTGTCTCCTCTCGCTTTTATAGAGAAACCAAGCTCTGCGTCAAAATCCCCCTCCAAATCTACCGTGCACGTGCACACCTAAGGCTAAGAAAAAAGTCGCCTCCTGTCTCACTCACATTCCCCAAGGCTCCTCAACCTTTAGGACGTGGGCGATTTTAAGAATTATTGGCAACTGGTTTTCCGACACCGTTAGCTTTTGCTACCTTTGAGCGTAGGTCTTAAGCTTCCTCAAACTTAAGCCCCAGCCGACTTAGCTGTTACCTAAAAAGACTTGCCGCTTCTTAGGTTCCTCAAACACAGCCTAATCTGGTAACACGCACTTACAACAGACAAACATATGTGGATTATTTGATGCAGTGGCTATGAGTGCATATTACTCAGCACGCAATCAATTGCCTATAGTCAAAAATAAGTATGACTTGGTCAATTTTCAGATTATTGTGCTAAAGTGACCAAGATCAAACTTTTTGTGGAAACGCACTCAAACATAAGAACACGCATAAGGAGAGGTTTTTTTATGGCGGCATCGCATAATGAGCAGCATCGTGAAGTGATTGTGACCACTGAAAAATATCCTGTGCGTTTTTTCAGATCGCGTGATCGTGGATCCTACGTGCCATACCATTACCACGACGCCTTTGAGTTCATCTACCTCACCCAAGGAGCCATCACTTTAAGCAGCCTCAATCACCAGAGTCCGCTGTCGTGTTTTATTGCCCGTTTGCCACAGTTACCACGCACCCTTCCGGCCCAAATAGATCTCTCCTTTGGGGAACAACAAGCTCCACTAAGCCCTGATGCTGTCAATGCAGCCAACGCCGCTAGCGCCGACAACGCTGCCACTACTGACAATGAAGCAGATACTTCCTCTGAAGATACCAATGCTCTTGCTTCTAATGATGCCACCCCTGCACGTACCAAAGCGCATAGAAAAAAAGGTAAATACCAAGCCAGCGGCTCGCCAAACAGCTCTAATCAAAGTGAGCTTGACGCTAAGAGCGACAAACTGCCACATATCAGCTTAGCTGAACAAAGTGCCGCCACCTTAGGCCCTTTGCCTGACTCTGCTATCACCATGCGCCCAAGCAGCTCGCACCCACAAAACCCACGTGCGCAAAAACTGCTTGCCAACATGACCGAAAATAATGGCTCCACCTCCAACTTACGCGCTCTGGCTACCGCTAAGCTTTTTGATTCCATGCCTGATGACAATGAAATGCAGAGCATGAGCTCAGCTGGTGCTGGAACTGATGTAGAGGCAGGAATTAGTGTTGCTACAGTTAGCACTGCCGCAGCTTCGGCTGATACAGCCCAAGCTAGCGCTAATGCCAATACCAGCGAACTAAGTCCCCTACCAGACACCCCTCCTGTAGCTGGCGATCTCGAAAACCTCGAATACACGCATGGCATCAAAGCGCACTACGGTTATGCCAAAGGCCTGACCTTACACCCTTCATGGCAAGAAAGCAGTAACTTTTCTGCCCAAGATAGCGATGTAGGGCCAACCTACGAGATGAGTGCGCAGGGCTACAACTTTGCCCTGATCAACTCCAATGAAATGCACGCCTCCAGCTGCCAAAACTACAACGAGGCTTATGTGCTGCAGATCCCTGAGAAGTTTTTAACGGAGCTCAGCGACTACCGCGAAGGCTTTCCTCTGTATTTAAACCCACATCTGGCCTCTAGGTCCTGCTTAGAGCGCTTTAGTCGTGCCTTTTTGCGTTTGGCAGTGATCCACGAGCACTATCAAGAACAAGCTGGCTTCATGATCCACTTTAATCATGCCCTGTATGCCATCTTAGAGTGCCTCATGGAAATGATTGTGCCTGTATCCACCCTGTCTCAGATCCAAAACGATCTCAATTTCTCGCTGATGCGCAGCGCTAACTTAAAGCGCCTGCAACCGGTCTTTGACTTCTTAAAGAACCACTACCACGAGCATATTAAATTAGAGCAAATGGCGGCTGTAGCTCATTTGCACCCAGGCTATTTCTGCCAATTCTTTAAAGAGGCAGTCGGTATGAGCCCACTTAACTACTTAAGTGAGCTGCGTTTGTGCCATATCTACTATGATCTGGCTGAGCAAAAGCTCCCGATCTCTGAGATCTTGCAGCGCCATGGCTATACCAATGCCAAAAAGTTTTACCGTCTCTTTAAAGAGCGCTTCCACCAGAGTCCAACTGAAGTGCGTGCCCAGCATGCTGCCCACAACTCGGCAGCCCATCGTGGCTATTCGTACTTTGAGCGTCTCTACCAGCAAAGCCAAGGCCCAGAGGAGCCAGCAGTAGGTGAGACCACGTCACAGACAGCTCAGGCAGCACCTGCTTCACCTGCTGGTGCCCAGCAAGCCACCGATAGTGCCGCATCTCTTACATCCAAGACGGCAAAGGCTAAGACCATTTCCACTGCCGCCGCTAATGCCGCCTCCATTTTAGCCGCCAAGCGCGCTAAAGCTAAGGCCAGTCAGGATGACTAGCTCCGCCTCAGGATGTGTTTGCGACACCTCAGGCGGTGTTTGCCACCTTGAGGCCTCCTGTGAAAAATGCTCAAGTTCACGCCTAATCAAACAAGTGCTGTGATTTTGTAGGTGAAAAAAGAAATCAGCCTGACTAAAATGAGGCCAAAAGTTTAGTGGCGCAAGTCTAGATTGCTCTTCCTGTCACCGGCGCAATTACACTGACTGACGCCCTTGGTCTCATCATTTTTGCAGGAGGAGCCAACCATGACTTCATCAGCATCCAGCGCTCCATTAGACTCACAAACACCACAACCATCAGCGCCCGCCCCAGTAAACTCTCATCTGCGTTTACAGATCGCATTGTGTATGACCTCGTTCCTGACGGCCTTTATGGGCTCGTCGCTGAACGTCGCCATGCCTTTCATTGCTATCGACTTTAACTGCGCTCCAGAAAACGTAACGTGGATGATCAGTGGCTTTACCGCAGCCAGCTCTTCGTTTTTGCTCTCAGCCAGTGCTTTAGCCGATCGCTTTGGCTATCTTAAGATCTACCAAATTGGTGCGCTTTGTACCGGCATTCTCTCTTTAGGTGTTGCCCTATCCCCTAATCTCTTAACTTGCGTCATCATGCGCTTGCTGCAAGGCGTTACCATTTCCTTGGTCTTCTGTACCGCTGTAGCCTTGCTCTCGCAGCGTATGCCTCGCGAATTGCGCTCCTCAGCTATTGCCTATAACGTCGCTTCAGTATATTCGGGTCTGACCTTTTCGCCAATCCTTGCTGGCCTGCTGGTGGATACCTTAGGCTGGCAAAGCATGTTCTACATCACGGTCGTAGGTCTGATCTTATCTTTCTACCTGACACGTAGTGAGGATTATGACCAGCCAAATACCACGCGCCTGCCGCTGTGGCGTATGGGCTTTTCCTTTGTCATTGGTATGGTGACCTTACTGTCTATTTCTGGTTACACCTCAGACCCAATGCTGGTAAATACCTTAGGTTTAGGACTGCTCTTAGTCGGTGCCTTTGTGTTCATGGAGTTTAAGAGCTCAGCTCCACTGCTGCCTGTCAAGTTCATCTTAAAAAACCGTGTCCTGACTTTTGCCCTCTTAGCTTCGCTCTTCCACTACCTCTCGAGCTTTAGCTATACCCTGCTTTTGTCCATGCACCTGCAGCTCATTATGAGTTACTCCGCTGCTATGACCGGTTTAATGCTGATCATTCAGCCGTTACTTATGGTGGTGTTCTCCAGCTTAGCCGGAAAGCTTACCCATAAGTTTGGCCCACAATACATCACCATTACCGGTATGTTGCTGTGTACTGCAGGTATCTTGGTATTACTGGCCTTAGATCCAAATAGCAGCCTAACTCTGATCTTTGTTTCACAAGTACTGTGTGGTACCGGTTTTGGACTGTTCTCCGCACCAAACACCATCATTGTCATGAGCTCGGTGCAGCCACAGTACTATGCCTTAGCCTCAGCGGTGCAATCTATTTCACGCACTGTGGGCCAGGCTATGTCTACCGCTATTCTTACGGCCTTACTGCACTATGCCATTAATGCCGAAGTCGGTACTACCCTCTATGTACGCGAGCTCAGCGCTTCGATCCATATTTCGCTTTTGATCTCGACCGCAGGTTATGTGCTGGCCACCATTTTCTGCTTCTGCTGTCTCTTGGCCCGCATCCATGTTAAGGCCGAAGAGCAGGCCGCCAAGAAGACCTCTGAAGATGCAACAGCGCAAGCCCAAGCCCAAGACCCAGCCCAAGCTAGCGCCAGCTCTACTGCAACCACAATGAAAACGGAGCCTGCTACAGAAGCTGCAAAACAGACCTCCACTCAGGCAGAGACACAGGACTCTCCTCAAAGCCATTAAGTGAGTCGTATTGAATAGGAGCCATAAATGGCTTTAACTCATCAACAAGAGGGCCGCTGCGGCAGCAACTGCCCTCTTTTGCCCCAGCTTCACATGTTACGCCCTCATTAGGCTTAGGCTTAAGCTTGGCTATGTTTGGCCACAAGCCCCCAAGGCAAAAAAAACCCAAAGCATCAAACCTGCTTGTTTTTGCCGCTTTTTCCCCTACTGCCTTCCCTATTTTGCACTGCATTGAGCGCTGCCACCTTGCACCGTTTGCTCCCTCTGTGCCCACTATGACCGCCCATCGCGCTCAGTTGCGGCCTGATCTCTTGCCTTACTGATGCGTATTGAGGCAAGGGCATGCTTTCTGCACTAAATACAGATGCTGTGCTCTGTGTAGTCCTAAGTCCACTTGAGACGGCCTATACTCTGCCTGCAATAATTATTGTCTCTCTTTAACTTCTGTTTTCTCTTTGCTTTCGGCAGCTGGGGGCGGCGACTTATGAAACAAAGCCAAAACGCTATTACCTTTTTACGCGCTCAATACAGCGCGATCTATAGCCGAGCCTACATCAAGGGCTTAGCTTCGGCCATGGTTCTGAGCTCTGCTGTAGTCGGTACTTATGCACAAGCGGCTACTACCACAGATGGAGCAGAGCCTAGCGATAACTCTTGGGATCGTGCCCCTACCGGCACGCTTCAAGGCGTTGCGGCAAATCCTTTAGCCCAAGCTGCGGCCAGCACCTATGCAAACGAAAGTTACTCGACCTTAAGCGCAGCCGAGCGTGAGGCCTATGCCGCTGCTGCCCGTTTAGACTCGATCAAGCGCCAGAGCGAGCAACAGCAATTACAAAACAGTGGTTATACTAAGCACAGCACAGATGGCTCCGTCTTACTGCAATCGCAGCCAAGTAGCGCCAATACAGCTTTTGCCCCAAGCTCAAACTCTGATGCTCTTGCTGCCACTTCGTCTCCAGCCCCTGAAGCCTTTGCCTTACAAGGCAGCGACGCCCTCACCACTTCAGTGCTGGATGATTTTGCCGGAGAAGTGCAGCCTTTACAGACAGAACCGGTACAACCAACAGCAAATAATGTAACGATTGGTGGCCGAGACTATTCCAACGAATACAATGTCATCGCTCCAGACTCCAACATCAACATCACAGAGACTGGTCAATTACATACCAATACCTTAAACGCTAGTGGTGACAATATCGGAATCACCGGTGCCGGACAAATACAGATCGGTGGTTTCGGTGGTGTTGTAACCGATGGGCAGGGCAACCCTGTTCGTGATCCTGCAACAGGTGAAGTTCAAGTTATAACAGATCCCAATATTACCGGCACTGCTAACATCTCATCCGCTGTGCTTAAGGGCTTTGTAGCACCTGAGTCAGGCAATGGTGGTACTGTCTCCTTTACAGCCAATACCAATAACCTCAACTTTACTGATACCAATACCGATCAGCCTATCGAGCTTAGTGATTTTACCTTTGGGCAACAAGATACCGTAGATCAACAGAACCCACCTGCAGCAGATATAACCTTAGTGGGCGAAGCTCATGTACAGGTATCAGGCGCAAACATCAGTATCGGCAAAGAGCTGACCACAGGCGAAGCTCTTAAGCTTGATGTTACAGCAACAACTCTCAACTTAGGTAATGCTACTCAAGATGCCGACTCTAACCAAAATGGCCTCGGAGTACAGAGTCTTAAGGCCCAAAATGTAAACTTTGTCGGCTATAAAGACACAGCAGGCCAAGAGCACGATTTTGTCTTACGTGACAACCTCGACTTAAACGCAGGGAATGGTGCAGGCTCTTCTACTGGCAATGTGGTTATTGCTACCGGAGCTGACAAGGCCTTAAATGTTCAGGCTGGTGAGTATACCCATACCGGCAATTTTGCCCTGAACTCAGGCACGGTCAATATCGGCAACACCAATGGCACTGTCAGTGGTAATGCTTCTCTTGTTGTCAGTGGTAACTTTACCCTTGATAACAGCAGCGGCAATAACACCATTAACATCGTGGCCAACGATGCCAACAGCCAAGCACGCTTAGACCTCTCTCAAGCCCAAGTTACTACCCTGCCAAGTGGCGGTAGCAACTACAGCACTACTATTAACGTAGGTGACGCCAATGGCAACGCCACTACTACCAATGCCTTTTTACAGGTAAGCAATCAAGAGCAAATTCAACAGCTCTTAGGCAATGCTGATGGCACTGCAGACAACACCATTAAACTCAACTCTGGTGGCCAGCTGCACGTTAATGATGATTTCACCATCGACACCGCCGAGCTCAACTCCTTTGCCGGTCAAGGACAAAACCCACCTGCAGGTGACACCAAAGGCTTGATCTTCAATGGCGGTAGCTTAGGTGTTAATACCCTTACTCTCACCGACAATACAGATACCAACGCCAATATTGGCAATGGCACCATTGCCGCCAATAAGCTTTTACTCTCGGGCGCAAGCACCCAAGGTGACACCCAAGGTGATAAGAACTTCTACCTCGAAAGTGGCACCATTGAAATCGATGGTGAAGGCACCGGTACAGCTGATGCCCCTGTAGACGTCATTGCCTCTGCCGATCAAGACCAAGAGCACAAACTATTTATTGGGGCGGGGGCGGGCGCTCCAGCCTCTGCCAATGCTACGCAGGGCGCTAATCTCAATTTACAAGGTCAAGTTGATGGCCACTATCGTGTAGCTACCGACGTTACCTTACTCGGCGGCAGTACCAATGGAGCAGGTACCACTAACGGCCCAGCTTCGCTCGCGGTTAATAATGGCAATTGGCAGCTACAAAGTGTGACGGCCGAAGGCCAAAACAACCATCTGAATATCGGTGCCAATAGCACAGACACTAAAGTCACAGGTACAGCTTTAAAGGTTGAGCCAAACAGCACCCTTAAGGTCAATGGCGGCCAAGCCAGCTTCACTAATGTCGAGCTCAACGGTGCATACAGTGCCTTAGAGCTCAATAATGAGCGCCTGACTGTCACCGCTTCAGGCAACTTTACTCAAGGCTCATTGCGCGGTACTGGCGATCTCGCCGTATCTGGCCAAGATGCTCAAGCAAACTTTACGTCTACTAGTCTCAAGAACTACGTGACGCAAAACGATGCTGCCTCGGTGATCTTAGATCAAGGCGGTGCTCTTAATTTTGCTGACAATGGCCCAATAGAGCTCACTGAGTTCAGCTTTGATAACAGTGAAGACGGATCAGGTGATATCCACGTTACTAATGCCTCAGCCACTACCCCTGAGCAAAACAGTGTGATCACAGGAAATGATCTCAGCTTAAGCCACGAGCTTGCCAGCACCGATCTGCCTGTAGACATCCACGCCACTAACTTAAGCTTAGGTAGCGACAGCTTTGACTCGCAAAAGCAAGCTGCTCATGGCTTAGGTGTGGACACCCTCCAAGCCCAGAATGTCTCCTTTAATGCAGGCCCAAGCGATGCCTTCATGTTAAAGGATCAGCTGAACTTGCGTGCTCCTAATCAAGCTGATGGCAGTACCGGCACCGGCTCTGTCTCAGGTAACGTTATCGTCGCCGGAGGCCCTGACAATGGCTTCAACGTCCAATTAGGTAACTACACCACCACTGACAAGATCACTCTGGCCCAAGGTGAGCTCAATGTTGGTAACGATACCAATACCAGCGGCAATGCCTCTTTAGCTTTATCCGGCTCTGGATCTGAGCTGCGCCTTGATAATACTGCCGGTTATAACACCATTAATGTAGCTGCTAACGGTGATGGCTATAGCGCTAATTTAGATCTGACTGGCACTACGATTAGTGCTGTTAAAGATAGCAGCAACACCTACTACACCTCTGTCAATGTAGGCACTGCCGCCTCTATCCCTGCTCCAGCGCCCGCCCCAGCCCAAACCTCTGCCTCAGTGGATCTCAAGAGTTCTGACCTGCAAGCACTGCTCAATGACAACAATATCGCTGTCAATCTTGCCACTAGCGGCGAGCTCAACGCGCAAAGCGGCGATCTCGAGCTGGAGAGTACTGATCTTGTAAATGGCACTGCCACAGCTGCTGGCCAGATCGCCTTTAACCAAGGCGGCCATCTCAATGTCGATGGTAACGTCACCTTACAATACGACGGTAACAGCACTTCTAATGTCATTAACTTAGGCCAAGGCTCCATTAGCTCGCACAGCTTGGCCTTAAAAAATACAGCTACCCCTACTAGCCGCGAGTTCGCGGCACGCAATACAGCACGTGCCAACACCAATCCAACGCTCATTATTGGAACAGGCACTTATAACATTAATGCCACTCAAGATAGCGGTGTCCTGATCTCGGGAGCAGGTCAAACTGTAGGTATTGGTGACGGAGCCACTAGTGGCGACGCTGTACTTAATGTCAATGGCACCACCCCAACGGGCACAAATTACACCATTGAAACTGATTTAGCGTTAACTAGCAACAGTACTAAGAGCAACACAGCTACCGTCAACTTTAACCAAGGTAATTTCTCTGCCAAGAACATCTACGCCAATGGTGATCGCAATAGCTTAAACATTGGTACCCCAAGCGATCCTCAAACTGCCCCTACTGCCTCCCTGACAGGACAAGACTTAAAGCTCGGTACAGACAGTGCTCTTAAGGTCTCAGGTGGCAAGGTTACCTTCACCAATGTGACTTTAGGCTCAGGTAGTACCTTAGATCTCAGCAACGAGCGCTTTACTGTCGCCAATGGCAGTGGTGACTTCAGTGCTGGTACTGTTACAGGTACAGCTGATTTAACGATCACTGGCGATCAAGCTCTTGGCTCATTACAGACCGAGAACTTCACTACCCTGTTATCAGGAGGCGCATCTATCACCTTAGACAATGGCGGTGATCTCAACTTAAGCGGTGACACCAACACTGACCTGACCCAATTTACCTACGATGATGGTACGGGCAGCGGTGACGTACATGTGATTGCTTCTAACCCAACTGTAGAAAACAGCAAGATCACTGGTAAGAACCTGACCATCTCTAAGGAGTTAACCTCAGGTGATGACTTAGCTCTCGATGTTGCAGCAGACAACTTGACCTTAGGCAGCAACAGATATGACTCTGCAAATGATGCAAATGGTTTAGGCGTAGACACTCTGCACGCCCAGAGCGTGAACTTTGTGGGTCATACTGATGCCTCAGGTAATACCCAAGACTTCACACTCCGCGATCAGCTCAATCTGCGCGCGCCTACGACCTCAGCAGGTACAGACACCGGCACCATTTCCGGCAATGTAGTCTTAGCCGGTGGCGCAGATAACGGTCTGCATGTACAAGAAGGTAACTATAAACAAAACAATAACCTGACTTTAGCGTCAGGCGATCTTTCTGTGGGTAATACCACCGGCTTAAGCACTGATGCCGCTTTAGACGTCAACGGAGCATTTGCCCTCAATAACCAAGCAGGTAACAACAGCATCACTGTTAATGGCAATGAGTTAGGTGGCACCTCTCGTTTAGATCTCACTAATGCTGATCTGTCGGTCAGTGGAGATAGTACAGGTACCAACTTCACAGCCATTAATGTGGGCACCAGCCCTATTGCGCTTGCACCAAATCCAAATGCAGCCACGGCACAACTTGATGTCACCGCCGAGCAACTGCAAACCTTACTGGAAGGGGACGCCGCTGGCGTTCTCTTAGGCCAAAATGGTGAGGTCAATGCCCAGCATGGCAATGGCAGTGGTGATCTCAGCTTAGATACCGCCGATCTCTTAAGTGGGTCCCAAGCCGCTGCTGGCAAAGTGGTCTTTAACAATGGTGGTACTCTGCGTGTTGATCAGCTCACCTTAAACGGCACGAGCAATGTCAACATTGGCGATGGCACGCTCGATACCAATACGCTGAGTGTCAACAACACTACCCAAGGTGCTACAGACGCAGTACTGGAAGCTGGTAATTACGAAGTGGCTGATGCGCTCAGCTCTGCCAATAGCAATATTGCCTTAAACCAAGGTGCAAATCTGACCTTAGGTGACTTTGAGCTTATGGCTCAAGGCCCAAGCAATCCACCTCCAGACACAGCAGTAGATCCAGACAGCTTAGGCGGCAATCCTGGCACCATTAGCTCCAATCTTGTGCTCAACAGTGGCTCTACGCTCACCGTGCAGCAAGGCGAATGGACAATCAACGCAGACCAAGGCGATCTCTCTGCCAATGGCGCTAACATCATTATTGGTGCGGTCAACGCAGCCAACAATGCCTATCAGGTCTATGACGCTGCTGGCTCGGGCTCCGATCTTGAGGCTGTGCTCACTGGTCATAACCTCAACCTCAGTGATTCCAAGGTACAGGTAAACACTACCGGCCATGCCATCTTTGACGGTATCAACACCTCTAATGGCACCGGAAGCGATATCACTATCAAGGGCAATGTCACCATTGCCAATGAAGTGCATTTAAATGCAGGAGATAGCATTGTTATCTCCGGCAACCAAGGCTCTATGCACTTTAAGGACAATGCTGCCCACAACATCACTGCCAATGCAGATGGCAGCACTCTTAACGTTGCTGACGGTACCTTTGCTAACGTCTTTGACCTACAGAGTGGAGGCCACTTAAAGCTCGACCTGCGCGATCAAACCTTTAGCCTTGAGCAGATCAAAGAGCTGCGTAAGACCTTACTCGCCGATGCCGACGCTTCTGGCTCGGTAATGGATCCTGACGCTGATGGTGTGATCCACTTAGGTGGTGCACACATTGGCGGTATTGGTGGTGGCTCGAGCACCGATATGACGCCGGTCGAATTTGACAAATATAATCCTGAAACAGGTGAATTTACCCCTGGCACTATGCCACCTATCGGTCAGCCTGAATCACAAACAATCACTGCACTGCGCATGACCGATCAGATCAAGGCTGACTTAGCAGACATCCGCGATTTCCGTACCGACGAAATGGATGACATCCTGCTCTACGACATCAACTACGACCAAACCACTGGCGAAAATGATGCAGTAACTGGTAATGTTGGTGCCTTAATGGTCAACACCGACAACATCCATACCGACGGTAAACGTGCCGAGATCGGTGATGCAGGACTGAGCCATGCCTATGCTGTTTCTGGCAGCAACGGACATCGTCAATTCATTTCTGATCAGACCACAGGTGAGCTCTTAGGTGCTAACGTCCAATCTGGCGGTTCTCTGTACTTAGAGAACGGTGGCTACATCGGTGCTATTACCTTAGAAGATGGTACTAATGTTGATGACCGCACTGCGCTCGTGGTTAATAAATGTAATGAGTCCAAGCCTTACGGCAGTGGTGATGACGGTATTACCTACATTAACTCAGTAAGCGGTGGTGCGCATACTGCCTTTGAAGTGCACGATGAGACTAAAGTTACTGACGGCGCAGTACAGGTAGCTTACTTGGAAAACTCCAGTAAGCTCGAGGTGCAAAGCGGAGACCTGACGGTCACTGCTCAAACCTTCTTGGCTGCTAACTCTCACCTCAATGTATCCGGCAATACCAGCTTCACCGGTATTACCACCCAAAAGGCTAACAGTAGCATCACAGCTACTGGCAGTGGTAGTTTCAATGGTGATACGACCTTAGGTGGCACTAACAGCTACACGGGAGATGTCACCGCTACCGGCAATAGCTTTACCATGCTGGATGGCTCTAGCCTCGATGCCGACAGAGCAGATATCACGACTAATGAAATTGCCTTAGGTGGCACCATCACTTTAGACCATGGTGGTACTTTCAGCGGCAATACTGTGACCTTAGGCTCACAAGCCAAAATCTCTACCGATTCAGGCGATCTCAGCTTTACTGCTGCCTCAGGTGACTTCAATTTAGGTAATGGAGCTCAGCTTGCTGCTGACAATGGTACCTTAAGCTTTACCGCCACCGCTGGAAACATCTATCAAGGCCAAGACTCTAAGCTCAATGGCAAAGATCTCGCCGTCACTGGTCAAAATGTCACTTTAGCTGGTAATAACACCTTTACGGGCAGTGGTAGCATCACTGCTACCGGTACCCCAGACAGTACCAATCAAAACAACGGCTTGCTGTATGTGGATGGCACCCAGCACTTTGCTCAAGGTGCCGACTTTAACGGCTATAACATTTCCTTAGGTAATACCGCCAAAGTCACCGCTGACTCAGGTGATCTTGCCTTTACCACTACTACAGCAGGCTCAGGCAGTATTGGCCTCGCCTCAGGCTCCATTGTTAACGCCAATGGCGGCTCTGTAGTACTGACAGCTGACAATGGCACAGTCTTCCAAGAGCAAGGATCCAGCCTTAACGGCACCAATCTCACCGTCACAGGCCAGAGCGTAAGCTTAGCCGGTAATAACACCTTTACCGGCAGCGGTAGCATTAGCGCCACCGGCACCCCTAGCGATACCGAGCATAACAACGGCTTACTGTATGTAGATGGCACTCTGCAATTTGCTCAAGGTGCTAACTTCTCTGGCGGTAACATCTCCTTAGGCAACACGGCTAATGTCACCGCCGAGTCGGGAG
>DXEV01000185.1 GCA_019114785.1 Candidatus Anaerobiospirillum pullistercoris | reverse complement strand
GGCTTAACATGCTCACCCCACCATCTGACTACACTTCTGTCGTTGGCGGTGGGTGTGCGGTTTCGGCACCTCAATAAGAGCTAAAGCACCCAGACAAAATCAGCAAATAGGCAAGGGAGTAGGGCCTATTTTTCGACTTTGCCCCAGTCTTTTTGAGTGGGGATCGCGTCTTAAGCTTAGATTAACCTCAGCAGCGCGCCCGCATCACCTTACCTTTTCAGCTGCTCAGCTGCTGGTGCAGCACCTGCCTTCAATCATAGCTTTTGCCTTGGAACACGCTGTAGCTCTCATGCTTTTTAGCTGTCAGAAAAGTTAGCAGTTAATGTGGCAGTAGCAGAGCTCAGCGAAAAAAATGATGTCCTAATGTGCCTTTTGTGCTTTTTGTTATGTTTGCGTTGCTAGTCTGATGGGCGTCAATTTTTTGCTTTTTACTGCCATGTGCACGTGCACTATTTTGTTTTAGTGGGCTTTGCCTTTACTGGCCGTTACTGGTTTGGGGTAAATGAGGAACTTTATTCGTGCTTTTGGCCCGTATGGTGCAAGTTGTTGTCTAGCACTTGTTTGCTTGTGCTTGCGGCTAGATTAGCTCTAAGTGCATAAGAATCAGGTTTTGGCCATAAGTGTGTGGTGATTAGCGTAAACTAGCGCAATTTTGTGTGCAGTGCACACTTGTTGCGTTTTGCTCTCTAGTTATAGATCTTTGCTTGGCTCGCTGATTGGTGCTTGTTGGCAGTGTGATTTCCGCATTGTTACGCATAGATACGTGCTTGCCTTAAAATTGGCTATTTTTTTGCAGTATTGATGCTGTTTTCTTACAGAGCAAGAGAATAGTTCTAGTAAGGACGCGCAAGCAGCTTAGTCAGCTTACGTCAGGATGCTGTAAGAGTGTTGTTGTCTGTAAGTTGGCTTTTGTTTCTGCTAATCGAGCACCAGAGCGCAAAAATGGCGGCCCGCGCTGCGGCCGTAGCCGTAGCCGTGGTTGTGGTCGTAGCCATAGCCCCGTGGCCGTGGAGGTAAAGAGTCTTCTGTACCTGCGCAGCTGTGGTTTACGAGCTGTAGAGCTTATGGTGGTTCGATATGATTTTCTGCACCCGAGCTGCACGCGACCGCAGGCTAGTTTTGTAGGCAAGACCCCCAAAAGGGTGAGTAACGACATTTTTGATAGAAAAGCCTTTCTTGCTGTCTATTGTTCTGATGGCGCTGGCTCTGCGAAGAGCAGTAAGTCAGGTTCTGAGAAGTTGGATAAATGGTAGTGAGGCTTGATCGGTATTTTACTGAGGCGGCGTAATTCCCTTTGTTAAGCCTAGGGAGTAGGTTGCTCATATCAGTAATTAAATCTAAGAACTCGAGCAAGGACGCTTTGCTCCTACTTGATGGGCATTGTTGATATGCCCGTGAAGATCCTAGCTTTTAGGATATTCACTACAAGTTGGACATAGTCCCTGCGCAGCCGCTGACGTAAGTCAAGGTGTAGTTCATAGTCAGGAAATTTGTGCATCACCAAGTAGGTGGAGTAGTTACAGCTGCTAGCAATGTAATTGGCTGGTAGTAGGGGTTCCCCGAGCTCTCCAAGCTTCAGCACCTATCCTGACAGTATGATATTTTTTCGCTCTTTTCTCTGTTTTGCCTTCAGAAATGGCTCAAATTAGCCGTTTTTAGCTTATATCTAGATACTGTTTATTTTGGTTTTTTGTGTGTGTGGGACAAGACCGTGAGGTCTGGCCCCTGTAGCTTGCCAAAAAGCGATTTTTGCGAGCTCAAAAATATGTTTACTGGAAACACAATTTTTAACAGCTTTGTCACGGTGCCAGCTCATCTGGTCTCAGACGAAGGTGTTGATGAAAGTGTATGTGCTTTAACTCTGTAGGTAGCCCCAGCAAGTTTTGGTGTGAAAATGTTGAGTGTACAGAGCCGGTGCAAGCTATGGTGTACACAAAATTAGCATCACACAAAAGTCTCAAGCGTGATGTGCTTGGTGATGTGTCATGACACTTCATGTCACATCCAGAGATACGCAGCATAGTGCAAGGCGTTGCTCCGCAATGTGCGTGGCGTTGCGCTAAATGCGATGCGATGTCGATACTGCTATGTAGCGCAATGCAATGCAGTGCATTGTGGCGAATACAGTGCGTCATCGTTGTTGTGCTGTGTCAGGACTGGTTTTCTTAGCTTGTGTGGCGTTCCCTATGAGCTAAAGACTCTGGATTAACGTGGTTTTATAAAAACTTTCGTTATTTAGGATAAGGGTGTCATGGGATCAAAGTATCAATGGAGAAGAGTGAAAGTCATCACTGTTACCGGAGGTAAGGGTGGTGTCGGTAAATCCTCCGTCTCCTTAAATTTAGCTGTGGCCCTGTGTCAGATGGGTAAGCACGTCTTACTCTTCGATGCCGATCTGGGCCTCGCCAATATTGACGTTATGCTGGGCCTAAAGATCCGTAAGAACTTAGCGCATGTGCTGCGCGGAGAGTGCTCCTTACAAGAGATCATCCAAGATGGCCCTCAGGGTTTGCGTATTGTGCCAGCCTCCTCAGGCTTAAAAGAAATGGCCGAGCTGACCGTGGATCAACACGCCGGTCTTATTCGTGCCTTCTCTAGCCTCGAAGAACCAGTTGATGTGCTGATTGTTGATACCGCTGCTGGTATCTCAGACATGGTGCTCTCGTTCTGTCGTGCTGCCCAAGATGTGGTCATGGTGGTATGTAACGAGTCGACCTCAGTGGCTGACGCCTATGCCCAAATGAAAGTGCTGTCCAATGATTATGGCGTGAACAAGTTTCGTATCGTGGCCAATCAAGTGCACTCCCTAGAGGAGGGTAAGGTCATGTTTAAGAAGCTCGTCACCTTAACTGACAAGTTCTTGGATGTCGCCTTAGAGCTCTGTGCTTGCATTCCAATTGATATCAATATGCGCAAAGCCATACGTCAGCGTACTTGTGTGGTTGATGCTTTCCCACAGGCACCTGCAGCTCGTGCTTTTAAGAGCTTTGCCCGTCGTGTGATCAATTGGCCTATTCCTGACATTCCAGGTGGTTATTTAGAGTTCTTTGTAGAGAACCTGATTCACCAGCCAGAGTTTGAGAACAGTGTGATCAATGATGCTGCCAATATGCAGGATAAGCCACCACGTCCAATTGGCCAGAGTTTGATCTCTGATCTTGGAGCGGAGCAAGCATCTGAGATTGAGCGCCAAATGGCTTTGGCCAAAAGTGGTATGACGCCTCGCTTGGTGTAAAGCTGACAGAGAAGCAGTTACTCTATCGCTGCTTATACTGCCTGCGGTTTTACCGCAGGAGCTCTGATGCTCAGCCCAATAGAGGCTTTGTTCTCTTTCTCTCTCTTCTCAGATTCTTCTCAGACCTTGGTTTAGGTGCAATTGTCTGCATCGACTGAGGTTTTTGCTTTTTAGGGGTCAGACAAATGCCTATTTGGGGCTAGAAACTGACCTTGTTGGTGTCAAGTGATGGGAGCTGCCCATAGCGCATGCGGTAGCTCATGGGGCGCAGGTTGCGCCAGAGCCCTAGTAGGGTTTTAGAGAGATATAGGCATTATTGAGCGCAGTTGAGCTTCATTTTGCTTAATATGTGGGAACAAGCACTGACTATGAGTAGGGCAAGTTTGGACTAGGGGGGTGTTGGTGCGCAGATCCTACTTTTGCATTAATGACTGCACACTTGCTATTATGGTCAGTGGCACATTATTAGCACTTGCCTAGATTTGCAGTAATATTCTGCAAAAATTTTGGCACTTGTGGGTACTGTTACCAGTTATATTTTGTGGTTATATCCCACCTGTAGATTAGGGGCTTAACACGAAATTGCTGATTTAGCTGCTAGAAGCGATCGGATTAACTGAAAGGTGACTGTATCCGGCTCTTTGTCTGTCTTTGGCAGTTAGAGGGGAATCTTGTGTAGGGTAAATATCTTGCACACCACCATGTGGATGTACAGGCTAAACCTGAGTTG
Organism: Candidatus Anaerobiospirillum pullistercoris; assembly: GCA_019114785.1. Lineage (GTDB taxonomy): Bacteria > Pseudomonadota > Gammaproteobacteria > Enterobacterales > Succinivibrionaceae > Anaerobiospirillum > Anaerobiospirillum pullistercoris. The sequence continues at coordinate 11,625 of DXEV01000185.1, read as the reverse complement.
TTAGCTTGCCAGCTTGTCATGGCTAGCTTGCTATTAGCTAACTAGCTTGTGAGCTCGGGGACGACCGGTATACTCTATGTGGAACATGGCATTCAGTGTGATTCACTAAGTCACATAGTCCTTAACGGATAACAGCTCTCATCAGAGGATTGGAGATGGCAAACTTAGGTCAAACCAGAGCAAAAGGAGCTAAGGCTTACCAAGGCCAACAGATCGTTGACCGCAACAGCTTGGTGATTAAGTATGCCCCACTCGTGAAGCGTGTGGCTTTGCATCTCAAAAATCGTCTTCCTGGATCCGTGGATGTCAACGATCTGATCCAAGCTGGAATGATCGGTTTGATCGAATCCATTCAGCACTACAAAGAAGGTCAAGGTGCCGTCTTTGAAACCTACGCCTCTATCCGTATTAAAGGTGCCATGCTGGACGACTTGCGCCAGAGCGATTGGACTCCTCGTGGTGTGCACCAGAACACTCGTGCTATTCGTGAGTCCATGACCCGCCTTGCACATCGTTACGGCCGTCCGGCCACCGATGTTGAGATCGCCGCTGATCTTAAAGTTGATATCAATCGTTACCACCAAATGCTGCTCGATAGCACAGCCTCTCAAGTGGTGGGTATTGAAGACACTGGCCTGACCGAGGATGTGATCTCCGAAAGTGGAGCTGATGTCTCTTATGACAAGCTCTTTGAAGATATCAACGATACCCAATTTAAAGCCGCTCTGCAGCATGCGATTGAGACCTTACCTGAGCGCGAAAGTAAGATCGTTTCCTTCTACTATGACCAAGAGCTCAATCTGCGTGAGATCGGCTTGATCTTAGGCATTTCCGAGTCTCGTACCTGTCAGATCTTGTCGCAAGCTCTGATGCGTGTGCGCGCTAAGCTCTCAGAATGGGGCGTGGCACAGAAAGCAGATAAAGACAGATCCACCGAGGAAAACCGTCGCGTGGCTCCTATTGCCCCTGGAGCTGTGGCGGTAGAGACTGAAGCTCAGAGCAAAAAGGAAAGCCTACTTTTTGATGAAAATGGTGAGATCACCATGCGCACGGCTCAAGGTGCAGCAGCTGAGGCCAAGCGCCAGATAGAGCAGCATACTCTGACCTCACAAGCGGTACGCACCACTTCAGATGGTAAAACGGTGATTGAGTCTGTAGGTGAGGCACGCGAAGATCGCGCGGCTGACTCCGCCCCAAAGACAACACGCACCCGTGGCCGTTTAGCAGGATCCGCCAGCAGCAAGTCAGCACGTGGACGTGGACATGCGGTGGGCCCTGCTACAGCAGATGCAGCGCAGGGTACCGATGGCCAGACTACAGGTACGCGCCGTCGTGGCCGTCCGCGTAAGGCCGCACAGATGCAGATGGCTCTTGCCAAAGCCAAGGCGGCAGCAGCCTCCGTCAATGCTGCTGTTAAGGATGTGGCCTCAGTAGCAGATGTTGCTACCAAGTAAGCACTCGCAATTAAGCCCCGTTTTTAGTTTTGGGGCTTTTTGCTGTCCAGAAGAGAAGTTTTCATTGCCTAAGTCTGTGGAGCAGAGGTAGGCGGAGGCCAGATATAGATTGAGGCCAGAGAGTAGGTGGAGCCTTGTCAGCAAAATGGCTAAAGATGGCTAAAGTTGGTGGCCATTTGCTCGTATTGCTGGCCTATCTTAGATTAGGCTTTAGGCCGATTAGGTCGCCAGCTATGGCGCTGGTGCCCTCGGAGCTTGCTTTTGCGGCCTATAAGATGGGCTTTTGCGATTGCTGGCGATTGCTGGCAATTGCTTTAGATTGCTGTGGATTGCTCTCCATTTACCGCTCAAGCTTTTCTCTCTTGTGCCTCTTCGCTGATCTAAAATGGTAGTTGCGGTTAAGACTAATTCCTCTGTTACTCCTTTTTGGTTTTTTGCTGTGGCTCTGAGATTACCTAGCGATGCCCTTTGGAATAGTCTTTGCTAGTTAACAGCTGATAAGGAAAATTTGGCTTTGCTTTCCATTTGTCCTTGCTTTAGCTATCCATAGATTGTGGCTTGCTGGTTCTTTTAGCTTTACTTTATGCCTCCTATTGTGCATGTAACAGCCAATAAGTGCGCTTTGTGGTGTAAAATATCAGGATTTAGCATCCCGTTGTCTGTGTGGCTATTGCTTACTAGTGGTTAAAGCTGTGCCTCACCTTTCTTTTGTGCTTTGTGACAACGAGCGTGCACCACTTGCAACAATCGGTTTTCTGCGTTTTCTCGATGCTAGCAATAGGGCTTCGAGCAAACCTTGCGTCTATGTGTCTTTAGATATCTTTAGTCGTGTGGCCGAGGCAAGACGGTGGTTCGGAGCGTGTATCTATAATAAGAGACACGATTTTGCGCTAAAGTGGCCATATAGGATCAGAGCTTGAACTCAGGATAATCTAGCCAATCTGGATGATTGGTCTTGTGCTTGGGTTTGTTGCTTGAGCTGTATATGGGTCATAGCCCTTCGCGATGCTAATCCGAATTTGCTAATCTCAGCTAGGTAGTGCTAACTCTAATTAGCTACTTTCGGCTGGGGAGCTTGTATTTTTCCCAACTCTTGCAAGTGAGAGTGGTGCTCGGGCACTGTAAGGGCCTGATGATTTTTTCTGCAGTTAAGGAGAAGATCTTGGATAAGAACATCAAGATTTTGATCGTCGATGATTTTTCTACCATGAGACGTATCATCAAGAACCTATTGCGCGACCTGGGTTTTAATAACACCTTTGAGGCTGATGACGGCTCTACTGCTCTGCCTATGCTCGAAAACGGCGATTACGACTTCGTGATCACCGATTGGAATATGCCAATTATGCAGGGTATCGATCTCCTCCGTAAGATCCGTGCTAACCCTAAGCTCAAGTCTTTGCCTGTGCTCATGGTTACCGCTGAGGCTAAGCGTGAGCAGATCATTATTGCTGCTCAGGCTGGTGTGAATGGCTATATCGTTAAACCTTTCACTGCCGATACCTTAAAAGAAAAGATCGACAAGATCTTTGAGCGCATCGACGGTGCTCACTAAGAGCTCTAGGATCTGATTTTAGAGGCCCGTGGAGCTAATTTACTTGTAGGGGTGGCGGTAAATGTCTGAGGATTTAAAGACTGGTGCAGCTTTGAGTGATGCAGGCGTGGCAGCAGCTGGAGCTGGTGGCGATAAGCCTTTGATCACCTTAGAGGATGCCCGTGAGATCGTCATGCTGCTTGAGGCTGGCATGCAACAAGAGGCCGACAAAAAACTGTTGGCTATTACGCAAAAGCACGAAGAGAGCTTCTACCAGCAGGTAGGTTGCTTAACCCGTGATCTGCACACTGCTGTGCAGAAGTTTGCCTATGACCCAAGATTGCGTGAGATCACTGACGAGGAGATCCCTAACGCTTCTGAGCGTTTGCGCTACATCATTACGGTCACCGATAAGGCTGCAACTCGTACTCTCGATGCAGTTGATAAGTGCACGCCTATTGCTTTGGCTTTAAAGTCTTCGATTGATGACTTGATGCCAATCTGGAAGCACTTAATGAACGGTCGTATCGACCGCTTTGAGTTTGTCTTTTTGTGCCATCGTATCGATGATCTGCTCAAAAAGACTGCATCTGATGCCTCGGATCTCTCTAATCAGTTAAATGAGATCCTGATGGCCCAAGATTTCCAAGATTTAACAGGCCAAATGATTCAGCGTGTGGTTGGCCTGATCACTGAGGTTGAGGACAAGCTGGTCGAGTTCTTACGCTTCTTTGGTCAGTACACTCCAGTGCAGGATCAAGAAAGAATGAAGCAAAAGGCTATTGAGGCTCAAGGCCCAGCTCTTGGTAGCCAGATTGAGGACAACACAGCAGCTGCCTCACAAGACGAGGTGGATGATCTGCTGGCCAGCTTAGGCTTCTAACCTTTGCGTTGGTTAGGGCATGGCACAAAACAGCTGAGCTAAACGATCAGCTGACACGGAGAAGTGACTGTCTCCGTCCCTTTATCTGTCTTTGATAGGTAAAGGGAGGCTGGTGCAGGATAGATATCTTGCACACCTCCATGTAGATATGCGTGGTGAACAATGACGGTGCGAGCAAAAGTTAGCACAGAGTAGTCCGCTATACTCTATGTGGAGCAAGGCATTAAGTGTGAAGATTAGGTCATTTGAAAAAATTCACGCTGGTATTTGCTTGACTACGCTTTGGCGTAGAGAGATTGGACAACCCCTCTACGAGGCCATTGTGGTCTAGAATAATCAAACAGTTCCTTGCTGAGACTTAAGGACAAGCCATGTGCAAGAAACTTGCTTTGGTGAGGTGTTGGTGGAATCGTGACTAAGGTTTAACGCCGGATGCTGTATGTCGCAGTAGACAGCAAAACCAAAGTCATGAGTGAGAGTTAACTCTTACAGACCATGCCCGTAGGTGGGTGGTTAGTTCTGGAGTGATGAAGATGGATGAGGAAATCCTTCAGGATTTTATCGTCGAAGCAGGCGAGATCATTGAACGACTGAATGAGCAGTTAGTTCAGATCGAGAAGACTCCTGATGATAAAGACCTGTTGAATGCAATCTTCAGAGGTTTCCATACTGTAAAAGGTGGTGCAGGATTCCTTGAGCTCACGGAGTTAGTGGAGATCTGTCACGCAGCAGAGAACGTGTTCGATATGCTGCGTAATGGCAAGATCGTCATGACCTCAGAGACTATGGATGCCGTATTGCAGGCATATGATGAGATCACCCGTCTTTTCACCGCAGTACAGAATCATGAACCATTAGAGCCAGTGGATCCTGAGCTGATTCAGCGTTTACATGACATTGCAGATGGCAAGTTAGGTGGTGGCGATGCTGCTGCCGCTCCTGAGCCTGCTGCACCAGCTCCGGCTCCAGCCCCTGCACCGGCTCCTGCCCCAGCACCAGCTCCGGCCCCTGCGCCTGCACCGGCTCCAGCCCCTGCACCAGCTCCGGCTCCTGCACCTGCACCAGCAGCCCCATCTGCTAGCGATGGTGGTGATAATCACAGTATTGATGACATCACCGAAGAAGAGTTTGAGGCTCTGCTGGATCAGTTACATGGTAAAGGCCATGCCCCAGGTGCTGATAACGATAAGGCTCTGCATCCTGAGCAGGGTAATGTGGATGATACCGATGCAGCTTTTGATCAGATGCTGCATGACGCCGGTCATGATAAAGCCGGTGCCGCCCCTGCAAGTGGTGAGCTAAAGCAAGCTAGCGAAGAAGAATACCAAAAGGCTCAAGCTGCCGCTCAGGCCGCTGCTAGTGCAGCCCCTGCCGCTGCCGCTGCTCCAGCGCCAGCTCCTGCCGCTGCTGCTGCTCCAGCGCCAGCTCCTGCTGCTGCGCCTGCACCAGCTGCTGCCCCAGCAGCCGCTGCTAAGCCAGCTGCACCAGCTGCAGCCAAACCTGCCGCCGGTGCTGCATCTAAACCAGCCGCCGGTGCTGCCGCTGCTGCTGCCAAAGCACCTGCCGCTGAAGTGGAAACCACCTTACGTGTTGATAGTAAGGTGCTCGACGACATCATGAATATGGTCGGTGAGTTGGTGCTGGTACGTAACCGCTTGGTCTCTATTGCCGCCCATCGCTCCGATCAGGAAATGAACAAAGCGATCGCCAACCTCGATGTGGTGACCGCCGACCTGCAAGGCTCGGTCATGAAGACCCGCTTGCAGCCAATTAAGAAGGTCTTCGGCCGCTTCCCTCGTTTGGTGCGTGATCTTGCTCGTAAGCTCAATAAGAAGATCAATCTGGTGATGGAAGGTGAGGATACCGAGCTCGATAAGAACTTGGTGGACGCCTTAGCAGATCCAATGATCCACATGGTGCGTAATTGCTGCGACCATGGTATCGAGCTGCCAAATGAGCGTATTGCCTTAAGCAAGAACCCAACCGGTACCGTGACTCTGAGCGCTGCTCAGCAAGGCGATCACATTCTGCTGCGCATTATCGACGATGGCGCAGGTATGGATCCTAATAAGCTGCGTCAAGTGGCTGTGCGTAAGGGCCTCATGGATGAGGCCGCCGCTCAGCGCTTAAGCGATGAAGAAGCTTATAACTTGATCTTCGCTCCAGGCTTCTCCACCAATACTGTGATCACCGATATCTCCGGTCGTGGCGTGGGCATGGATGTGGTTAAGACCAACATCGCTAAGTTAAATGGCTCGGTGCGTGTGCTCTCTGAGGTCAATAAGGGCACTACCATTGAGATCAAGGTACCTTTAACTTTAGCTATTCTGCCAACCTTAATGGTGCAGATCTCTGGTCGTACCTTCGCTCTGCCTTTAACTTCGGTGTCAGAGATCTTCTACTTAGATCTCTCCACTATGCGTAACGTCGATGGTCAAAACACCATTGTGATCCGTGACAAGGCCGTACCTCTGTTCTTCTTAAAGCAGTGGTTTGAGAATGCCCCAATTGACGAGTACTTACAGGGCAAGGCTCACATTGTGTTGGTGCAAGTACCAGCCTCTAATTTAGTGGGCTTTGTGGTTGACGAGCTCGTGGGTCAAGAGGAAGTGGTGATTAAGCCTCTGGACAGCTTGTTACGTCACACCCCTGGCATGTCCGGCGCTACTATTACTTCAGATGGTGGCATTGCCCTGATCTTAGATATTCAGGGTCTGATCCGCGCTTACGCTCGTAAGGGTGGCAATCGCTTCTAGTGCAACAGCGCACTAGCACTAGCACTACCTTGCACTGCAGCGCACTCGCGCTGTCTGTATTGGAGTTGCTTATACTCCCCAAGAAGAGGATCGCTTGAGAAGGCGAATCCTCTTTTTTGCTTTTTAGAGCTACTAAGCGCTTAAATATCGCCTTTTCGGAAAAATTTTAGTGTGAGCTATGAGAGGCGGGCTAGATCTTGCAAATATGCCTCAGCTATTGCGGTGCACTCCGTACATGTAGTGCGAGTTCACATTGTTTGTGCTAGTATGCAAATGGAACTTTGAATCTATGGGGCAACAAATCAGGTTGCAGGTTGCAGGCTGAAAGATGGTGAGTTTGTCCCCTAAAGAGTGCTTAAAGACAGCTCTTTGAGACGCAGTGTCGCTCAGATACGCCAAAGTTTTTGCTTTAGCTAAAAAGACTGCGGATTCTTTTGTCTTTCTTTTCTTGGTCTTGTTTGAGGAGGAAAGACAGATCAGGCAGCATAGGATTTTGTTTAGCCCTTCTAGCTCGTGTGCTTTATGCGCTGTTGCTGGGAGTCGGTCGACTGAAAAAGGCACTTTTGTCGCTTAGCCTACATCTTGGCCTAGGATAACTTTGTGGTCGTCACCGGCCCTGTTATCCCTGAGGTGCTGCAACCACTGCAGATACAGCGGTTGCTGCTTAGCAGCTAGCAGCTAGCTGTTAACAGGATGCGGGCATTGCTAGTGGCAAAGCCTTTTTCTTTTTGGCAGTTAAAGCCGTGTACGGGCTAGGATGTCGAGGTTTTTATGGCTATTAAGGTGCTCATCGTCGATGATTCTACCTTCTTCAGAAAAAGACTGACGGAGATCATTAAGGCTGACCCTACACTGGAAGTGATCGGTGAGGCTAAGGATGGTAAAGAGGGTGTGGACAAAACTATGTCCCTGCATCCTGATGTGATCACCATGGACGTGGAAATGCCTGTCATGGACGGCATTACCGCTGTGCAGCAGATCATGGAAAAGTGCCCAACGCCTATCCTGATGTTCTCCTCCCTGACCTTTGAAGGTGCCAATTCCACCTTTAAGGCTCTGGAGGCTGGTGCCGTCGATTTCATGCCAAAGAACTTCGACGATATCGCGCACAAGCGTGAGGACGCCTTAAATACCCTGCGCAATTCCATTAAGGCTGTGGCACGTTCGCATATCCGCCGCACCCCAATGCGCAGCTCAAGCGCTGCATCTACTAGCGCTTTAAGCTCTTCGTCTCGTCCTGCTACCAGCACCTTAGGTCGTACCTCATCTACTTTGGGATCGCGTAGCAGCGTGGGATCCTCTACTACTTCAAGTAGCTTAGGTCGTAGCTCTACGACTTCTTCTTTAGGTTCCCGCTCTACCTTAGGCAGCTCTAGCAGCAGCCTGCGCTCTTCTTCCACCTCTTCTAGTAGCTTGAGCCGTACCTCTTCTCTGGGTCGTAGTAGTGCTCCTAGTGCAGGTGGTGCTATTCCTAGCACCGTGCGTCAGGATCTCGATCAGATCTACGAGCGCTTAAGCGGTGTTAACCAAGGCCGTCCAGCCGCTGCCATGCAGTTCAGCTTTGGTAATGCTCGCGGTGTCTCTACTAACTTTAAGGTCTCGGGTAAGCGTCACGACTTAGTAGCCATTGGCTCCTCCACTGGCGGCCCAATTGCGCTGCAAAATATCATTCCAAAGCTGCCTCGTCTCAATGTGCCTATTGTGATTGTGCAGCACATGCCTGCATCCTTTACCACTACCTTTGCGGCTCGTTTAAATAACATGTCACAAAACAATGTGGTCGAAGCCCAAGATGGCATGTTCTTAGAGCCAGGTCACTGCTATATTGCCCCAGGTGGCCAGCAGATGATCTTTGAGCGCCTTGGTGGTAAGACTAAGGTAAAGATCCTGCCAGCTGACCCACGTCTGGTGTACCACCCTTGCGTGGATGTGACTTTCGCTTCCATCTCTAATATTTATGGTGGCAATGTCTTGGCTATGATCTTGACCGGCATGGGCTCTGACGGCTGCGAGGGTTGCCGTATGTTGCGGCAAAAGGGCTCGGTAGTGTGGGCTCAAAACGAAGACACTTGCGTGGTCTATGGTATGCCTCAAGCTGTGGTCAACGCAGGCTTAGCCGATCAGATCCTGCCTTTGGATAAGTTTGCCGATTGCATCACCCAAGAGATGCGCAACTCCTAATTTTCTTTGCAGTTGCACTAGGCTGGGCACAAGCGCTCCTAGCTCTAAATGTTGAGCTATGGCATTGCAGCCTGCCATGCTGGCAGTACGGCTGCCCAGCAGCCGTACTGAGCTGCTTTAAGCCCCATGAGCTTTGGGCCATTCCTAAGGTTCAGGGGGCTTTGTCTTGTTGACTAGGCACTCTTGTGCTTGCCACCAACCACCGTACCATGCGCGGCATGGCGGGCATGCGCAGGCATGTTCGGCATGGCAGGCATGCTCGGCATGCGCCGCGAGGCGCTCAAGGTGTTATTAAACGGCTTGGTGGGCCTCTGGCAGCGGTGAGGAGAGTAGGGCTTTGTGGTCAGCAAACGGTGCTGAGGCCTTTTGCGCAGCCATTCTTGCGCTTTGCTGGAGTGTACCTTTGGCATGTTTTTAGCAGAGCTTTGCCTGATTCCTATCCTTTTTTCGCGGAAAAAAGGCGTATTTTTAAGCTTTTGTGCGCTTTCGCGCGCATAAGTTTGAGATTACGGTCTGTAGGTAGGAGCAGCTGTGCTCTTATAGTGCGCTAGTGTAATTTGTCTTTACTCAGGTCATAAGCTTTAGGCTTTTGATCGCAGGTGTTTGCGGGGAACCGTAGGTATCTGCCGGTCTTGCTGTGCTTTGCCATGCTGGAAAAGCTTGGCTGTGGCTGTGACAGAGGTGGGATAGCGGCGCGCTGTGCCGAGAGCTCAGTGCTTGCGTTGGAGTTGAACTGGCTGGCTCAGGCCAAGGCTGTGTGATGCGGAGTGCTGTTGTTGCTGCGTTTGCATGGCATAGTACAGGGCAACCTTAGATCATAACTTTCTGGGACTAAGGAGACACGAAACTCTAGCGTCTTGTCCCTTGTCGTCAGCTGCAGACTACGCTTTCGCTTTGGAGAGAGCTGCGCTGAGTTTGCGTGGTAGTTTTTTCTTATGAATCTTCTCGGTGTTTTTTTGGCGGTAGGTTGTATTCTCACTGCCATGATTCTTGAGGGTACCCACCCAAGCGCTCTGATTAACTTCCCTGCTTTCATGGTGGTCTGTGGTGCTGGTTTCTCTGCTTGCTTAGTGCAATTCTCACTTAAAGAAGTGTGGTTGGCTTTAAAGCATATCGTTTGGTTAATTTCCCCTCCACGCCTTAATTTCCAATCCCAAGCTGAGCTTTTAGCTGGTATGTCTACCATCGCCCGTCAACAGGGTGCCTTAGCTTTGGAAAATTCTGTGGCCTCTGCTAACGACGATTTCACCCGTACCGGTATCCAAATGATCGTCGACGGCGTGGATAAAGACGTTCTCTATACCTTGCTAGAAAACGCTATCGCCTTAGAGCAGGAAAAATTAGAACCAGCCGCTAAGTTCTACGAGTCCATGGGTGGTTATTTCCCTACCATGGGTATTGTGGGCGCTGTGTTAGGTCTGATTCACGCTATGTCTCTGCTCGACCGCCCTGATCTGTTAGGCCCTTCCATTGCTGTGGCCTTCGTGGCTACTATTTACGGTCTGGTGGGCGCTAACTGCTTCCTGATTCCAGCAGGTGGTCGTATTCGTAGTGTTAGTGCGGAAGTGGCGCTGTTTAAATACATGACCTTAGAGGGTTTAGTTTCGATCTCCGGTAGCGAAAACACTCTGATGCTCAAGCGTCGTATCGGCGTCTACACTGGCAATCTCAACGGTGATTAATCCTAGACTTGGTGTCAAGCGGCCGCAGCAGCGGCCGTGGGCCGCAGCTTAGCGTGACCGCAACTGCGGACGGTCGTTGCAGTAAGAAGGTTTTGTGAAATGGCTAGACGTAAGAGTCATGAGGGCCATGTGAACATGGAGCGTTGGTTAGTCTCCTACGGTGACTTCCTGACCTTGATGTTCGCTGTGTTCGTGGTGCTCTATTCCTTTGCTATGGCCAAATCGGTTGATGCTCAATCGATGGTCAAAGGCTTAATGGCATCCTTTAATGAAATCGGTATGATCTCTTCGGTGCCTGGTGTGATCGCTTTACCAGGCCCTGTGGCTAACTTAATGGCTGATGCCTCCTTAGCCTCGGCTACTGCCTCACAACAAGAGGTGCAAAACGAAACTGCAGGCGGTGGCGGTGTCATGGACTTTGGTATCACTATCCAGAGTATCCGTGATAGTGGATCCGATGAGTCTTCGACCTCTTCTAATGATCCAACTGCCAACACTGTGGCCCAAGGTAACTTAGATGAGAGCGAAGTTGAGACCCCAACTCCAGGTGCAATGAGCAATGTTACCCCAGACTCTGAGGCTGAGCGCTCTGCTGGTTTAACCCCAGGTGGCGAGCTTGATGAATCAGATACCGGTGGTGTTGGCCCTGCCAATAGTGAGTACGAAGGCGAAAATCCAAATGGTCAGCCTTTTGATAGCCTCATGCGCTCTATTTCTGAGACCATTTCGGCTCAGGGCTTAGATAGCGATATCGTAGTTGAGCACGATCCAAATTGGATCACCATCAACATCTCTTCAAGTCTGCTCTTTGCTAGCAATTCCGCCTCGATTCTGACCCGTTCGCGTCCGGTGATTGCTACCATTGCTACGGCTTTACGTGATGTTAATAACTATGTGCGTGTGCGTGGTTATACCGATAACTCCTTTGTGCCAAATGCTATTTACGGCAATAACTGGGAGCTGTCTTCACGTCGTGCCATTAACGTGCTGCAAGAGCTGGAAACCAATGGTATTGAGCCACAGCGTTTAGCTGCTGAGGCCTATGGTCAGTATTCGCCATTCTATTCCAATGCTACCCGCGCAGGCCGTGCACAGAACCGTCGTGTGGTGATTGCTATTTCGCGTGAGGCGGTGA
>DXEV01000015.1 GCA_019114785.1 Candidatus Anaerobiospirillum pullistercoris | reverse complement strand
AACAGACCGTCACGCTCTGGCTTAAAAGTACGGTAATTGATGGTCTCTGGCTTCTTCACCTCGCCGTAAGACCAAGCACGAATCATCTCTGGCGATGCAAGACCAATCTTGATCGCGTCAAAATCCTCAAGTTCCTGCTTGATGGCATTGTTGCTGCGAGTTGCCAGCTTGCCTAAGGACTTAGCCCGTGCAGATAAATCGAGATTGATGACAAACTCATCGTCCTTCTTCGCGGCTTTAGCTTGATTATTTGCTCCCTCCAAGATTTCAGCTTCTCGACCGCTCTCCACAGTTACAGGGGCATTCGTGTTTTGCTTATTCTGGGCATTGATGTCGGGTTGTTCCTGTACAGCTAAAGGAACCGTTGAAGGGGTATGCCTCAACAATCTACGTTTCCTGTACACCAGTGGAGGTATATGCAGCTTTGGCTGAGTATTAAGATCAAAGTTGCTACTTGTTTGCGATTGCGACAGCGCAACTAGAGCTGCCATGTGATCTATATGCTGCTCCCAAAGACATATGTAATGCACGAAAGTGCTAACGCAGAAGAAGTCGCACAAAGTAACTTGATCGTAGGCAGATTTAACGCTTGAGGCATTATCCACAAAAGCGCGAACCCGCTCGCTGGTGGTTATGTATCTAAAGCCGACTTTTTCGATATTTTCAGCGTCGAGCTCTCTCAGCTTAAAGTTGTCGTCTTGGTAGTATTCAATGAATGGCTGGGATAAGCGGCAATTATTGATGATATCAGGCAAGGAAAAGGCATCAATAATAGGCTGGTGATTGAGCACGGCCGCTCTGATGATACACCCATAGTAATCGTTACTTACTCCGCGATCTGGGGTAATTATGTTGTATGGGTAGCTATGATCGCCTAAAGTCTTTGTGCAGAATTTGTAAGCAATCACATTAGCTGCTGAAAAATAGCCAATGCCCTTAGCCGTTTCAGCAGAGAGGGTTCCCCATGACTTCTTTAACACTTTCTCCGCTATCTCATAAGGGGCTAATATTGGGGTGTGAATCACAGCGCTGACAGGAGAATTATTATATTGCGATGGGCCGTCAACCTTGAGAGCATTGGCAAGATCGCTCACCTTAAGCTCAGGTTCCTGATCACAATCACAGTCAAGATCTAAGAGGCGGCTTAGGGTGTATTTAGTTCCTAAGGCAATCAACTCGTTTGCATCGCATTGTTGGACGTAAGGATGCGGAATCTTGCAAGAGGTTAAAATGGAAAAGTGAAAAGAAGAATTAGACATGGCGGGCGTGACCTTCTTATTTTGACTTGCAGATGGAGCTACTTCCTACCCTGCACCATTGCCACCTCAAAAGCCTTAAGCTCACAATCATCAAGCCAAAACTGGCTTCAGTTCAGCTTAATCTTATCTTTACATTGTGGAGCCCCAGTGGTTCCAAGCAAAAGCAGGTATCTATGGCATAACAGATCTTAAACTAAAACAAGGAAGCTTAGAACTCTTCTTGAGGTGCTGGTGTTGTTATTTAACGCAAAAAAGCAAGTCTTTCTTTAGAGAGAGCTCTGCCTTTTTGAGCTCGTAAAAAGCGTGAGTGCTAAGACAGCGCTGCTATAGATTTATAGCCTTAGTGGTTACTGATCTAGTGGGTTGATTCATAGTGCAGGTAACTACGCCACGATCTTAAGGCTCACCATGAGCACCCGTAAGATCAGGTGCAGGTTTACTACGGATCGTCCTTCTCTTAGGCTATGTGGTTAAAGACGTTAACGAGCTGTGAGGCTTTACCAGCGCTGCTGCCACAGCGCTCCCTCTACCCACTCTAAAGCCGATTTTTTGTTTGTCACGTAGACCTGTATTTCAAGCGGAGTGTCGCTGATGGTGAACTGGTCGCTGTAGATGAACTTGGTCTTGTCGAGCGTGGCAGATAATGGCATTGCCTTTATGAGAGGCAATCTTTCCGTGTTTGAGCTTAGTGGCCTGCAAGTCAGTGGCATCAGCACCAGCCTCCAAGCAACTTGCTGTACCCTCAGCATATGGCACCACTTGCTCGTCGTTGACGTGCAGATCTACCAGCGCCCGCCCCTATTCTCAAAGGCCTTAAAGGCCTCAAAGGAAGCTACCCACACGACGACTGCCTAACAGCTCTTTTGGTAGGCTGGTAGCGTAAGTCTCAATGCTTACCGTGTGCTCTTGCCATATTGCTGCTTGCCTTTTCCGCCAGATGTTTTGGCAGTCGCAGCATGGCGTAAAATGACACGTGGTGCCACCTCCCCTGCTTCTATGCGCGTATTGGTGATGCGCTGCTAAACTCAGTCGCTGCCTCTATCTAGGCTTACGGCAAGTTCATCGCTGGAGCTGCTGGTTAGGCAATTTGGCAATCGTACCGATGTTGCTTTTCAAGGAATGCCACAAATGCCTTTGCTTCCAAAATTTATCTTAGCCTTTGGGCTGTTCCTATCTTCAGTGGTCGTGTCAGCTGGTACTGCAGTAGCTGATGACGATCTTTTTGCAGCACGGCAATTTGCGGTGAAAGAATGTGAGAATCAGAACGGCGCTGCGTGTGCTTATCTGGGGTCGTTGTACGTTTTAGGTGGAGTGGTTGCTCAGGACTATACTAAAGCACTTGAGTACTTCACTAAGGGCTGCAAGTGGCAAGATGGCAATGCCTGTGGCGCTTTAGGCCTGTTGTACAGCACTGGACAGGGCGTCACTAAAAACCACACAATAGCAGCAAAGTACTACATCAGGGGCTGTAAGCTGCAAAACGACATGGCTTGTACAGCCTTAGGAGAGCTGTACTACAAGGGCAAAGGGGTTAAGCGAGATTTTGCTAAGGCTGTTGAGTACTCCACCAAAAGCTGTGACCTGCAAGATGGTGCAGCTTGTGGGCGTTTGGGAGCTTTGTACTACGAGGGCAATGGCGTTCCGCAGGATTTTGCGAAGGCAGTCGAATATTCCGTCAAAGGATGCGAGCTGAGAAATGGCTTTGCTTGCGGCTCTTTAGGCCTGTATTTCTATAACGGTGATGGGGTTAATTTGGACTACAAAAAAGCTGCCAGTTACTTCGCTAAAGGCTGTGAGCTGCTGGACGGTATGTCTTGCTATTACTCGGCAATGGTGACTGAGCTCATTGAAGACTACGAAGGCGCGGCTCAGATCTATGATCTTAGGATGTGAGCTTAAGTTTGCCGCATCGTGCATAGCTTTGGCGCGAATTTACGAACACGGCCCGTATGTGATGCAAAATGAGGCTAAGGCTGCAGAGTACTACGCCAGAGGAACCGAGCTCATGACCCCAGAGGAGCGCCAAAAATTTTTTAGTGAGCGCATAGACAGAAACAAGGAGGATCGCTTTCATCATGTTGAGGAAGTGTGGAAGATGCAGGACGAGATTGATGCCTTGCGCTCGTTTAACCTCGAAAGTGAGGCTGATCGTAATATTCTTCAGATCCAAGGCAGCAACGGCAGCAACAACAATTAGGTAGTACTGGCCCAAGATAGTGCTCGTTGCAGTGCGGTTTCAGCTTCCCAAGCACGTATACGTGGCAGGTGAGCAACAAATCATTAGTACTTTAAACTGTGATTGCTGTTGTATTTCAGCTACTAAAGTCTGCCCCACTACAAAAAACTCAGCTAAACTGAAGCATTAGAGATAGTTCGTCTGCCTATTGTCAGACATGAGGCAGATTAGAGCGTGCCTCACCCAGCTTTCGCCAAGGGCGGATATGGTGTGGGATGCCATTCATTTCAGGAGCGATCAATGAAAACACCAAAGACGATCAAGTTCAGCTTGCCATTACAGAAGCCAGATAAGGACGGCAAATACCCAGTGGTTCGCGTTAATTCCCTTGAGGAGCTGCGCGATAACTTCGATCCACATGGGCTACTATATGCCCTAAAAACCAACAACTTGCTCTCCCGCTGGCTTGAGGTGCGCGGCTATGCCGACGAAAAGGCTCAGATTGAGGAGATGCTGTCGAAGAACCTACACGACAATGATCTGGTCAAGCGCATGGCTAAGATCTTTAGATTAGATGTGCCTGATGATGAGCTTGATGACTTACTCAGAGATATTGCGCTAATGGAGCGCAGACGAGAAGTGGTGCAGCAACAGGCTGTGCAGGAAAGTGACATCCTTAGTACCTGTCAGTTGCGTTATAAGCAGTATCTCGGTCTTGTTAAGAAAATTACGGATAATGCCACGGATCTCTGCTTTATAAATAATAGCTTGCACGAGATGAAAAGCAGGTTCCCTGAGCTCTTGGAGCTGGGGCATACGTTCCTGTTTGATGCGCTGCTCGATAAAGCGCCTTTGGCAGTTCTAGCCATGCTAGCAGATACGGATCTGCGACCATACTATCTTGCCTACGACTTTCAAGGCAAGCCTTATAAAGATAGACCATACAGCAAAAACATTGTAGGAAGTTTTCCCCCATCTGTAATTGAGAACAAATTCAGGCCATTTTTCTTTGAGCAGCTAAAGTCAAAGTTGATAGATGAGATTTCTTCGGATAACGACAAATTTATAAAAACAATGGCGAGAAAACTTGGTCGCAGCATATGTAAAGTAAATGTAACAACAAGAGAGTGGAAAACATTGGTAGCAAAAGATACGAAAATAATTTGCTTGGGTGCGTATTCAAGGTATGGGTCGACTGATGGCAAATTAGGTTCTGCTGCTGCAAACTCCAGTACCATTTCTACTCTTAGTGATTCGCAATACTTTACGGTTTTAAATGGCTTGCGAGCAAAGCAGATGGGTTATTACGATTATTATGTATATTACGTTCAGTTGGAATAGTGCACAAGCGTAAGTTACGAATAATATTTCGTAATTTCTAGTTTTAATAAGCTGAGCACCGGCACAGCAGTACCGTTACGAAGAAGACTGTATCGTTTGCTGCCTCAGCTGCTTGCGACAGAGTGGTAGGTTGCTAGATCAAAGCAGTGCACGGAAATCTAGCAATGTAGACGTGCGTGAGGGGTAAACGTCGTGAAAACGGAATTTGTCCGTCAACTCATCGACTATATCGAGTCGTATCGCTCAATCTTCTTCATCAATCACTTTGATCTAGTCGATGTTGAGAGCATTATCGAGCGCTTACAAGAGAGTGCCACGGGTACGAAGTTCCTTGTGAAGGGGTTTAATCCAGCATTAGGTCAGTTTGATCTGCAGAGCATGGCAGCAGTTGATGCTGGGATTAAGTTACAGCCAGGCATGGTGCCACAAGCTCTATTTAGTTTTCTCAGATCGTGCCATGAGCAGGAATTACAGGCTGCCTTTGTGGCAAGTGAGGCCTTTGATGAAGCTCAGGAGTCCGGTGAAAATACAGCTTACCTCATCGATACGGCTCAGATCATTGTGCTACAAGATTGCAGTGCCTACCTCAATGAGCCAGAAATAGTTTCCATGCTCAAAGTCATGGCAGACAAGGTACGTCTGCAAGATCACTATCAGGTGGTGATACTGCTGGTATCGCCTGTGGTAGTACTGCCACCAACGCTTGAGGAGTACATCACGCTGCTGGATATCCCTGTTCCTGACTATGCGGAAATCAGTAAGATTTTACGTAACTATGGCGATATGTTGGGGATCGACATTGATAGCGAAGCCATCAATGAGTTGTCACGCTCTCTTAAAGGCTTAAACGCCTTCCAGATCCGGCAGATCCTCAATCAGGCATATCACAACAGCGGAGCGATCGCTGCATCTGATCAATACTTGGTGCTACAGGAAAAAGCGCAAATCATCCGCAAATCGGGCATTCTTGAGCTGATGAATTACACCGAGACCATCAACGATATCGGAGGTCTTGAGAGCCTGAAGGAGTGGTTGACGGTGCGCGAGAAGATCTACAAGAACTTTGACCGTGCCTTGCGTTTTGGCGTGGATGCTCCACGAGGAGTGCTGATTTTTGGTATGCCAGGCTGCGGTAAGAGCCTATGTGCTAAGGCTACTGCTAAGAAGTTTGGTCTGCCGTTAACGCGCCTTGATGTCGGTCGCTTGCTTGGCAAGTATGTTGGTGAGTCTGAGCATAACATGCGCAGGGCTTTGTCGCTTGCTGAGGCCATCAGTCCTTGTGTGCTGTGGATAGATGAGCTGGAGAAAGCTTTTGCTGGTGTGGGTAGTAATGGCGGTGGTCATGAGGTTACTTCACGTCTATTCGGTCAGTTCCTAACTTGGATGCAGGAAAAGGAATCTAGCGTTTTCATCGTAGCTACGGCTAACGATATCAGCAGCTTGCCAACAGAGTTTATGCGCCGTGGTCGTTTTGATGAAATCTTCTTTGTCGACCTGCCAGATGCTGCTGAGAGAAAGCAGATCTTAACCATCCACCTGAAGAAGCGTGGCAAGTGGGATTTGCGACTAAGTATCGGTGAGGTGGTAAAGGCTACCGATGGTTATTCTGGCGCTGATCTGGAGTCATTGGTCAAGGATGCAGTGGAAACTGCCTTTCTTCATGATAAGGATGACATAACCAGTGAAGATCTTATGCGCTCGGTGAAGAATATCCGCTCAATCTCGCAGACCATGAGCGAGAAGATCAAAAAGCTGCGTGAAATCTACGAGAAGTATGAGATCCGCAATGCCAGCAGCAATCGCAATGGTAGCAGCGGTAGCAAATCATAGGCGATCGTATAGGTCTAATCTGTGAAGCCGTCAGCGTTGGTAAAAGCGGTGACGGCATTGTCAGGGTAAACGAGCAGTCACAGAGTTAATAGCATAACCAAAGGATAGGTGGGTATGGAGACTACGGTAGAACAATTACCTGATAATAAGCCTGTTGTTCAAAAACAACTTAAGCTGCTGGTCATTGATTTCATGGAGGCTGGTGAGCAGGCACCAGCTGATGACCGTAGCAGTGATTGGATGCTAGCACCACTAAGCAAGCATCTTGAGCGCCCAGAAGAGGAAATCAAAGCTCTACGCGATGATATTGTTCGTAACGTCAAGGCTCAGGAGCAAAGCCGTGAGAGATTGCAGAAAGCTAAGAGTTTTGGCATTTCCCGTGAGAGCTGGTTGGAGCAGGATCTCAAGAAGAGTGCCTCGTTTCTTGCTCAGGAAAAAATGGGTACCTATTTCCAGAGGATCGATGACACCATCCGCGAGAGCAATGATCTCCTTGCCGATATTATTCATACCGAGAGCGGAGAAATTAATCAGAATCCAAACTTGGATGGCAATCTAGCTGAGGGCTACCATGCCTCAACCTTTAACATTGATGCAGCAGCTCGTGATTCTGACTACCATGCTGAGGTGCCACAGGGTAACGGCAAAAATTCAGTGGACATCTTGGTTAAAGACGGTGATGGCAAGGTTGTTGGTCGCTATCAGTCGAAGTATTACTCCAATGCTGAAAAGACAGAGGAAGCTTTCAGGGATGGTGATTATAGAGGGCAACAGAAGCTAGTGCCTTCCGATCAGCAAGATCAGATTGACGCCAAAACCACCGACAGAATTCAAACTGAAGATGGTGCACAGAGTAAACCTCTGAGTAAGACTGAAGCAAAGCAGATGCAGGAGGATGCCCAGCAGTCAGAGCAATCACCTAAGCTCGACTGGGATGACGTATCTTTAAGCTCTGTGGCTAAAAGCATTGCCATACAGAGTGCCGAAGCCGGTCTGTTAGGAGGCGCAATATCTGCTGCTGTCATGACGGGCTCTGCTCTGATAAAAGGAGAAGAGGTCGACAGCAAAGAGATTGCCAAAAAGGCAGTAAAAACAGGAGCTGCTACAGCAGCGAAAACCGCTGCAACTTGCGCTCTGGTGGTTGCCATGGAAAAAGGATGCTTCCGCAACGTGACTGTTTCAGACACAATTAGAGCCGTAGGAAAACACCATATTATCCTGTCTTCTAGTCAGGCTGTATGTGCAGCTGCTGGTATCGTTTCCATAGGTTTTGATACGGCTAAAACAGCTTATGACGTTGCTAATGGCGAAATCTCTTTGCAAGAGGCTGCTTGTCGTATGCAAGACAGTAGCGCCGCTACCGTAGCAGGTATAGTTGGAAGTTCTAAGGGAGCTGCTGTCGGTAGTGCTATTGGAGCAGTTTTTGGGCCGTGGGGAGCCGCTGCCGGAGGCGTTGTTGGTGCAGTTGTAGGCGGCATTGCTGGATCCACCGTAGGCAGAGCGGTAGCAGCAGGCGCGCGTAAAGTTGGTAGCGCACTAGTAAGCGCTGCTAAGACAGTGGTCTCTGGAGCTGTCAATGCTTTTAAAAGCGTATGCTCCTCAGTTGGCAGCTTTTTCTCATCAATATTCGGATGATCGTTTGGTGCTTAAGCACCGCAAGCCTAAGCGTGCCTTGTGTTCTAGTGGCAGTATCAGCATAGGCAAGGCAAGAGATGACAAGAGTAGCACCCAACTAAGGCTCAAAGCATTATTTGCATCCTAGAACAAAACTTGTCCGGCTGAGAGCCATTTACCAGCGTTTGCGTCAGTGTGGACGCTGGCTCAGTCTACTTGCTCAGGCAGAATTACATCCCCAATGGGAAGCTCTGCCTTTTTGTTTTGTCTGTGCTCAGACGGCCTTTCTTAAGCTGATAGCGGTGTTGGTGGTACTTAGCGTGCTTGGCTACTGCTGCTTATCAGCGCTTGGCTAGCCCTCCCTACATGCTAGTTTGCACGATTGTGCGACAAGCTTGGTCTAGATGTGAGAACTTAAGTACAATGGGTACGTTTTATGGCAGCAGAGTATGCTTGCTAGGCTTGGAAGTAGTGATGGTCGCCTTAGGCCTCATTTCTTCCTTAGTTACGGCGACTGTCGCTCTTTTTTATGTGCGTTTTTGTGCTGCTTAACTTGCTATAAGCAGAGTATGTCACCAATTTTGCGCTCTGAGCGTATT
>DXEV01000184.1 GCA_019114785.1 Candidatus Anaerobiospirillum pullistercoris | reverse complement strand
CTGTAAAAGCTGTAGGTGCTTGGCGATTTTTTTAAAATGCCCTTTTCAAGGTGGTAGTGGTAAATCCCACTGCTGTTTCCAAGATGTTGGGGATTGACGGAAAAGGACTATGAAAAATAAGCCTAAGCAACAAGCTGCTGCTAGCTCTGACTCTAACAACCAAACTCTGATTGACGAGGTAACTCGGCAAGCAGAGCAGTTTGGTCAAATCTTAGCTAAAAGCATCTTAAATCGCACGGCAAGTGCCCCAGAAACCGTTGAGAACGACAAATCAGCGCTGGCTGGTACACTTATCAGCACCATCTTTTCGACGCTGTTAAAAGCCGAAATGGACGCCAATCTTGGTCACAGCAAAGACCAACACACCAAACCTGAGAGTGATGCCGAGGTAGATGCTCATGATCAAGACTCTCAGGATGAGTATCCAGATAAGCAAGAGGCAGGTGGCAATAGCAGCCCTAGCCCAACCTCAAGCGAGTCGCTGGCAGACGACAGTGAAGAAAAGCGCCAAAAGCGAAACTACTGCAGCGGCACTTTTAACCCCATTGTCCTGCCTAAGGGTAAGAACAGTATCTTCGATATCGAGGATAAGATTCTATCAATGGCAGCGCTTGGTAACAGTACTCGTGAAATTGCCAATATTGTGCAAACCTTCACGGATGTAGAGGTTTCGCATAAGTACGTTCACAACGTTGTCGAGAACTACAAAGCTCGCGTCAGTGAGTGGAAAAACACCAGCTTAGAAGGCCGTCTTTTTCCGTTCATTTTCCTTGATTGCACGTATATCCCAGTACGTACCGCAAGCGGGCGGTCGGCTAAACGACCTCTCTATGTGGTGCTAGGGATTGATTCTACCGGCCATAAGGAGCTTATTGACTTCGAGATTATCAGAAAAACAGAGACCCTTACAGGCTGGCAAACTATCTTGATGAACCTCCATGACAAACGCAAGTTAAAGCACATGATGTTCGTGTGCAGTGATGGGGTCGTTGGCCTTAATAAGGTCATTAAGGGTATCTACCCTGATGCTATTCATCAGCGCTGTATTGTGCATTTAGTGCGCAATAGCGTGGAGTTTGTCACCTCTAAGCAACGCGCTGCTTGGTGTAAAGATTTTAAGGCTGTTTATTCGGCCCCAGATCTTGCTGCAGCTGAAGAAGCTCTTTCCACTTTGAGTGAGAAATGGAAAGACAAAGCTCCATTGGCTGTCAATTTCGTCAAGACTCGTTTTGAGGCGTGCATTCAGCCGCTGTTCAGCTACCCACCAGCAATTCGGCAGGTGGTTTATACGACCAACGCTATCGAGTCGGTGAACAGCAGCCTCAAGGAAGTGATCAACAAGGGCTGCTTCAAGGATGCGGGATGCGTGATGTCAGTACTTCACCTCCGCTACGAGAAAGTTCTTAAGAAGCGCTGGTCGCGTACCGTGAACAACTGGCCATTGATCCTTAGTGACCTGCTGAAGTACGAGAATACCAAGGTGCTTATGTCTAAGCCCAGTGGTTTAGTCACTCTTTAGTGGTTGGTAGCTACGTGTGGCTACGCACTAAACACACGGGTGTGGTGGCATAAAAAATTTACACAAAATAGTTAACACTATCCATATACAGCCATGAGACAGTTTTTGCCTTAATTGTGGATTGATGGTGAGTTGGCTTATGTCATTAGCCTGCATAGTGACAGCAGCTGTTTTTGTGATCATGGTGACGCAATCTTGGTTGGCGGCGGGTTTTTCTTAGCTTGGAATAAAGCAAGGGCTTTGTGCTTTGCTAAACTTAGTGCTGAAAGTTGCCTCTAGTGAGGCATAAGTTTTTGTTAGTGGGGGATCCATGCGATTTTTTAAAGTATTGGGCGCATTGTTGCTCAGTATGTGTCTGGTTTCGGGAGCGCATGCTGCCTTACAGATCGAGATCACTGGTGGTATTAACGAAGGCCGTCGCGTGGTGGTCTTACCTTTTAGAACCACGACTCAAGTGCCAACCGATGTCAGCTCCATTATTAGCGCTGATCTGATGCGCTCGGGTAAGTTTACTCCGCTGACCTATCAGCAGCTTCCAGCCAATGTCTTTGCCAACAATCAGGTGAATTTTGCTGCTTTAGCTTCGCTGGGAGCAGAGGCTGTAGTTTCAGGTGAAGTAACCCCTAATGCTGACGGTACTTTCCGTGTGATCTATCGCTTGTTTGGCGTGCAGGGTGCCAATCAAGGCAAGCTTTTAACTGAGCCTCGTCAGGTCAGTGCTAACGCCGCTCAGCTGCGTCAGGCTGCTCACTTAGTATCTGATCGTACCTATGAGCTCTTAACTGGTCAGCGTGGTGCATTCAGAACACGTATTGCCTATGTGGTGTATCGTTTTGGTGATCGCTATCCATATCAGCTGATGACCGCTGATTACGATGGTTATAACGAGACTCCTGTGCTGCGTTCTACTGAGCCAATCATGACGCCAAACTGGTCTCCAGATAACCGTCATTTGGTTTACGTGAGCTTTGAGCGTCGTGCACCAGCTATCTTCGTACAAGACATCTTTGAGCAAAAGCGTACCAAGCTGGCTTCGTTTAAGGGTTTAAATAGCTCGCCATCGTGGTCTCCTGATGGTAGCAAGATTGCTTTTACTTTGTCTAAAGATGGACAGCCAGAGATCTATTACTACGATTTAGTGGCATCGCAACTGCATCGTGTGACTAATAACCGCGCCATTGACACTGAGCCATACTGGGGAAGTGATAGCAACACCCTGTATTTCACCTCAGAGCGTGGCGGTCGCCCACAGATCTATGCTGTTAACCTGCAAAGCTTAGAAGCTCAGCGTGTAACTTTCCAAGGAGCTATGAATCTTTCGGCTCGTCCAATTCCTGGCTCAGACTCTTTAATTGTGATTACCCGTGCCAATGGCTATCGCGTTGCTCGTGTGGATAGTGATGGTGGCATTTATATGTTAACCACGTCATCCTTAGACGAGTCGCCAAGTGTGGCCCCTAATGGCAGTATGGTAATATACAGTACAGTGTACCAAGGGCGTAAAGGCTTAGCTTTGGTCTCGACCGACGGCCGTTTTAAGGCTAACTTGCCATCCAGTACTTCAGGCGAAATTAGTGCTCCAGCATGGGGCCCATTACCTGAGAAATAGGCCATCAGTTGTTGGATATAGGGGATTTTTATGAGAACTAATTTGTTAGTAGCGAGCCTGATTGGTGCAATGGTGCTCGCTGTGAACGGTTGTTCTTCCCAAAGTAGTACTACTGATGGGGAGATGATTGATCAATCTGTAGCTGGTGCTGGCGGTGGCAATGGCGCATTAATTAATGATCAGGGTATGTATGAGGATCAGCTGGGTTATGGTGGTTTAGAAGGTGATGCTGTAACCTCGATTGATGCTACAGGTACGCTGGTAATTGGTGATCCAAATGCTCAGCCTAACGCACCATATGATCCAACCTTTGCTGG
Source organism: Candidatus Anaerobiospirillum pullistercoris (assembly GCA_019114785.1). Lineage (GTDB taxonomy): Bacteria > Pseudomonadota > Gammaproteobacteria > Enterobacterales > Succinivibrionaceae > Anaerobiospirillum > Anaerobiospirillum pullistercoris. The sequence goes on along the minus strand of DXEV01000184.1, from coordinate 15,199 downwards.
CCCTCAAGCACTGCGTGACAACAATACTATTTACTTCCGTTACGACAGTGATCAGATCCAAGACGAGTATGTGTCGGTAATGCAAGCTCACGCTCAGTATCTGCGCGATAACCCTGATTCGCGCATCATTATCGAAGGTCATACCGACGAGCGTGGTACCCCAGAGTACAACATTGCCTTAGGTGAGAGACGTGCTCGTGCTGTTGCTCGTTACATGCAAAACCTTGGTGTAGACGTCAATCAGCTGTCGATCGTGTCCTACGGTGAGGAAAAGCCAGTTGATCCAGGTCATGCCGAGAGTAACTGGCAAAAGAACCGCCGTGCAGTGATCAATTACTAAAAATAAGACCAAAGCACTCACACACAGATGTTGGCTATGCCGGAAAACAAGGCCTAGAAAGGTTTAGCAGGGGCTAGCCAATTCTGTTAGAGGCATACAGACCCCATGTCTATTCTTGGTTGCTTGACTTAGCAGCTTAGCTGCCTAGCAGTAAGGATAGCCGTGGGGTTTGTTATTTTGGTGGAGTCGTTCTGCAGTTCCACCCTTTAGATGGCATGCCAGAATGCTTGTGGCCAGTTGTGGCGAGCTGCCTCTTGTTGCATGGCTTTGCTTGGGTTGATAGCAAAAACATGCTGGGCCTCATGGCACAGCGGCAGATCGTTGATCGAGTCGGTGTAAAAGTAGATCTCTGGATCAGTGATCTGATGCCCCTCAAGCCACATGTGAAGACGGGTGATCTTGCCTTGCTGGAAGGATGGAACGCCCACAATTTGTGGCAACAGCTTGTCATTTTGCTCGTCGACCGCTACTTCGACTGCTAAGACGTTTTCTTGCGGAATGCCAAAGAGAGCAGCTGCGCGCTTTACAAGGTAGGCAGCACTTGCAGAAATCACCAAGCATGGCACCTGATTGCGTTGGCTACGCTCAATGATCTCAAGGCCTTCACGGCACATCATTGGCTTAACCACTGTCTCGACGTAGGTATCGAGAATTTGGCAGAGCTTACTGTATGGGGTGTGGTTCATTGAGCTGACAATGAAGCCCACATAGTCTTCGACTTTGAGGATGCCAGCCTGATATTGGTCATCAAACTCTTGCTCTTTGGCTAAGAAGAGTTTTGGATCAGTTACCAGCCCATGCTCAACCAAATATTGGCACCAAGAGCGGCTGCTGTCTCCTGTGATCAAGGTGCTGTCTAGATCGAAAACCTGAACTTCTTGGCTCATAATTTTGTGTTCCAAAAAAACTTAATAGAAAACGTGTTACAGGCGGGGCAAACGTTGGCTTTGGTGGAGTCTGCCAGCAGAGCATCTGAGGAGAGCAATAATGCTTGCCTGCTTGCTTGTGGTTTTAGCTACTGCAATAAAGCCAAAACTGACTCTCTAAGACAGCGAAAGCCGCTTGGCTTTACCACAGGCCGTGGTATTTCCCATGCGCAAGCGCGATGGAAAAAGCAGCAGCGTGGCAGAGCAGCAAAGCAGCAAAGCAGCAAAGCCGCCGCATCTAATTTGCCCATAAAAGGCTTGCCTTGAGAAAAGGTTAGCACCACTTGCGAAATATGCCTAATCGGTGATCTTTGCCAACTCTGTGAGTGGTTAACCTTTGCCGCGCCTTAGTCGCGCTTTGCTGGGTATGGCTCCATCTCATCGCACCACGCTGCGCTGTACCGCAATGGCTGCACAGTAGTGCACCGTACAGCATTGCAGCGCATTGCTTTTGGCTGCTTTAGAGGGGAGAGTAGCTGCTTAGTGGTGGTGGCTTAAGAACATCGCCAGCACTGCTCCAAGGATCAAATAGGTGTAATTGATCACCATTAAGCGTTTGGACTCTGGGCGATTTAATCTTGGCAAGATGTCAGAGAGTGCCACATACATAAAGCTACCAGCGGCTACTGCAAGAGCAAATGGCAGTAGTTGCTCAGCTTGCTTCAGGATCTGCGCAAAGATCAATCCTCCAGTGACAGAGCCTAAGAGAGCCACTAGGTTCACAAGGTAGCCTTGTAAACGGCTCATGCCCAGTGACAGCATCAGCACATAATTGCTCAATTGCTGTGGTAACTCATGGGCGAGAATTGCAGCAGTAATAGCCACGCCCACGTGAAAATCTACCATGAAGGCTGAGGCAATGACGATACCGTCGCACAGAGAGTGAAAGAGTGAGCCTGCAAGGATAGGGGCACCACCTTGGGCTAAGGCTGTGCTGATACTGCCTTTATGACTGTCGGCTTGCTTGGTAATAGCCTCAATCTCGCTGCTGTGCAGGGTAAAGTTATGACTATGACCCCAGTGGTGCAAGGTTCCCACACCAGAATTAGTGTGCTGATGAATGTGACCAGATGATGACGTGGCCGCATGCTCATGACCACAGGTGCAGGTGCCCTGAGAGGCCTCTGCGTTGCATGTAGGACATGGCTCAGAGCTGTAGCAGCCATCGTGTAGTGGTGCACAGCAACTGCAATGGATGCTCACGCTATCTTGGTGTGTATTGAGTGGTTTGAGGGCTATGATTGAGCCTAAACCATTGGTATCTGTCTTTGGAGTGTTGGCATCATCATGGTGGGCGTAGTGTGGATTTATTGGTGCGAGGCTATGGCCGTGATGGCTAGCATGTTTTACTTGCAGCTCAGCGGCGCAAACAGGGCATGTGGATCGCTGGTGGTTAGAGTTAAAAAACATCTCTAGGCCTACTAAGACCATGATTGTGCCCCAGACAACTAAGCCAATGAGATGTAGATCAGCGCCACTTTCTAAGGCCTCTGGTAAGAGGTGGGTTAGGGCTAAGGTCAGTAAGAGTCCTGTGGCCATTAAGCTTAAAGCTTTGCCCATCTTACTGAGAAGGAAAGGAGGAATCAGAGTGATCACCACGGCTGCACATACAGCAGGAACCATGGTAGCAATAATTGTTGCAAGCATTTCAGCCTCCACGGGCCGTCACTTAGAGTTAGAGTAAGCGTTGGCTAATTAATATCGGAAGGCAAGAATAACGGAAAACAGAGCTTTTGCCTAGCACTTTTGGATTCAGGGGCACGGATCTTTGTTCTTGTAAAGTGAGGCTCGAACCTGCACAGAGAGCTCTATTGGGGTGAGAGCAGGGACTTTAGTGACGCCTGTCTAGAGGCTTTGGCAGGGGTGAGGCTAAGCTAAGCCCCTCACTAAAAGGGACTTGCTTTAGCACTCTCTATGATAGATAGGCTGGAAACTAAGCTAAGCTCTTAGCGGTGCAGAGAGCTCAGCTTGTAGGTGGTTAGCGGTAAAGGCGTAAGGCCTGAAAAATCTTTGTGGCTTCCACTGTGGCGGCGACATCATGCACACGTAAAAAGTGTGCCCCTTTTTCTAGAGCATAAAATCCCGCAACGACTGAGCCGCAAACACGCTCGGCTGGAATTTCTTGGCCTGTGATCTTGCCAATCATGCTCTTACGGGACAGTGCAGCCATGAGGAAAAAGTCAGTATCCTGAGTGAGCTCGGCGATGTGGTTTAAGAGGATGTAGTTTTCTTCTATGGTCTTACCAAAGCCAAAGCCAGGGTCGAGCATAATGCTCTGGGCATCGATTCCTGCTTGTAGGCACTCTTGAGCACGTGCGTGTAAGAAGCTCTTAACCGTACCGACAACACCGCCTTGTTGGTCATCGTAATGAGGGTTGTCTTGCATATTTTGTGGAGTGCCTTGCATGTGCATCAGGCAGACACCGACACCAAGCGCAGCGGCTGTTTCTACAGCGTGAGGACGCGTTAAGGCTCTAATGTCATTCCAGATATGAGCACCTATCTTGACGCTCTCTGTCATAACTTCTGGCGAGGATGTGTCCACAGAAATTAAAGCTTCAGGGCAGTGCTTGCTGACAGCTTCAACTACAGGAACTACGCGCTCTAATTCCATCTCTAGGGTGACAGGATCAGCACCAGGGCGGGTGGATTCGCCACCAATGTCGATAATGGCAGCACCCTCATCATACATACGCTGCGCTTGCTCTACAGCGGCACCTAAGCTGGTATAGGAGCCGCCATCGGAAAAGGAGTCAGGTGTAACGTTTAATATGCCCATAATTTGAGGGGTGGAAACATCTAAAACCCGATCACGAGCTTTAAAGAGATTGGATCTCATGAATTGTCCTTAGTTCCTAAGTTTTACCTAGTCGTGTTATGCCATGCAGCCTAATTAGTGATTGTTCTGGCACTCTTGTTCTGCGTGCTGTTGCTGAGCATCATTTGCAGTCTCTTCAGCTGGCTCTGGACTTTGAGCAGTTTGCGCTTGGGCCGCTGAATTTTGGGGCGGGCGCTGTGACGGCTCCGTGTCCGTTGTAGCCTCGGTGGAGCTAGGTGACGGCATCTTGGTAGTAGTTACCCATTGCGGCAAAGGCATACGTCCAAAGGCCATACTGATGCGATCACCTGCATGCTCGTCTTTGTGAGCAGAAACCTGAGGTGACTGAGGAGAGGTATGGCTGGCATTAAAATTTGGTGCAGTTTGCTGGGGCAAGCGACCGCTATAGGCTGCATTTTGCTTTGATTCTTCGGCACGGGCCCGAGAGATCTGCGGATCGGTGTAATTAAGGGCAGTAGATGCAGGCAGTACCCCTGCAATAGTGGCGTCTTTTGCCCCATGTAATGCTGGATCGGAATAGCCTCGTGCAATGTACTCAAACTCATCTTTGCCAGTAAAGATACTGCTAAAGGTTGGGCGGCGCTCGCGATAGGCTGTAGGTTGTGCAGCGGCACGCTCGTAGCGAATAGGGGCGTTATTTTCAGGGTTATAGACACTAAGCCCACCACCGTTGCTGTATCCACTTTGGACTTCAGCCCCATAGGCTTCAGTAGCAGTAGCTGGTAACTGTGCCATATTGGGATGTTGTTGCGTATATGGTGCAGCATTGTCTGTGGATGGAGCATAGTTATAGTCATTTTCCCATGGAATTTCCTCGGGAAAAGGAAAGCTAGTTTGTGGTGCAGTGGCAGAATTGTCTGCTGTTGGCAGCGCTGCTGGCAGCGCTGCTGTGATGGCAGCAGGGCTTTCCTGAGCGGGTGCTAAATATGGCGCTGCTGGTTGTAGCTGCGCTTGGTCAAGGTGAGCTGGCAGTGTTAGCTCTTGCCAAGAGTTAGCCTGATTAGCAAGATGGCGGTGATTACTTGCCCTCGACAGAGGAGACATGTGACTTTGCTTAGCGCGTGTATGGCCATGTTTGGTGAGGCCAGAGGCGTCTTGATTGCTACCATCCTTGTGGCTATTAGGAGCCAGATCGTCGTAGCGTGGCCGTTTGTTATAACGTGGCGAGCTCACCGCTGCTGTATTTAAGCGGATCAAACGACGTACAAAGAGGCGCTCCCAACCGTACTGATTGCGTTGTTCTCCACGGTTGATCCAGTAGTCGACAAATTCCAGAAGCTCATTGTCACTGTAGTTAAAGTCCAGCAGACCGGCATTTAAGGCTACTTGCCTAAAATTAGGGCCAGGCTGCCAGCCCAGATATAAAGGAAAAGGGCGATCGGGTAGCTGTTTGAGAGACTGGGCAAATAATGGTAGGTAGACTGTAGCGTTTTGCCATGGATGCCCTTGTTGTACACGGGCAATGAGATGGTGACGCTCTAACTCATCAAGAGTGCCTTCGATAAGGCGCAGATCGGGATAACAAGGCGCAATGCTGCTGTAGGAGGTGAGAATAGGGCTTAGTGCAGCAAGGTCGATGATGATTTCTTGCTTCCGTGCCAGCGGCTGAAGATAGAGGATGTACAGAGAGCGAGCCATGTGCGATAGCTGGTTGCTTTGTAATTGCTGAATCTCAGCTTGGTTAAGCTGCATGGCTACTCTCCCGCTCAAGAAAAACTTCTAATTAGCTTGGGGAAAAGTCTAAACGTTTAGGGCTAATAAGTCCAATCAACAGCTAGGAGAGGACGCCGGTATTGACCTTGTAGCCTGTGGCTATCTGCAAAACAGTGGGATGCGGGCAACGCACAAAATGTTGCATGAGTGATGCTATGGTGCGTGATGGGTGAAGGGTGGTACTGGGTGGATCGTTTGCGTGCAGTGAGAGGGAATGACTGACTTGTGGCGAGAACTAAAAGCTCCCTAGATTCGCAGAATTGTGACTCTAGGGAGCTGAAAAGGAGACTTTTTAGCTAGCTGACGCGCTTGCTAAGGTTATTTGTTAGCAAGGCGTTGGGCAAAGGTGCTACCGATCTCACTGTCTGTAGGTTGCTCGGTATCACGGGTCTTAAAGAAAGCTAAAGCCTCGTTTAACTTATTAAGATCGTTGTAAGCAGTCTCCATGGAGTTGAACTGCTTATTAGCATTGTCTGCCATTTCTGAGGTGACAGTAGTGACGGTCTGCATGTGCGAGGAGATCTCGGAGGTAGCAGTGGTCTGTTGCTCAGCAGCAGTAGCGATCTGGGTGATCTGGTTGTTTACGTCGTTGACGTGATCAGTAATGTCTTGTAATACCTGCATCACACCTTGAGCATCTCCAGCCACAGTGTCCATATTGGCCACCGAAGCATTGATGGATTCAGTAGCCATCTTGGCCTCTTCCTGAATGTTTTTCACCATCTTGGAGATTTCTTGGGTGGACTTAGTAGTACGGCTAGCCAGTGCACGCACTTCATCAGCCACCACAGCGAAGCCACGTCCGGCCTCACCAGCACGAGCGGCCTCAATTGCAGCGTTTAAGGCCAGCAGATTGGTTTGGGCGGCAATGTCATCAATGGTGCTCACAATAGAGCCGATTTCGTGAGTTTGCTTAGCCAAGCTTTCAATCTTGGCGGCATTGTCCTTGGTGTGATCAGCTTGTTGACGGATGTTATCTACAGCAAGGCTAACCTTTTGCACACCATCGTTAGTGATCTCTTTGCAGCGATTGGAGCCAGCAGCGGCGGTTTCACAGTTACGAGCAATATCAGCGGTAGTGGAGACCATCTCGTCGGCGGCAGCAGCTACGGTAACAGCCTGACTTTGGATATCAGAGGAGGTAGAGGCGATGCCATGAGAGATCTGCTGTAATGCACGCATTTCGCTTTGTAATTGATTGCATTCCTTTTTGGTCATGTTGATGATGTTGCTCAGCGAATTACGCATGCTACGGATCACATCATGGCTGTGACCAAACTCATCAAGGTAGCCTTCATGGATGTGGCTGGAGAAGTCACCATTGGCCAGCTTCTCTAACAGGCTAATCTGGGTGGACAGAGCTCTAGAAATGTAGTTAGCCATAAATAGAGCTAAGGCAATAGCTATGATTACGCTGAGGGCGGTTAGAGCCATGTCGATGTAAATCATAGTAGGGTCGTTAGCAGTATTGGTCAGGCTTAAGCAGTATTGAGTTTGCTGACGGTAAAGATCAGTTGCTGCGACCGTAACTTCAGCGAGCACAGGGTAGACCTCGACAAGGAAGCGATCTAATGCTTCTTTAGTCTGGCCTTGACGTACCATCGGCATGATGCGCTCATTGAGCAGCTGAATGGACTCACTGGAGGTTTCTCTTAGTTTGAGGCAACCTTGACGATAGGCATCTGTGCCCAAGAACTCAGGATTGAGCACTGCTAAGGCTTTGGCTGCACGATCAATAGCAGCAGGGCCTTGTGACATCAGATCGTTAGCGGTGACACGAGTGTCTTTCTCATTAAGACCAGTGATATAGATGAATTTGACCTGATCTACCGCTGTTTGGATGTTGTAAATACGAGTGAAAGCAAGATTTAAGGTGTCATCAAGACGATGCGAGATCTGGTTGATGTTGGTCAGGGAGGTTAGGGTCGAAACCGACACGAATAGATTAATTAAGATCACAATAGCAAAGCAGCTAAGTAGCTTTGCTTTAGTTGTCATGTTAAAGAAAAATTTCATGATCGTCTCCTCCCTGATCAGAGACTTACCCTTGCTGGTATCTTTCGACTGATGTGGCCAATGACTTTTCGTCCATAGCCACACGCCACACCATGTGGCACCCTGTGGCATAAAGCTACAGTGCGTTAAGGGGAGAGGGACTAAGTTGAGAACGCTTTAGCGATATCAGCTTAATACCGACTACTGCCTATTTGTGGTCGATAATGCCAAAAGGGTGAGTCCTGACTATATTGCTCACCTTTAGATCTTGAAAATAGTGCTCAATGCTGGTGCTTTTTAGGGAGAAAAAGCTGCATCTAAAGCACTAAAGCTAGGCGTAAAGTTGGTGTTTGGATTGTTTTTACCCCTGCAAAATGAAGAATCATTGCAGGAGTATCCGCACACAAACTGAGTCCTAGAGGGCTCTATTGCAAAAACAGAACACTAAAGCGACTCTTCCCTGCCGTGTATAACTAGAAGTTTTGAGCAGTAGTTGAGTTGGTGTTAGCGTCTTAGGCAGAGAGCGCAGGAGTTACGAGCCTTGAGAAGCTTTGGCTTGATGGAGTGCCTAAAATGTTGACAGAGGCCAACACAAGGGGCAGCAAGCGTCAAAGCTAGAGCGAAGATCGTTACTCTTTTTGACTGGACTTGCGTCTCAGGCAAACGGGCTTGGTACTCTCCGGCTTGGTATTTTTGCTTTTTAGAGCGTGAAAGATATCGACATTTTGCCAAGCAATTTTTGCAAAAAAGCCATATTCTCTTAATGCTAGCTTACATCATGGGGACATGAAAAGCAGGGCAAAATTGTTATTTTTTCTTTGCGTGATTCAAGGCTTATTTTGTACTTACGGCTATTTTTACGCATCTATTCAGGTTTTGAGAGATGCAGAACAATTTAGCGCAAGTACTCGATACCTACACTGTGATGCAATAGATACCAAGAACTATGCCAATATTATGCGTAGTGTGGGTTTAGCCAGTTTGTCTTGGGCTTGCTGCCTTACAGAGCTCCTAAAGGAGCTTGACGCAGCTGGCAATTAAGATGGCATAAGATGGCAAGAAATGGCAGCTGCTTTGAGCGGAGCCTCGTGGCGAGGATGTCTGCCAAGTTTCACAAAAAGGCTATAATAGAGCGTTTTGAGCTGTTGGGACGCAGCCATATTGCGCTCTGATCGCGCAGTGCGCAGTACGTAGTGCGCAGTGCGCAGTGTGTTGTTAGCAGTGTGCTGTGCGTTGCCTCTCAGAACCAAACTTTTGCCCCGAGTATAGCTGATGGCAGTAGCCGGTAGCAGTTGCTATCAGCAGCGCTGGCCGAGGCGCTTAAGCCTTTTGGGTGAGCAGAGAATCTATTTAGACGATATTAGAAGTTGGAGGACGGCGTTTTCTCCCCCGAGTTACCTCGGGTGTATCCGCGCCGATTTTAGATGAAAGTTGCTATTTATGGTTATGACACTATTGTTGGTAAGCTGGTACTGGAGATCTTAGAAGAGGATCAAAACTTTAAGATCGACGAGTTTTACCCGTTGAGTCCAATTGCGGGTGAGTACGACGCCGTCCCTCTACGCGGCAAGAACTATTTGATCTCTCATGTGGATGAGTTTGATTTTGCTCAAGCCGATGTGGCTTTATTCCTTACCACCAAGGACGAGAGTGAGCGCTTAGTGCCAAAAGCGCAAGCGGCAGGTTGCATTGTGATCGATGACAGTCACCTCTATGCCGGTATTAAGAACTGTCCTTTGGTGCTGCGTGAGGTCAATCCTTATGTCATCAAGGAAGTGCAAGAAAAGCGTTTAGCCTGTGTGCCGCTGGCCACTTCCAGTGAAATTGTCCTCTCTTTGGCACCTCTACACGATGAATACGGTATCAAGCAAGCCGTGGTGACAGCTATGGTCTCCACCTCGGAGCATGGTGAGTTAGGAACTCAAACTCTAGCCCGTGAAACTATGCAGCTGCTCAATGGTGTGGGCGTTGATGTCACTGATTTCCCTGCTCAGTTAGCCTTTAATATCCATACCCGTATCGGTGAGCTAAATGAGCAAGGTGTCTCTAGTCACGAGCAGATCATTTTGCATGAGGTTAGTACCTTAATGGAGCTTTCGGAGCACCAATTGGCCTTAACCTGTGTGCAGGTACCAACCTTTTATGGTCACACCTTAAGCGTCCACGTGGAGCTGGAAGAGGATGCTTCTTTAGAGGACTTTAAGCAGGCCTTAAAGCAGAGCTCTGTACTGGCGTTAGAGGAAGAGCAAGAGGAAGGCTTAATCAGCCCAGTGTCTTGTGCCGATCTGGACAGCAAGCTCTATATTGCTCATATTCGCAAATTTGGTCGTGCTGCCTTTGACTTTACTGTGGTTATGGACAATACCCGTCACGGCGAGGCTACTGCTGCTTTAGATGTATTGCTCTTGTTGCAAAAGGCCTTAGGGCAAAACTAGTCTGAGCCTCAAGGTAGTCCTTGGTATATCTAGCTTTGCTTGCGCAGCACGATTCGTGTTGGCTGAGCCAAATTAAGGAATGCCCCGCATAGTAGTGGGGCAGAAAGACTGGGAGCTCCAAGAGCTTTCTTTTGGGATTCTAAGCCCCCAGTGCTCTCACGCTTAGTTCCCACTCTTAGTTGAGGTTGGTCATTCCTTATTTGAGGCGAGAATAGGGCGCTAAGAAAAAAGTAGTTGTGAGCTTTTAGCAGAAAAATCGGCTTGTCTAACTTTTGCGAACCGTAAAGGCCAAGAAAATGCACATGTGTCCTTTAGGCCTATTTTATGGCAGTGGCCGATCTGGCTAAAGCTGGTAGTGTGTATGCACTAGCTGCTGGTAGAAGGAGCGCTCAGAACCTCAAAAATAAGGGGTTGCAGAGCTGCAAAAAGCTAGTAATTTTTGTGCAAAAAGAATCTTAAATGGCATAAGAATGCGGTTTTGCTGTTGTGGTTTTTATTTGCATAGCTTTTGCATAGTTTGGCGTAATTTGCTCGTCAGTTATTTGGCAAGAGCCTAGCTCCCCAAAGATGCAATAATGGTGGTTTCTTATGAGCTTGTATAAGCAACTGTTTGCAGTAATGCTAGCTTCGCTATGTATTACAGCTAACGTTTATGCTGAAGAAGAGTTTTCAATCAGTATTACTGGCCCTGATGAGGAGGTGGCTCCAGCCCCCGCCCCAGCCAGAGCTGCGCAACCTGCACAGCCTGCTCGGCCTGCACCTACGGTAGCTACTAGACCTGCCACGCCTGCTGCAAATGCTGGTGCTGGTACGGCTATGCCAAGCCCTGCTACCACCACGCCTGCCTTACCTCAGACTCCTAATCGCCCTGCGTTAGCTCAAGGTCAAGGCCAAGGTCAAGGCACTCAGACTCCAGCCCCAAATGCTGCTGCACAGGGAGCTCAAGGCCCAGCTACACCTAATGCTGGCACACCTCTGCAACCGCAGTTTATGGCGCAACACGTCGTAGCCCCTCGTGAGACCATTTGGTCAATTGCCCACCGTTATTCGGCTCCTTACGCCAACGTCAATGAGTTCCAGGCCGTTGCTTCTATCTATCGAAACAACCGCAATGCTTTCGATAACGATAATGTCAACAACGTCCGTCGTGGCGCTACTTTAAATATTCCAGTAGCCGAGGAGATGGCTTTAGAGCAGACCAGCACAGGTTCTGAGTTATTAAGTAGAGGTACAGCCACCTTACCTCCACTCGATCGCTCGTCCTTACTGGCCAACAATCAAGGTCAACAGGGACAACAAACCGCAGCTGCAGGACAAGGTTCTCAAGGCGATATCAATATTAATGTCACCCAAAACAATCAGGGTGGCGGTCAAATGAGCCCGATCACTGGTTCGGATAATCCTTTAGTCCCTCCTCTGACTGATGGCACCCCAGTGCAGACTCAGACCCCAACTTTTGTTGCTCGTGAGACTATGCTGCGTGGAGCCACTCCGATCTATGAGGCTCCAGAGGGTTCGTATGACAATCCTTATGCTCAGGTCATCACTGATGAGCAATTAGCCGCTGATAATGCTGCCCGCACTCAAGAGAATGTGCCACAACTGTCACACTCTAGCCTTGACTTACATGCTATTGAGCAGCTCTTAGATAAGACTGAGCGCAACATTCAGTCGGCACAACAGGATATTTATCAACGTCTTGATAGCAACATTCAGCGCTCGGCCCAAGTGGCTCGTGCTACCGCTGAAGAAGCTGCAAAGGAAGAGGTTGGTGCTTTAATCAATCAATACGAGCAGATCATTGCTCAGTTGCAGCAGTCCAACTCTGATCTGCGCTCTTCTTTGTCGCGTATTAATAAGCAGGTTGAGCAGATCCGTGGTATGCAGATTGAAACTGCAGACTCTTTGGCTGCTTTAGGACAAAAGGTTGAGGATACCTCTGGTTTAGGCAGCAGCTTAGGCGGCTCAGGTTCTTCAAACAAGCTGTCGCTTGAATCTGGCCCTGTGATGTGGATTTTACTGGGCTTTGGTGTCTTAGCTCTGTTATTGTCGATCGGCTTATTTGTCTTTAAGTCCAGAATGCGTCGCGATCGTGCTAACCGCTTCGATTATGACGATGATGACGGCGATTTTGTTGACGATGACGATATGGAGATGAGCGAATTACTGGCTCGCTCCAACCGTGAGGCTAATAACGCCAGCTTAGCTGCTCATGAGGAGCAGGCTGCAGAGACTAAGCCTGAGGCTAAGAAAGAAGCGGTCAAGGATGCGCCGCCGCCAATTATTGATGAAGCCCCAGCCGTACATGATGATGGCGGCTTTGATGCAGGCTTTGATAATAATTTAGGTGATTTTGCAGCTGATCCAACCCCAGCTCCAGCACCAGCTCCAGCTCAGCCAAAGGCAGCAAAGCTGCCGGACTTCCACGATGAGATCGTGATGCCCAGCGCTGCCCCGTTAACCACTTCTGGTAACGGAGGTGCTGGGGCGGCAGCAGCTGGTGCGGTTGCAGGCGCAGCCGCTGGTTTAGCCGCAGGCGCTGCTATGGCAGCAGCCCGCCCAGCTCCGGCCCCAAGCCCAGCACCTGCTCCGGCAGCTCCGATCAGCCATACCCCTGAGGACGAGGCTCAAGCTGCATGGGATAGTGTTGCTACTAATGCCTCTACTGCCTTAGACAAGAGTGTCGCTAATGCTGCTGGCAACGATTGGGCTAAGTCTTTAGATGAGAAGGAAGCCTCCGCCAACCAAGTAGACTTAGGTGGTGACTTCGGTGATCTCGGCGCTGATTCCAGCACCGGCGGTGACTTTGGTGACTTAGGTGGTGACACTGGCGGTTTTGGTGATCTCAATGCTGATGCCGGTTCTGCTGGTGATGCCGGTGGTGACTTTGGCGATCTAGGTGGTGATGCTGGTGGCTTCGGCGACCTTGGCGGCAATACTGGTGACTTTGGTGATGCCGGTGCCGCAGGTGGCGATGCCGGTGGCTTTGGCGACTTAGGTGGAGACCTTGGTGGTGACGCCGGTGGCTTTGGTGATGCCGCAGGCGGCGATGCCGGTGGTTTTGGCGACCTAGGCGGTGATGCCGGTGGCTTCGGTGACGCTGGAGGGTTTGGTGGTGCCGGAGGCGGAGACTTCGGATCAGGGTTTGATGACCTCTCTAGCGGCGGTTTCGGCGATGACTTAGGCGGTGATGATGCTAAGCAATTTGCCGAATCCATGCAAAACGCTAACGGGGGTGACAACTTCCCAAAAACTAAGGCACTAGCCTCCTCCGAGGTCAATCAGGTTAGTGCCGTTCGCGATGACCAACCAATTTCAGCTCCACAAGCAGTAGCTGCCGCAGCTCTCGCACCGGCAGCTGCAGCGGTCAGCGCGCGACAACAACAGTTATCGGATCCAGCTTCAGCCTCATTGGCACCAAGTGGGGAAGAGGGGACTTTTGCCCCTGATAATGAGCAGCGTGTTTTAGATGCCGACGATGGTTTCGGTGATCTAGGAACAGGTTCTGGTAGCGATTTAGGCGATATTGATTTTGGCGCGTTGGCCGGTGAGCTTGAGGGTAATGCCCCTAGCGACGATGGTCTGCTTTCGCAGGCTCCAGATGCCAGTTTAGCTAGTGCAGCACCTGCTGCTCCAGCTGCTCAAGAGGCGTCTGCTGTCGCAGCTCACGCTCCGACCGAGTTGGAAGTTGAAACTAAAAAGACTGTAACGCAAGTTCCTAGCGCTACAGCTGCTACCACAGCTGCCCCTGTAGGTGCTGCCGCCGCCCCAGCTGATAGCGCAACCCCTGCACCAGCTGCACCAGCTGCCGAGGCAGCAGATGCAGAGACACAGGTAGTGATGCCTGAAGAGTTCCCTGAGATTGCTGCTTTTGATGAGGCCGCTGCACAGCAACAGCCTGAGCAAGCTGCACAGGGCGATCTTGATGGCTTTGATGCTCTGGATGTTACCCCAGCAGATGCAAGTGGTGATGCCGCTGATTTAGGCGGCGATCTTGGCGATCTGGGGGATGGTTTTGGTGACTTCAACGAAGAGTTTGCCAATACCCCAGAAGATCTGGCCGCTGCTGGTTTAAATGAGCCTTTCGCTGCTGCTGACGCATCTTTAATGGCAGACAGTGCAGGTGATGCTTTGCCTGCTGCTGACGCTTTGCCAGCTGCTGATGCAGCTGCAGACAATACAGATCTGTCTGCTGCTAGCGGTGACTTTGGCGATTTAGATCTGGGTGAGGACTTTGCCTCAGCTCCAGAAGATCTGGCTGCTGCCGGTTTAGATGAGCCTTTAGCTAACGCTGATGCTGCTACTGCAGGTGCAGGTGCTACTGATGCCGCTGCCGGTGCAGATGATCTTGCGTCTATAACTGATTTAAACGCTGATGCTAGCGATTTTGGCGACTTAGAAGGCAATGATGAGCTGGCCAATCTCACGGCCGCTTTACAGCAAGCTCAAGAGCCACAAACAGATAATGCGGTAGCAACTGAGCCTGAGTCTGGTTTCGGTGACGAGGCCATGGACTTAGCCTCTGCTTTGCAGGGCGCTCAAGAGCAAGCAGCTGAGAGTGCATCTGATGCTGACACCCCAGCAGCTGACGATCTGTCTGCATTGGGTGATCTTGCTGAGCCTGCGCCAACTGAGCAAGTTAGCACCGACAGTGCCGCTGATTCTGGCCCTGTGGGCTTAGGCAATATCGATGAGCTTGAAGGCTTTGGTGAGCTGCCAGCTGAAGGTGATTTAACCTCTGACGGTGATTTTGCCTCTAGTCCTGAAGCAGAACATCTTGCTGCTCATTTTGCCGCTGACGGTGAGCACGATAACTTAGGTGGTGGCGAAGACAATGGCTTTGCGGCCTTAGGTTCTCTGGATGAGATGCCAACTGATGCCGATGGTTTAGGTGGCTTTGAGGATCCAGAGAGCGCAAATGCTGCTGGCCCAGCTGCCCCAGCTGTCCCTG
>DXEV01000183.1 GCA_019114785.1 Candidatus Anaerobiospirillum pullistercoris | reverse complement strand
CGATTTGCTTGGCGACCATAGTGCTATAGACCCACCTGTTCCCATTCCGAACACAGAAGTGAAATGTAGTGACGCCGATGGTAGTGCAACGAACGATTGTGCGAGAGTAGGTCATCGCCAAGCTTAATTTTTTGCGGAGCGGTAGTTCAGCTGGTTAGAATGCCTGCCTGTCACGCAGGAGGTCGCGGGTTCGATCCCCGTCCGTTCCGCCATTTTTTCAGGAAGAGACCACCGCAAGGTGGTTTTTTCGTTTTTGGGCTACTGAAAAACGGCTATACGTTCTAGCCGCGCCTGTCTTGCTTTCCCTTCCCTTTCCCTTCCCTTTGATCTTTGCTTTTCCCTTGCTGCCTTTTGCCTTACAATGCCGATTGTGGGATCTAACCTGCAATGAGCAAATCTAAGAGGAGCATGGCTGTGGAGCAGGATATTCATACTAGGCTAATGCAGCAACTGCAAGGCCAAGAAGGTATAGAGCGTGCAATGATCGCGGCGCAAAACGCCTACCCTCGGCTCTTTGCTCAGATTGAGGAGCTTGTTACCCCTAATGGCTCTAATGCCGATGAGATCAGCGACTATCTGCTCCATGTGATTGAAGCCTTTGTACAGCTTCAGCAATCCCCTCTGGTCACCAATTCTACGTGTCACGAAATTTTTAACGTGTTCTCTGCTGTTGAGCAGAGTTATCATCTGCCACCCAATGCTGCGCAACAAGCTCGTGCTAGCATTGCTCCAAGCTCATTTGCCCTCACTCTTGATACGGCTTTAATGATCACTTTGCTTGCCATGATGGCAGGCTTAAAGGATCTGAAGACCATTGCCTCTTACTCAAACTACGCAAATCAATACCTGCAATTGCTCTTACCTGCTATGATGCACCCACGTTATCGGATCAGCAGTGTCAATTGCCGTACTGTCATGCGTTTGTTCAATTACGAGTTACTGCATGGCTTCCTCACCAATTTCTTCACTCGCGCTAAAGTTGCGACTCAACTGAGCCCTGCATCTCTCTTGGGGCAAGTGCAACCTAGTCTGGCTCAATTACCACAAAAGGGCTTACAAGGACTCAATTATCACGATCTTGCAGGCTTTATCCCTTGTTTAGGCCTAGATCATGGGCTGCTTTTAGGCCCGCGTGCGCTTTTATTCCTGTGCGCAGATCGGCTGTTGCTCAATGACTACGATTACCTGCTGTCGTTAAATCACTTGCAACCTCAGGCAGTGCAGCAGCTGCAATTACGTCTGGCACAGCGCTCCCGCTCTAAGTTTTTGATAGACAAGATTGATCCTTATTACGATCTCTTAGATGAGATCTCAGAGGATATGCGCTCTGTTGTCTGCATCAGACGTCGTAATAACCAAGGATTGTGGGAAGACTTCTTTTTCGTCTCTACGCTGGAGCCTAACACTTCCAGTCTCTATCGTATTCAGGCCGATTACGGTGATTGTGAGATTGCTCTGCAACAGAATACTTCCTACCTCATGAGCGTAGCGAAAAATGAAGAAGAGCTAAAGGACGATTTCCTACCACAGCGTGATGACTTCAATCGCTTTATCGTGGATGTACTCAATCACGAGCGTAAGTTGATCGAACAGGTGGATGGTGTAGAAGCTCTGAGACCATGGGAAGAGGTTCTATTCCGTAACGGCACGATCCCGCATTACGCTATGGCCTGTCTTTGTTACTACTTCCTCGCTGATATTTTAGATCCAAAGAGCATAGCGCAGCAGCACCGTCAGCAAATGCTGAGTACTATGAGCAAGCCTTCTTTAACCACCATTCTGCGCTCGTCTCATGGCTTTAATCCAAATTCTAGCAATGAGCAAACCTCATCATGGGCCTCAAGTCCTAGCGTTAATCGTGGCATAAATGTAGGCACATCCAGTGCTCTTGGCGCGCCAAACACTATAGGGGTACCAAGTGCCCTAGTCGCATCTAATGCCCTAGGATCAGCGAATACCTTAGGAGCACCTAATGTGTTAGGAGTTCCTAGCGCCCCAAGCTTTGCAAGTGTAAGTGGACAACCTAGTGTTGGTGCTGCTGCTTTCCCGTATCGGCATTCTTCGCCTTTACAGGCACAAGCCTCCAGCGCAATGCAGGCGCAACTACAAGCCCAAGCTCAAGAGCAAGCTCGGGTCTTTGCGCAACAGGCTCCTCGCTCTGTTGCTACTGCAGGTACAGCACCAGCTGCTGGTACAACAGCCTCTGCTGTTGCTACAGCAGACTCTTCTGTAACCTCATCGACAGATTACCGTATGGGGCCTGGTATGGATATGGTCTATAGACCACGCCGGATCTATGGCTCTCATGCTTATGCTCGTGCCCGCATGGCTTATGCGCAAACTCAAGGTCTTGATGATCTGCCTTCAGATGCCTCGCAGTTGTCGCCTTACCCACAAGGCTCGGCAGCTGCTCGTCTTACCCAGATGAATCAGAGTGCAACTCAATCGACACCTGATGCTGTAACTGTCCATGAGCAAAGTGCAGTTGCAAACCAACGTCGTACCATAGCGGCCGCTCGCTTTGCGCGTAATCAACAGCGGTAGTAACTACTTTAGAGTGTGTTATATAGCTCTTGAGCGGTGTTTTTCGCAGTAATTACAGGGCTTCTTCCTAATACGGCACTTGATTTGCAGGGGTTAATGAATTTGCATAGAAGTGGAGTTGTAATTCAATTTAGCTAAAAATCTTTGTGGCTAGTCATGCTAATAACTAGCTCATCGTTTGGTGTGTGGAGCCAGACATTGTTTTGTGGTTTGTGGTGTTTTGTCTTTAACAGGGAGGGGCGCGTGACTGCTGAGCTCGGTAGTAATAACCGGAACTCGGTGGTTTGGCGCATAAGTTCTTATGCCAGCTGCTACTAATAGGCTAAGCGTCGCGCATATCAGTTTGGCGCGCGGTTATAAAGGAAATGAGCGTCAGACCGAGCTCTTAATCAAGGAGCTGGCTAACTTAGGCGTACCTCAAGCCTTAGTTTGTCGTGATGACAGTCCTTTGCCTATACATCTCGATGGCGTTAAAGGTCTTAAGATCTTTAGAATCCGTGGTATGTCGGATCCTAGATTGATGGGCCATTTTCGTTTAGGTAAGCAGTATAGTATCTTGCAGGCTCATGAATCCCACGCCATGCAATGGTGCTTGGTGCACTACCTCCTGTTTGGTACTCCTTATGTCATCACTCTACGTAAGGACAATCCAGAGCGTAATAATTTTGTTAATCGCGCCGTGTTCCACAATGCAGCTGCGATGGTCGCTATCTCTAAGGTGATCAAAAGCTCCTTTGAGAAAGTCTTTTCTCGTAACTGCAATTTGATTTGCGATTGCTCTTCTCATCTCAAGCCAAATTACGACACCGTGCAGCGCTTCCGTCAGCATATGAAAAACCGCTTTGTGGTTGGTCATGTGGGTGCACTCATCAATCGACAAAAGGGTCAGTCGGTGTTGATTGATGCAGCTAAGATCCTGAAAAATAAGCTGCCAGAGCTGGTGATTGTGCTGGTGGGTGCAGGTGATGATAGTGGCTTGCTCAAGCTGCGTGCCCAAGGCATGCCTAACGTCAAGTTTGTGGGCTTTAGACGCAATATCATCGACTATATCGCCTCGTTCGATGTCTTTGCCTACCCTGTGAATTACGAGGGCTTAGGTAGCATCATCCTTGACGTGATGGAGCAAGGTGTACCAGTGATCGCCTCTAATGTGGGTGGTATTCCTGATCTGGTGAAGCATGGCCAGACTGGCTTGCTGATCAAGCCGGGTGATGCCGAGGCTTTGGCTGAGCACATTCTGACTTTAAAGCGCAATCCTGGCTTCCGTCAGAACTTGATTAACAATGGCTATAACGAGGTGGAGTTGCACAGCTCCGCTGCTATGGCTGCTGACTATTACCGTATTTACATCAACGTGCTCAATGACGGTAAGAGTTAGCTCACTGCCTACACAGTAGGACTGCCAGCTTCTTTGTTGGTAGCATTACAACAAAGCCCGCTCATGCGGGCTTCGTCGTACTTAGGCGCTGTAAGTGCTAGCACCAGCATTGCTCTGTTTACAGCGCTCTGATGCTGGCCTTAGTCTGTAGGCATAGCAGGCATAGAGTCCTCTTGCTTGAGCACGGTGAGCTTGCAGTCCTCTGGGATGATGAATGGCTCGCGTACCAATGCTTTAAAGATCTCAATGCAGCTTAAGTGAGCTAAGAAGTCGCGATTGCGGGTGTAGTTGCCATGCTTGAAAACGCTATCAGTAAAGCTAATGATGATGCTGCCACCAATGCTACGTGGCTTGTCTTGCTCGGTGAGCTCTAGCTGATAGTTGAGCACATAGTGATATGGATGAGATTCTGGCAGGGTGACTTGCGCAGCTTTTACGGCCTCTGCATCTTTAGTCTCATCATAAGGTAAGAGCGTGATCTTATTGCTGCTTGGAATGTGGGCGAGCAGCTCTTGTTGTTGGACAGTATCTTGAGCGCCTAAGCTTGCTTCATCGCTGTTGAGCACGGTGCAGCTGACGAAGTTGGTACATAGCTCTTGGAGGTGGATCAAGAACCAGCCACGGCATAAGCCGTCAACAGCGTTAATTGCACCCAGCTTGATTTGGGCGAAGTTGAGGATCTCGATCAGCGAGTAGCTATCACGGCATACGTAGTATGGCGCAATGGTTGGCATAACGTGCTCTAAGAGCTCAATCATGTCGGTATCGCTGGCATTGTGACCAATGAACTTGAGCTCAATCAATGGGTAAATAGCGCGGTCACCAATGGTGATGCCTTGTGGTAGCTCAAATTTGCTTAAGAGCTCAGCTAAATTAGACTCACCAATGCCCATTAAGAAGAGACGGATCAGGTGGGTGCGCGGTACGGTGTCTTTAGTAAAGGAGATCACCATTTCTTTGACTGAAGATTCCCACATTGCCTTCAGCTCTTTTGGCACGCCAGGACAGAAGATAAAGAGGCTTTGTTTGATCTTGAGGATAAAGCCACATGCTGTGCCGATCGGGTTATTGATCATCAGAGCACCCTGAGGCAGCATGGCTTGTTTGATATTGCTCTTAGCCATGGCGCGGCCACGACTTTCAAACCAATAGCGCATGCGATCTAGCCACTGTTCGTTGAGCTCTAGAGGTACTCCAGCTACACGTGCTGCTGCCTCTGTGGTGAGATCGTCATTGGTTGGGCCTAAACCTCCAGTGACCAAGACAATGCTTTGATTACGTGCAGCGTCTTCTATCACTGCCATTAGCTCTTGGAGATTGTCACCTACTGTATGGCGGCGATCTACCTGTAAACCAGCATCAATCAGCTCTCGTGAGAGATAACTGGCGTTGGTGTCATCAATACTGCCGGTGATTACTTCATCACCGGTGGAAATGATTTCGATCCGCATAACGTTCTCCTTTTGCTGTCCTGCTCTGGCTCAATTAAGACTCAAGCGCGGTTAAGCGCTTGCTAAGCGCTTGCTGAGCGCGTGCAGGTTTGCTGACCCCAAAACGCAGTGCCGTATGTACCACGGCTGAGACAATCCATAATCTTTTTGCTCTTGCTAATATTCTGCCACTTAACAGCCTTGAGTGAAGGTTGTTATGTAATGACAGATGAAGAGCTATAAGCTATCGCAGCAATCAGTCTCAATGCAGTATAGCATCAGGCCGATTGCTGATTTTTGCAAGGCTGTGCATTCCTGTCAAAAAGCGTAAGATAGGGGCAGATTGTTTTTCTTTGGGACTTCGGAGCTTGTCTCATGCCAATTAATATTCCCAATGGTTTACCTGCTGTTGGTGTCCTGACCTCAGAGCATGTGTTTGTGATGACTGAGGAGCGTGCTCAGCATCAGGATATCCGTCCGCTCAATGTGCTGATCTTAAATTTGATGCCGAAAAAGATCGTGACTGAAGTGCAGTACTTGCGCAAGCTGTCGAGTACTCCTATTCAGGTAAATATCGAGCTTTTACGCATCGATCACCATATCTCCAAAAATACCCCTCAAACCCATCTCGATACGTTCTATAAGGATTTTGAAGAGATCCAAGACCGTAGATACGACGGTATGATTATCACTGGAGCCCCTTTAGATCAGACCGATTTTGATGACGTAACTTTTTGGCCGAAATTACAAGAGATCATTAAGTGGTCCACGACTCATGTCACCTCAACTTTGTTCTCTTGTTGGGGCGTGGCAGCTGCTCTGAAGTATTTCTATGAAATGCCGATGATCCTGCGCAAAGAAAAGCTTTCTGGCGTCTTTTTACACAAGACTACTCATAGCGTGAATGCTTTTACCCGTGGCTTTGATGATTACTTCTATGCCCCTCAGTCGCGCTTTATTGATTTCCCTACATCGGTGATCGAGGCTAATACCAACCTGATTGTGTTGGCAGACTCTGATGAGACTGGTGTCTTCTTAGCCTGCACCCCTGATTGCCGTCAGGTCTTTGTGACTGGCCACCCAGAGTATGACGTTACTACCTTAGCCGATGAGTATCGTCGTGACCTGAATGCAGGTAAGAACCCTCAGGTGCCTAAGAATTACTTCCCACACGATGATCCTAAGTTACCTCCTCTGTGTAAGTGGCGTTCTCACGGTGCTTTGTTGTTTAGCAACTGGATCAACTACATCTACCAAGTCACCCCATACGATTTTGTGTAGACAGGGATCCTTTCTGCTAAAAATGGCCAAAGACTGCTAAAATTAGCATCTTGCATGTTACAGGTAGCTGGTCGGTCGCAAACATGATGTTGCGCTGGCTGGTGTTAGCATGAGAGCTCTTTGTGGCTCAGTCGGTCGCAAGGACGCGACTGCTTGTATATGACTGCTCGTATTGGTTGAGGCGGTGATTTTGGATAAGTTTACAATTGTCGGCGGTAAAGCGCTTGAAGGTGAGGTTACGATTTCCGGTGCTAAGAATGCAGCTTTGCCTATCATCTTAGGCACCATGCTTACTTCTGAACCGGTTGTGCTGCATAACGTGCCAGATCTGCGTGATGTGCAAACCTGTTTTAAGCTCTTGACCATGATGGGCAAGAGTTATGAGCGTTTATCCGACAATAGCTATCGCATCACCGGTAAAGTCACCTCTAATGTGGCCACATATGAGCTGGTGAAAACCATGCGTGCATCCATCCTCGCATTAGGACCGCTGACTGCTTATTTGGGCTCAGCTGAAGTCTCACTGCCAGGTGGCTGTGCCATTGGTGCCCGTCCTGTAGATCTGCACGTCAAAGGCTTAAAAGAGCTAGGTGCTCTCTTTGAGTTAAGTGACGGCTATATTCGCTCTTCTACTCCTGATGGCAAGCTGCACGGTGGCACCATCTTGATGGATAAGGTCTCTGTCACCGGTACAGAAAACCTGATGATGGCAGCCGCCTTAGCTGAAGGCACGAGCGTGATTGAAAATGCTGCCCGTGAGCCAGAGATTGTTGATCTAGCGATCTTCTTACGTGCCATGGGCGCTCAGGTGAGCGGAGAGGGTAGTGATCGGATCGTGATTGAGGGTGTGCCAAGCCTACATGGTTGTGAGCACTCCATTGTGGCCGATCGTATCGAAACTGGTACTTATCTTGTGGCTGCCATGGCAAGCCATGGACAAGTTACTTGTCTGCATGCTTTGCCTCAGACCTTAGAGCCAGTGATTGCCAAGCTGCGTCAGGCTAATGCTTTAATCGAGATCAGTGACGATCGTATCTATCTCGACATGCGTGGCCGTGACATCAAACCTGTAGACATTATTACTGCTCCTCATCCAGGCTTCCCTACAGATATGCAAGCCCAGTTTATGGTGCTCAATGCTGTGGCCTCGGGCTCAAGCTCGGTTACGGAAACCATCTTTGAAAATCGCTTTATGCACGTGCCAGAGCTGATCCGCATGGGTGCTCATCTTTCCATTAATGGCAATACTGTGTACTGTGAGGGTGTGCCTCATTTACAAGGTGCTCAGGTCATGGCCACCGATCTGCGTGCTTCCGCCTCTTTGGTGATTGCTGGTCTGGTCGCTGAAGGTACCACTGTGGTGGATCGCATTTATCACATGGATCGTGGTTACGAGCATATTGAGCGAAAGATCCGTGCCTTAGGTGGAACTATCGAGCGAATCTCAGGTTAAATCTGAGTCCTGTCACCACCACCGTCACCGCCATCGTAAATCGATGCTTTAAGCGAAAAAAGTGAGCTTGATATAGCAAGCTGGCAGTAGCTCTAGCCTTAGAGTTTTCGCCTTTCTTGTCCTAGTCTTGCTTACTCCTTAGCTTGTTTGCCTGTTTGCTATCAGCATTGTTAGATCAACACCATGTTTGATTTGAGCTCTTACAATACCTTTAATCTGCACGTCTCTGCACGCGAGGGCATAGAGATCAAGTGCACTGAGGATTTATTGGCCCTAGATCTACCTCTTTCTGAGCCTTATATCATCTTAGGTGGTGGCTCTGATGTGCTGTTTACAGAGGATTTCGATGGCCTCGTGTTGATCAATAGGATTCTGGGGATCGATGTACAAAAGGTAGAGCTTAGTCCATCTACCCTGCCCCTGAATGAACTTGATCAAGCTGAGCTCTTCTATGAAGTGCGCGTGGGTGGCGGTGTTGTGCTTGATGACCTGATAGTCGGTCTCTTGCAGCATGGTATTTGTGGTTTGGAAAATCTGTCACTGATCCCTGGAACTGTTGGTGCAGCCCCTATCCAAAATATTGGAGCTTACGGGGTAGAGATTGGTGATTTTATTTCCTCGCTGGAGACCATCAATCTGCGCACTGGTGAAAAGCGTATCTTTACTCACGATGAGTGCCAGTTTGGCTATCGTTATTCGATCTTTAAAGAGCCAGATTTCAGATCCTTTTTCATTACTCACGTCAATTTGCGTCTGAGCAATAGCTTTGTGCCACAGCAGAACTATGCTGGCTTGCAAAGTAATGAGTTTAAAGACGCTTTTGCCATGCGCGATCGAGTGATCTCGTTGCGTAATGAGAAGTTGCCTAATCCAAAGTATGTGGGTAATGCAGGCTCTTTCTTTAAGAACCCTTACGTCAGTAAAGAGACGGTCGAAAAGCTGCAAGATGCCTATGAGGGCAAAGTGCCTTGCTATCTGTTAGAGGATGGCAATTACAAGCTGGCAGCCGGATGGCTGATCGATAAGGCTCAATGTCGTGGCCTGCGACATGGTCAAGTTGGTACTTGGGGCAAACAAGCTCTTGTCATTGTTAATTTGGGTAATGCTAAGCCACACGAGGTCGTGGCGCTTGCTCGTTATGTCAGTGCTGAAGTGAAAAGTAAGTTTGGTATCGACCTCGTTCCTGAGGTGCGCCTTTACGGAAAGCATGGAGAGTTAGCATGGGATCAGATCTAAGATTTGTGATGCCCCTTTTGCGCCTGTTGAACCAGAGTCCGCAATTGCGCATGAATTACCAGTTGCTGTGCTCGCAATTATCGCTTCCGGTGCAAGATCTCCAAGATACGGCTTCGGCAGTGAATGAAATTGAGCCGGTATTAGCCCAAGAGGGTGAGGACTTAGTGCTTTTACATCAGTTAGATCTGCTCGACCCCGAGAAGATCTTCTCTGAAGTTACCATGCGTGGCCGTTTTGCTCTGAAGGATGTCTCGGTTTCGACCAATTTAGAGCTGATGAATGAGCGCGAAAACCTCGTGTCCGGTGATGCTTTAGTAGCAGAGATCCAAACCCAAGGCAGATCGCGTCGTGGTACTAAGTGGCTTACCTCTATTGGTACCAACATTATGCTTTCTATGGCCTTCCGCTTCCCATCACTGCAACATTTGCTGGGCTTTTCTCTGGCGGTAGGTGTGGCTACCGTGACTGCCTTAGAAATGTTGGGTGTCCATGGCGTGAAGCTCAAGTGGCCTAACGATGTGGTCGTAGGCGATAAAAAGCTGGCTGGTATTCTGATTGAGTCGGTGCCTGTGGGTAACGATGGTGTGTTTGCGATTGTGGGTGTGGGCCTTAATGTACACCCTTCGTATCTCATCAATGAGCACATCGATCGCCCTTACATTTGTGTAGATGAGCTCGGGGCTAAATTGACCCGCAATGATATTTGCATCAGCCTCATCAACGAATTTAAGTACGCTGCCAATAACTTTAAGCGTGAGGGCTTAGAGCCTTTCTTGGAGCAGTGGAAACGTCATGATGCCCTGTTAGGTAACTTTGTGGAGATGGAGATCTCTTCGCACCGTCGGGTTTCAGGCAAAATTTTGGGTGTGAATAACCTAGGCGAGCTGATTTTAGAGAGCAATAGCGGCCGTATCGCTATTCGTGCAGGCCACATCCTGTCGATCCGTGGTTGTTAGCTGGCCTAAGCCAGCCTAGAGCTGCCTTGCGGCAGCTTTTGCGCTGCCAACATCCTAAGACGCTAAGGGCAGCCCTCAGCTGCCCTTAAGTAAAAGCCTCTGGAGATAAGCTCCCAGAGGGGCCAAGCGGCTTGGCCGCAAGACTACTTGCGCAGATAAATGCGATCAACCGAGTGATCGGCTGCCTTGTGCAGGATCAGATTGGCGCGGTTGCGGCTTGGCAGAATGTTGGCGATCAGGTTTTCGTGGTTGACGGCACTCCAAATCGTGTAGGCAATGTTGCGCGCATCCTCAATCGGCATCGCCGCATAACGGTGGAAGTAGCTGTCAGGATTGCTAAAGGTGTTTTCTCTGAGCTTTAAGAAGCGATCCACGTACCACTGAATTAAACAATCCTCGCTGGCGTCTACGTAGATAGAAAAGTCGATAAAGTCAGAGATAAAGACCTTATTGCGGATGGTTGGGTAGTCTGCACCGTTTTGTAGTACATTGACGCCCTCAAGAATCAGAATGTCAGGGCGATCGACAATGGTGTATTGGCCAGGCATCACATCGTAGTAGAGGTGTGAGTACACTGGTACTTTAAGGTTAGGCTCGCCATTCTTGAGCTTGTACAGGAAGGTCATAAGGGCTTTGACGTCATAGGAGATCGGAAAGCCTTTTTTGGCCTCAATGTGGCGCTCGTGTAGCACTTTGTTGGGATAGAGGAAGCCGTCAGTGGTGATTAAGGCCACTTTAGGATTGGTAGCCCATGAGGAAATTAAGTGCTTCAAAAGGTTAGCGGTGGTGGTTTTACCACAAGCTACCGAGCCTGAAATCGAAATAATGAAAGGCACGCTCTCGATGGATTTGCCTAAAAACTGCTGGATCACAGTAGAGCGATCGTGACGCGAGTGCACATACAAATAGAGCAGACGCGACAGTGGCAGATAGATGTTAGAGACATCCTCAAGCGAGATCTTGTCGTTAAAGGCCAGACAGTCTTGGAGCTCTTCTTCGGTTAAGTTGACCTTATCTTGGTTGTGAGCAAAGGTAGACCAAGTCTGAGCAGAGAACTCAAAGAAAGGTTTAATGCTCTGATCCAGAGTAGAGTCGTATTCAGGCATATCTAAATCTTGGTGCGTGTGGCGGTAATAGTGAGGTTGCCCATATTGAGCATAGCGATGCGGTTGTTGCTGCAAGAGCTCGCTTTCGTGCACATCAGGACGCGCCTCATCGGAGCGCTCTAAGCGCTGCGTTTCAGCTGGGCCAATTTCGGGAGCCACTAAGTGGTTCTCGTGGATCGTGGTTTGTGCTTGCATGATTGTTATCAGAATTTCAGAGGGATCGTGCCTACAATTGAGCTCTGCTCAGCCGAGCTTAATGCCGCTAAGCAGCGTATAGCTACACTACTTCTAGAGTAGTGGAGTGGATAGGACAGATCGCCTCATAAGAGCAAAGTGGAGAGAACTGAAATAGCTCAAGATGAATAAACAGCTTCAGCTCTGCTGTGGCACTAAGCTCAAGAGACACCAAAAACTTCCTCTTAGGAACTAGTGTTCCCGCACTGTGGAGTGAAGAGGAAACGAGGAGCAAAAGACCGCGCCCTTTTGCACCAAATACGATCAATGAAAACAGTATACCCAATAATGACTGTTAATGGGCAAGATTTCGCTCAGGAATCACGGCCGCAATATGATTGATCCTACATTTTGAGCATTGATGTTGCGTCTGGGCTTACGACTGATGCTGGGGTAGCCACGCATGGAACGAGCGTTTAGGTGATAACAGGGTATGTGGGTTTGCAGTGCGATATTTGCATAGAAAAGCCTATCTCTAGATTAGAATAGAGGGGATGCTTAAGCGGTGGCAGAGTTGCCTAAGCCAAGGCGTCGTGTTTAGGGGTCTAATTTTTCTTGCTGGTGAGCAAGGTTGCGCCATCAGGTAAGCCTAGCTAATAAAATTATTGGCTTAGCGGGTTGAGATTAGGCAAAGCGTATTGTTTGGTATTTGGCTGAAGACTGGAGGGCAGCTGCTTTAACTTTGGTAGGAGAGTAGATTCTGCCAAACGAAAAAAGCACGCCGAGTTATATGGCACAGAGCATTTTTGAGCAGCACGAAGTTTTAGATCAGCTCTTTGTGGAGCTGAAGCGTTCCTATCAACTAGGCAAAATGCCAAGCTTAGAGCAATTGCAGCAGATTGCTCCTGAGCTGAGCTTTGATGAGTATCAGATCCTGATTGAGCGCTTTAGTGTCTACATTCACGAGCAAGAGTTGCAGCAGTTTAAGGCTCAAGTGCAACAGCTGAAGCAGCAAATGCCTCTGCTGCCTGACCATACGCCATTGTCTACTGATATTCTTGCTTTAGAGCAAGAGTTCATGAAGAGCATGGGGCGTTTTCTCATCAATCGCGAGCAAGAGATTGGTAAGGCCGCTACCGCCAAGATGCAGTCTTTGGTGCAGCACAACTCTGAGCTTGAGGCCAAGATCCAAGAGCTGCAAAACCAACAGTACGAGCTGCAACACAAGCTGGCTCAAAGTCAGGCTCAGTGTCAGAAGCTTAAGGAAGCCTACGTAACTCAGCGTCGGATCATGGCTCAGCTGTCTCTTTCTGAAGAGGCTTTAGGCTTACTGCGTGCTGCGCTGGCCAACAAAAATCCAAAGGCTCTGCCTTATCTCATTAAGACCAAAAATACAGAAAGCAGTGCTTATCAGGAATTTACCTTGCTGATCAGCCTCATGCCTACGATCACCCGTGAAAATATCTTAAAGCTGGTGAATGCAGCCATGGTGCTGTCCCAAGAGGCAGCAGAGTTCTCGGCAAAAGAGCTTTTGGACTTTGAGTCTGAGCTCATGTCGAGCCCTGATGACAGTGCACTTGCACTTACTGCCGCACAACCTGTTTCACAGCCTAGCGCTAGCTCTATCGTTAGCGCTAGCGCTCAGCTTGCTCCACAGGAGGACAATCAGGCTGCTACGCTGGCAGCGGCCGCTGCTGCCACAGCAGCCCCAGCTGTCACAGCCGCCTCAGCTGTCACAGCCGCCTCAGCGGCTCTGGCTGCTGCTCCTGCTACAGTTGAGGCTCCTGTATCTGAGACCCAAGGCGTCTCTACTGAAGAGCAGCACTTGCAATCGCACTTAAAGCTGATGGGAAGCTCAGAGCTTACACCTGAGGCCTTTATGCAGCTGCATGCGGCCTTATCCCACGCCCAAGAGGGCTTAGCTGATGATGAGGAAGGCGAGCCTTTAGACTTAGAGACGCTGATGCGCTCTAAGCCAACGGTCAGCTCTGCTTTATCGGCCTTACAGCAACAGGCAGCCCAAGCCGCAACGATTGAGGATGCAGAGGCAGCAAAAGCTTGTGGCATTGGTGTAAGAACCGTCACCGCAAGTGCCTCCGCACCTGAGTCTATGGAGCAAACACCAATTGGTGAGGATGTGTCCGCATCTGCGCCTGTGGCTATTGAGCCATTGGCTCCAGAGGATCAGTTAACAGCGCCCGCCCCTCAGTCTTTAGAGGCCTTTGGTCAGCCTTTAGCAGCTCAGCCTCTGGCCACTCAGCCGTTGGCTGCCCAGCCACTGGCTGCTCAGCCTTTAGAGGCCCCACAGGTATTAAATCCTGCTACTACTCGTATCAGTGCTATGCCTCAGCAGCTGACCTCTAACGAGGGCGAATCCCCTGCTATGAGCATTGCGCGCACTTTAAGCACGGTAGATCACCGTACTACTAATATCATTAAGCAAAGCCCAGCACCTGCAGCTGCAGCACCTGCTGTCACGCCAGCTATGGCAGATCTTGCTACTGCTGTCGCTACTAATGTCACTGCTACTACTGCTACTACGACTAGCCCAGTGGCTCCAATCACTGGCAGTCAGATCTCTGCTGAAGAAGAGGCTCGTGCCCAAAAGCTCTTTGCTGGTTTAGAGCAGATCTGTGAGCAGATATTTGATGACAAAGAAGGCACAGACATTACTTCGCTCGACTTAGAAAATGCCGTGAGCGAAGCTATTGACCAAGAGCTGATCGAGGCACAACAAGCTGCTTTATGCCGTCGTTTAGTGCTCAAAATGATGATGCTCGGCCGTGAAAAGATGAGCACAGCCGATCTCTTTGCAAAAGACGAAGATGTGGTGGCCTCTTTACCAAGCGAGGAGCAAAAGCAATTTGCTCGTGCGGTTTTAGCTTGGGGTAGCACTAAGGTGTACTTAAAGAAAGGTGCAGTGGACGAGGCTACTACTCACAGCAGCACTACTACCAATGTTGTAGTGACAGTACCACCTGCTACGGCTAATGTGCCTTTTAATGTCTCGGCTGCTCCTAGTGCCACCAGTGCTAATACTGCTATTACTGGTATTGCGGCTTCTAGCACTACAGGTGGTGCTGGCTTTGGGGCACAGCATCAGGCGGCTACTACTACTGCTACTGCTACTGCCAATGCCAATGCTTCAGCTCACGTGGCTACTGCTATTACGACTACAGAGAATGCTGAGCTCAAGCAAACACTGGCAGAGCATGGCACGCTAACGCTCCATGACGGTATGGTTACTCCGGTGGAGCGCCATGTAACAGATAATGCCCCATCGGTAGTGTTATCTGATGGCAGCACTCGTAGTCTTACCATTGATTTAAAGACTATTGATGCACAGCGTCGTGCTGAAGAGGCTGCTTTAGGTGAAAGCAATGCTGCGATCAGCTCTACGACTACCGTCCGTCCTAGTGCTTTATCCACAGCCGCTTCGCTCAAAGACATGATGTCTAAGGATAATGATCCTGACCAAGATGAGCATGTAGAGGTGATCAATCATGTTTCACGCGCTTTACCTCTGGATGAGGGTACGCTGGTGCGTGAGATTGCACATGATTTCCACAACGATAATATCGCTGCCTTTGCTGCTGCCTCTGCCAAGATTGAGTCTTTAGTCCAGAAACCAGCTGCTGCACAAAGTGCTATTGCTGATGCCAATGCAGAGACAGGTTCGAGTACTAGCTCTTTAGCTGAGGGTGCTGATTCTGCTGCTGAGGGTAAATTAGGCTTAGGTGCTGACGCGACTTCAAGTGAGCAAAGTGAGGCCAAGGCCGAGATCGCAGCTGTAGCCAAAGACGTGCTTAAGGTTGCCCAAGAGCTGGAGCAATCTAGCGTACTGAGCAGTGACTTGGGTGAGCGTAAGGACTCTATTTTTGCAGCACATGACAATCGACGTCTCACTGGTACCACTGTCTTAGGCTTAAAAGAAAATAACGCTAGCACCAGCGGTCTCTTTGCAGCCTCTAAGGGTGGTAATCCAAGCAAGCTGTTTGCAGCTGATAAGCAAGGTGCAAAGGATAGCAATGGCCAGATCTCAGCTTTAGATGATGTTATTGCTGGGCCAAATACCCAAGATGACATCGATTCCTTTATTACGGGCAATATCTCTGATCCAACAAGTCCGCTGTTAGGCAAGGGCAGTATTCATGTAACTCCACAGAGCTCAGAGCCAGTAAGCATTGAGCCACAATCACCAGAGTCCACTGAGCATACTGTATTTGTCACTACACCTGTAAGCTCAGTTGAGGCCGAAAGCGAGGCCCAGACTGAGGACAAGTCCTCTGGTAAGGGCGAGGATAGCGCTGGTGCACCTAAGGGCCAAGACAATGAGGCTGAGAATAAGCAACAGCAGCAAGAGAATGCTGCTAGGGGCTTTCCCACAGGAGCCTTAGATGGAGCTGCATTTGAGGTTAGTGACGCGGTTAAGGTGATTAATGATGTATCAGCTTCGCTAGAAATAGCAGAGCATCAGGATACCTCAGCTATCTCAGCTACACCTAACTTGGCTCAAGAGACCTTAGAAGAGGCAGTTACCCCTGTCACAGAGAAAACTGTGACTGTGACTATGGCCACCACTGCTGCCGCCACAGACGCCTCAGACACCGCAGAGAGTGTGGACACAACAGCTTCTGATGCTCCTGAGCAGGCAGATGCCGCACCTATTGAGAGCGCCACTCCTGTCGAGAGTGCTGCAACTGTAGCCGCAGCTCAAGACACAGCCTCAGAGAGCGCCTCTATCCTAGAGGGCACCACGGCTCCAGAGGGCAGCAATGCTCTAGAGGTTGCCAGTGCTCCTGATGTCGCCGCTGACCAAGAGAGCGTGTATGCCCCAGAGGCCGTAGCTGCTTTAGAGGTAGCCGCTGTTCCAGAGGCAGCAGAAACATCCTCTTTAGAGTCCAGTGATGGTGTAACCTCTGTTACAGAAGAGAGTGCTGATACCGCCACCGAGAGTGTGAGTGCACCTGTTACTGAGGTGGACACCGCTGTTGCTGAAAACGTCGATGCTGCATCTGTTGAGAGCGTCGCAACTGTAGTTGCAGCCCAAGACACTGCTTCAGAAAGTGAGAACATCTCTGCCTCAGAGGTCGCTGCACCAGAGGGTGAAGACTCCGCCGCTGCTGAGACTGCTCCTGAGGTGGGTTCTGATGTCGTAGCATCAGCACCAGAGGGCGAGAGCACTGCTGTCGCTGATGGAGTATCTGCTCAAACTGATGATCTGTCTTTATTACATGACGAGCACCACCAAGCCCGTCTGAGCCTTAATAACGAAGAGCGTGCTCAGTTTACTGAGCTGACAACTCAGCTTGCTGAGCGTTTTAACAACCATATCTCTTATCTCAATAAGCTCTTACAGGGCATGAGCTCTGGCTCTAGCAACCAAGATGACGACGATGAGAATACGGTTTGGGTCGCTGACTTAGACGGTAATTATCAGACCATGCTTGATGAGCTGGTTGTGCAGCAAGGCGTGAGCGAGAAGTTAGCAGCAGCCTTAAAAGAAAAGATGGCTGAGGACATCGCACGTGAGCAAGCTACCAGCATTAGTGCTGAGGACTTCTCGCGCTATCCATCGGTTGAGGCCATTGAGCAAGCTCAAGCCCAGGCCCAGGCCCAAGCTCAAAATCAAGAGCAGCAAGCTACTGCTGAGCCTGTGAGTGAATCTGTTGCTACTGCTACTACAGATGCCACTACAGAGTCCGAAGAGACCGAACACACTGCGCAGCCTCAAGGTGCTTTAGAGGAGCAGCCTCATGAGGAGACTGCAACGGAGACTCAAGATGACGTTACTGCCTCTGAGCCTAAGCTTTCGAGCAGTGAGCAGAGCCCTGACGCCAACGAGGCTGAGGCTTTGGTAGATGCTGCTACAGAGCCAGACTCTGAGCCAGCTTCTGATGATGAGTCTGTTACCTCTAAGGACGAAACAGAGGCAGCTGAATCTGAGGAATCATCAGATACAGATCTGTCTGAAGATGAGTCCCCTGAGCCTTTACACTCCACTGGCGCTGCTATCTTTACTTATATCAGTGCTGATAACGAGAGCACCGAGATCACTGAGGATGATGTTGGGGCGGGCGCTGTTGACGCAGATGCTGATGACACTTCAGAGATTCCAGAGTTTAAGGCCGTTGAGGACGACAGCTTTAACACTATTAAAGTAGACTTTGGGGTACATCATCATGATGATGAGAGTGTTGAGGGTGAGGATGATAGTGGCTCTGATGTAGAGGCAGAGGTAACAACTACCACCAACGATAGCGATAGCGATAACGCTACCGCTACCTATACCAATAGCTCCTCTATCGATACCACTACTGCTGAGGCTTTGACCGATGGTAATACTGAGGCAGAGCCTGCACCGGAAGCACAAGCTGAGCAGCACTCTGAAAGTGATGCAGGTGATGTAGGTAGTGAAAGTCAGGCGGAGACGCCACAAAATCCGAGGCAAGGAGAACAAGTAAATGATGGTCAGTCTGGGACTGTTGGGCGTTCTGATCGGTTTGATGATCCTGCTCAAACTATTGGATCTAACAGTGAGCTTTCTGTATCTGCTGGTCAAGTTTCTGGTAGTGGTAGCAGCTGGTCTAGTGGTAGTGAAGTACTTCCTGTAAATCAGGCCACTGATCATGCCCCAACTAGTCTGCTCAGCTCTTTTAGTAAGTTTTCTGCGCTCCAAGACACACCTGCTACTGCTCCTGTAGAGCCGGTAGCACCACGGATGAGTATGTCATCAGTGCTTAATGCCTTTAGAGCAGCCGCTCTAGCTCCAGAGAGCAGCTCTAGTGTGACTCAAGGACAGAGCTCTATCGTTTGGCCACGTGAGTCTCATGACAAGAGAGAGTCCAGCACCAGCACAGCTGATGTAGAGATAGAGCCTGAACCAGAAAACGATCTTGCAAGTGAGCAAGAATCAGCTTCCGTGACAGATCATGCCGAAAGCGCAGAGCAAAGCGAGTCGCAGGACTCTGAGTCAGAAAAGGATTCTGTGACTACTGAGCAAGAGCCTGAAGACTTAGAGCGCAATACTGAGCTTGAGAGTGCTCCAGAGCAGCCTGAGTTGCAAGAGCAAGAGCCTGCACAAGAGCCAGAGACTGAGAGCGAGGATGCTGTTACCAATGACGGTGACAGTGAGGTGAGCTCAAATGAGTCCTCTGGTGATTGGCAGAATGAGGAGCAGGATGCCTATCGCTCTCATTTGACTAATACGGACACGACAGGCTTTGGTAACTCGCAGTTATCTCAAGGCTTAAGCTCAGCTTATGGGGCTCCAACCTCAGCCACGTTCTTGTTTCACAAAACTCAGGACGTGACAGCTGTGCGCTCAATGCAAGGTGAGTTAGAGCAGCCTCATGGCCAAGAAAAAGA
The DNA here is from genome assembly GCA_019114785.1 of Candidatus Anaerobiospirillum pullistercoris. Lineage (GTDB taxonomy): Bacteria > Pseudomonadota > Gammaproteobacteria > Enterobacterales > Succinivibrionaceae > Anaerobiospirillum > Anaerobiospirillum pullistercoris. Next base: position 5,501 of record DXEV01000183.1, on the reverse strand, counting down.
AAAGCTCTATGCCTTAGATAACAGCACCTTCAATCGCATTAATCCTTACAGCCAAGCTCAGGAGTCAGATGCGACTATGGCAGGGGCGGGCGCCCCTAAGACTGAGCCTTCTGTCTCGGGTAGTGAGACGGACGGGCATTAATACGACCGGTTATTTCTTTTTAAGCAGGCGCTTTTGCGCCTGTTTTTCATTGAGGGGTAATGATCTGTGCGTTCTCAATTAGAGCCATTACTCAACGGACTGTACAAGGTTGGCCATTGTTTGGTCTTGCTTTTAGATCAGCAGGGACAGGTGCTTTTTAAGTCCTTACCTCGAGGCTATCAGGATCTGCATGCTCTAGCCCCTCAGATCTTGCAGACTTATGTGGAGCAGATCCGCAGTGTGGCTTTTCCGGTGTTATTGAGTAGTACGCAACAGGTAGGCGGGATTGCTTTCTTTGATGGTACAACTTTAGTGGTTGGGCCTTTAACCAAAAAACTGCAATTTAAGCGTGAGGGCAGTGACCGTTACCCCAGCGTAGCTACTGCTACCGTTACTACTACTACTACTGCTACCACCACTGCTGCTGCTACTAATGTGACGCCTGATACTGCGACGCCTGATAGCGCTAGCACTCTGGAGCCAGAGGCTCCTCTAGTCTTGGCTAGTGATGCCGAGATCGCGGCTTTTGGGGACAGAAATGAAACGGTCTCTGAGTTAGAGAGCGAAGAGATTTTGCAGCTGCGTCGTAATGCCGTAAATGTACAGCTTGAAAGTATTGCGTGGCTGGCACATCGCTTGTTGGGAACGGAGCAAACTCCTAAAGATGAGAGCTCTATCCACGATTTACGTGAGGGTGGATTGCTGGAGAATGTGGTCTTAAAAGCACTCTCTAAGATTAAAGACATTCTGCCTGACTGGCGCGAGGTAGTACCTGAGGATAGGCCTCATAATAGCTATGTCTATGAGTTTAATGGCCTTGATGCGATCCGCCGTGGCGAGCCGCAACAGTACTTACTGACTCAGAATATGAGGGGCAATGGCCAAAACGGTATTTTAGGTTATACCCCATTGCGCGCCGCGCAAAACATCTCAATTTGCGGTGTAGTGTTAAATTCACGGGCAGCAGTAGTCGGAGGTTTGCCAGTGGAGCAAGCTTACACCCTTGCTGATTTTCTGATCTTAACTATTGAGCGCTGTAAATCCGTGAAACAAGCCGAGTATGTGGGCTTGCAGTCGGGGTTGATCTTTGCTCAGCTGGTGCAGCGCTTGAAAAAGCAATATCCGCAAAAGGTCATGCACACTCTCAGTGCTCAGGCTCTGGAGGTGATCCAGCGTTATCTCTACACCAATGTGACACGTCAGCAACTGGCTGCAGACTTAAAGGTTAACCCCGATTACTTAGATCGGGTGCTTAAATCCGACTGTAATCGTACTGCATTGGGCTGTTTAAGAGCCGCTCGGATTGAGGAGTCCAAAAAGCTTTTAGTACAGACCTCTACGCCGATCTATGAGATCGCGGCCTTGTTGCTTTTTAGCAGTTCTTCCCACTTTTCACGGGTTTTTAAGGAATTAACTGGCTATACGCCACAGGATTACCGCAAATTACAAGAAAACCCAATTTCGCAGATCTTTATGTAGGGACAAAGAAAGCGAACAAAAAAGGCCCACCCTCTTTGCTGGAAGTAAGCAACTAAGGTGAGCCTTTGTGAGTTTGGGCCTAAGAGCTAAGTGGTGATACCGATTAAGGTGCTCTTAGGCACTGTGTAGTTAGACTTTTGCAGACGAGCTCACTTTTGGAGCCCCTGAAGAATTACTGGCGCTTGAACACTAAGAGGTGAGCAGCGAAGTCACGATCCACCTTATCCATGTTCAGACCGAACTCCATTAACTCGTCGCCGCCAAACACGTCACCCTCTAAGTTGTAGTTAGAGAGGTAGTCTAAGGCGTTAACAGCTAAGGATGGAGTGAAGAGGTGCTTGGTGACCTTGTAGGTGGCGTTTGGATCTAAGGCGGTGAGACGTACCTTACGAATGTTGCCTTGTGGCAGGCACTCATTCTTGAAGTACATGAAGATCACTTCGCTACCGTCTTGCGACACAAACTGCCAAGAGGTCTCATTCTTGGTGCCCTCGAATGGGGACATTAAGCGGAAGAACTTGCCCTTTTGAATGGTTGGACGCAGTTCCTTGTACAGAGCGATATGGCCCTTAACCTCTTCTTGCTCCTCTGGGCTTAACTTGCCTAAGTCCATCTCATAGCCAAAGTTGCCAGACATAGCGCAGACAAAGCGGCTTAACATTGGAGTGGAGCGGCCCACTTGGTGGTTAGGGCAAGCAGACACGTGGCAGCCCATGGTAATTGGTGGGAACACATAGGAAGTGCCGTATTGAATACGCTGACGGCAGACCTCATCGGTGTTATCCGAAGTCCAGACTTGAGGCATGTAGTAAATCATGCCTAAATCGAAACGACGGCCACCACCGGCGCAGCTCTCAAACAAGATGTGAGGGAAGGCCTTGGTGATACGCTCCATGATGTCGTAGGTACCGAGGACGAAGCGGGTAGCAACCTCTTGTTGCTGGGAAGCAGGTAAAGTAGCAGAACCAATATCAGTTAAGTTACGGTTCATGTCCCACTTCACATAGTCGATATCAGCAGAGCCTAAGACCTTGCAGATAGCGTCGACGACATAATCACGCACCTCTTGGCGGGATAAGTCTAAGACGTACTGGTTACGTTGCTGAGAGCGCACGTGGTTTGGTACACCTAAAGCCCAATCTGGGTGAGCGCGGAAGAGCTCAGAATCAGGCGAAACCATCTCTGGCTCTACCCATAAACCAAACTTGCTGCCTAAAGCGTGAATGCGATCGGCTAAGCCCTTTAAGCCGTTTGGTAACTTCTTGGCATTGAGGATAGTCCAATCACCTAAGCTGCAATTGTCCTTATCACGCACACCGAACCAACCATCGTCGAGCACGATCAGCTCAGCGCCTAACTTCACGGCATCCTTAGCGAAGTTGACGATGCTGTCCTCATTGAAGTCCATGTAGGCAGCTTCCCAGCTGTTGACTAAGACTGGCCGTAAGGCATCACGATGCTCGCCACGGACTAAGTGCTTCTGCACAAAGCCATGGAAGTTTTGCGACATGCCATTGAAGCCGTCTTGAGTGAAGACTAAGAGAGCCTCAGGAGTGGTGAAGCTATCACTTGGCTTTAATTCCCACTTGAAATCGAAGCCGTTGATGCCCATAACCATACGAGTGTTGCCATATGGGCTGACTTCGGTTGCAGCCTCAAAGTTGCCTGACCAGACTAAGCCGCAAGCGTAGACTTCACCGTGGAACTCATCAGCGTTGTGCTCACATAAAGCGAGGAAGTTCTGGTGTTGGTGGGAGGTAGCACCGCGAGTGGAGGAATCAATGGCAATGCCGTGACCTAATGGTACGCGCTCTACATTGCGCTCAAAAGCATGCTTACCGTACATGCTGACACGATCGAAGTCAGTGCTTGGTAAGTCTAAGCTTAAGGAAGCAGCCTTACGCAGGTAGACATTGCCGTTGCCGACGTTCTTAATGCGAGCGGAGCGGGCGATCACATCTAAGTCGTTGAAGATGGTGTAGGAGAGCACAACCTCTAACTCACCACCGACCTCTTGCATGGTGATCTCTAAGGTGTCAGCCTCAGAATCAGCATTGACAAAAGAAGCAGGTAAACCTTGTAAAGGCTTCTTACCTGCAAAGATCTCATGGCTCTTGTAGCGCAGGTCGAGGGTGGTGGTGCCGTTAGATAAAGTGGCCTCTAAGGCAGGAATACGGTAATCACCGCTACCATAGATAGCGTACTCTTGAGGCAGCACGTCTAAGGAGAAGGTACGGGCATCGGCGTGCAGCTCAGGGTTAGGAGCGCCTTCGCGCTCGGTTTGGTAGAAAGCACGCTTGATGTTGAAGTGTTTTAAAGTGCGGCCGAAGTACAGGTGGCCTAAATAGCCCTCAAGGAAGAGCTGCATCACGTAAGAGATGCGGCCGTTGCTTAAGGTAAAGCTACGCTCTTGCTCGTTGAAAATAATAGACATGTCCTACACTCCCTCGTGAGATTCAGAACAGACGGACAAAGAGAAAAAGGTGTTACTGCAATGTGGCGTGGTTACAAGTTCTTTTGGAGAAATCTGGGGCCGCAAGGCGCTGAGCGCTGCAAGACGCTGAGCTCTGCAAGACGCTGAGCGCTTCGCTGGCATTTGCTCTTGAAGATCCGGCTCTATCCCTAACCGGATCCTGTCATTAGCTCTGAAGCAAAGGGCATTAGTATTTTGTACTTGTAACTGACGCTATTGGGTGACGAATTTGATGTTGGTCTGGTAAAGCCAAAAACCGAAGAAAGCAATTCTTTACAAGGGGAAGGCCTCTCTGCACTGTCCCCACTGGTTCATAATTTAGCCAAGATGCCTTGCAGCTGATAGCATCTAATCGACCTTAGTAGCATGATTTCGACTAAAAATCAGAGTTGTGATCTAGCGCATATTTTCCGTGTTTTTGCGTTTCCTGTGCTAGTAAATTTTCCTCTAAAATTACTCTCATGTGGTTTTTTAGAGGAACAAATTCCGAGAGCCTAGTACTGTAGGTTGTTTGGGGGTTTTATGAGCACAGAAAAAGACGAAATCGAGGCCAAGCCAATGGCAGCGGCAGAGGCAACGTCGCAGCAAAAGTCCCCGCAATCAGAGTCTCCTCTTGAATCAACAGAGCTCAAGCCCCAGTCTGCTGGTTCAAGTCAAAGTCCAGAAAGCCCAGAGCCAAACGAGGCCTCAACGGCCTCCGCAGCCTATACGGCTTCAACAGCCCAGACGGCCTCAGTAACTCAGACGGCCTCAGCAACTCAAACTGCAGAGGCGGCTGCTGGTGCTGGTGCTGCTGCTGATAGTAACAAGGATAAAGCTGGCACTGAAGCCAAAGAGTTCTCGGCGCTTGATGTTCCCCCTATGTTTGATGACATAGCGGCTGCCTTGCTTGATTTCGACAACATGACCAAAGATCTGGATCTTGATGACCATGTTGCCACTGCACGCGTTGCTTTACAGCGTATGAAAAAGCAGATCGCAGCCGAGGAAAAAGAAAGAGAGGCTGAGCAAAGCTTAACCCCAGAAGAACGAGCTGCTATAGAGAGAAAGTCTATGGCAGAGATCAGCTCTGCGGAGCTGGCGGCTGTGACCGATCGGGCTTTAAAAGAGTTTACTCAGCAGGCAATTGCCTCTGAACAGGCGGCTAAGGCCGCAAAGTTGGCTGCTAATGCGGTATGGGGTGCCCCAGATAAGGGCTGTGAAGATCTTCCTCCTATAGTCCAGAAACCAACTGATAGTTATGAAGGACGCGAGCACTTGGTTGAAGTTATTGAAGAGCGCAGGGTGGGGACAAAAGTGCGGCTTAAAGTGGCCCCTGATCTCAAGCCTTTGCTTGAAGGCACAGAGCATTTGCCTTTGGTAAGCAACTCTACCCAGAATATCTTTGCACAGTTAGATTTGCTGGGT
>DXEV01000182.1 GCA_019114785.1 Candidatus Anaerobiospirillum pullistercoris | reverse complement strand
GCATCCGAAGAAAAAGAGACCACGGCAAGTGGCAGTAGGACTTTTTAGCCATAAAGAACCTCTCGCTTAACGAAGATGGGCTCATTATGGCTAAAGCTGATTTTAATAATAACCTAGGGTTTGACGCTCACCTGTATTTTGCTGGCATTAAAGGCAGGACAGTAACGCTGTGGCTTGGAGTTGGGGTGGTATGCAGAGCGCAGCTGTAAGAGCGCTGCTCAAAAGCTGCATTGAGAGCGGCAGCAAGCGCTCCGTGAACTTAGTCGCGCCTGCTGGATAGGGAATGGCAAGATTGCCTTTAGATCGAATTTACGATCGTGTAGAAAGCGCCCACAATGAAGACTGTGGCAATGGCGATCACTAACAGCTGCATCACCATGCGCTGGAAGGCAATACCTAAGAAGAAGAACGAGAACATCAACAGCGTGCTGAAGATGATCATTGGCGTGGTTGGGAATAGACAGATCAAGGCTGTCAGCATCACAAATAAGCCCAGCACAAAGGTAGCTATAGTCCACTTGTGCTTACGACGGAGCTCTTCCATGTGCTGCTTCTGGTGCTCGCGTTTAATGCGCTTTTGCTCCAGTATCTTTTGGCGAGCTTGCTCGATCTTCTCTTGACGCTCCTTGCGCTTTTGCTCTTGGATCTCGCGCATAGAAGGAAGCTTACCACTGTTGGCTGTGCTGGCTGTTGTAGTGGTATTGGTACTCTTTTCAGGAGTCTTTGCTGGCTCCTTTTTGGCTTCCTTGGCTGGAGCTTTCTTGGTGCCAACAATTGCAGTCTTCTTGCTACTTACACGCTGCTGACTGCGCTCATTGACTTGATGTGTCTTAGCTTTTTGTTTGCTCATCATACGAAAAAAACATCCCAGTCATGGAGCCTTTAGGGGCCGGAACTACTCACAAACGAATCCCAAAGGGCTGAGTGAAAAATGACCTAATCTTCACACTCAATGCCTTGTCCTACTTAAAGTATGACGGTCTACTGTGTGCAGGGTATTTACCTTGCGCAATCTTCACCTGTGCCAACCAAGTATAGGACATCCACCATCCATCATGTAAACCGCTATCTGTCGTGGTGCAAAGGGACAACTTCTTTTAGAAGCTTACAATATTAGTTAACGGTATTTGTCCGGCTATTTTTAGAGCCCTAGTAGGGTAGTACTTTTGTGGGTAGAGCGTGACGATATCCTCTATGGTGAAGGCACATGGTTTTGCAGAGCTTTACACTTGCCTGTTGCTAGCTTGGATTATTGAGGCTCAGCGTTATAGGGCTTATTAGCCCCAAGGGCCACAATTAATTCCAAACATGCAGATGCTCTTCACTGTGGAGGCTGCGCAATATCTAGACTAGCATCTAGAAGTTGTTATTTACTGCATTTGAGTGCAGAAGTCATGCCTTAATTTTAGGCGATGGCTTGGATGTAATCAAATAGAAAAATGCGAGAGCAGAGAGGTTTTTTGAGGAAAGTTGGGGTTTGTGGAGTGTTTAGGCAGGTGTAAAGTGGTGGCGATAGGTGAACACAAAATAATCCCCAAGATAAGCAGACCTGCTGCTTTGGTCTTGGGGAGTGGAGCCTAATATTTTGTGGGCTGCAAGCGCAGCTTATAGGCCATACGGCCAGACGGCCAAGTGGCCGAGCGGCCAGACGGCCAAGCGGCCAAGCTGCGCGTAAAGTCCATCTACACTTAAGTGCGTAGCACTTTAGGTGTGTTAGGCGCGAACCTCTTCTTCGGCCTGACGTAAGAGCTCATTGAGGCCGATCTTGGAGCGAGTCTTCTCATCTACACGCTTGACGATGATAGCGGCGTATAAGGAGTACTTGCCGTCCTTAGAAGGCAGGTTGCCAGAGACCACCACTGAGTATGGAGGTACCTTGCCATACATGATTTCACCAGTGGTGCGGTCATAAATACGGGTGGACTTGCCAATGAATACACCCATGGAGATCACCGAGCCTTCGCCCACAATCACGCCTTCGACCACTTCAGAGCGAGCACCGATGAAGCAATTATCTTCAATAATGGTTGGGCCTGCTTGGACTGGCTCTAAAACACCACCGATACCAGCACCACCGGATAAGTGCACGTGCTTGCCTACTTGAGCGCAGGAACCGACAGTGGCCCAAGTATCAACCATGGTGCCAGCACCAACACGAGCGCCGATGTTCACAAAGGATGGCATTAAGACTACGTTTGGCTCTAAGAAAGAACCACGACGTACAACAGCACCAGGGACTGCACGTAAGCCCTCTTGAGCAAAACGCTCTGCACTATAGCTTTCAAACTTTAAAGGCACTTTGTCGTAGTAAGCACCGCCAGGGATCTCGGTTAAGGTGTTGTCCTGTAACTTGAAGGATAAGAGCACTGCCTTCTTGATCCACTGGTGAGTCACCCACTCGCCATCGATCTTTTCGGCCACACGTAAAGAGCCATCATCTAAGCCAGCAATGACGTCGTTAACAGCAGCACGCACATTGGCGTCGCAGTTAGCGTTGGTGATCTGGGCACGATTTTCAAAAGCGTTATCAATAATATTCTGCAGGTCAATGCTCATATCTATCTCGCAAAAACTAGCCCTCAGCACCAAGGAGGCCGGAGGGAGGGGAAAATGGGATGCTAATTCGCTGTTAGGGCGTGCCGAGCATGCAAAGTATGCAAAGCATGAAAAGCAGCAAATTGCGGGGCATAGTGTAGCCGATCCACTTCAGATCCCGTTGTTATTTGAGCTAAATTTGCACAAATTGCATCAATTTGGCGCAAAAAGTCAAAATCACAAGTAAGGCGGCGACATTTTGCCGTCTTATGGTGCAAATTCTCTAAGCCGCACAGTATTAGGCCTGATATGGCTTAGGCAGAGCTCGTCTGTGTAGACAGGGCCAAATAGTGTTGGCGCAGTGTGCTGCTCGAGGCAAAATTTGTCGCTCGAAAAGTTTGTCTCTACTACCTCGGCTGGCAGAGCGACAGGTTCGGCACAAAGGATTAGAAGCCTGACTGGTTTTGGTGCAGAGAGCTTTTTAGGCTTTAGGCTCCAGCTGCCTTGTCCTCACTTTGCGGCATCAGAACTTGATAGAGCGCTTTTGCCAGTCGATCCTTATTACGCTCACTTAGTGGGCGGCCTTGTTTGTCCGTAATGGAGAAGAAATCGTCGGCACGCTCACCGGTGGTTGTGATGCGGGCACTGCGTACAAAGATCCCATAGTTACCAAAGGTGATACCGATTTTGGCCAGCAGACCTGGTTGATCTAAGGTAGAGATCTCCAGATTGGTACTTTCCTTTTGCTGATCCTCAAGATAGTTGATCACCGTTGGGAGCTTAAAGACCTTTGGTTTCTTGTCCTTATCGAGGTTTAAGCGCTCAATGCTCGGCTCTTCTTCATTGATGCCTTGCAGCAGTGCCAAACGAATAGAGTGCAGACGATCGTTATCGATACAGGTGCCCTTTTGCGATTGGAACTTAATGGTAAAGAGCGAGTGATTGAGTTTATTGCGAATAAACTGCGACGATTGGATGTTAAGGCGCTTCTTAGCCATGATGTAGGCTAAGTAGCCAAAGTTAAAGCGCTTGTCGTTCTCTTTGATGTAGATCAGCATCTCTGTACCGGTGTCAGGGTGCTGGGCAAAGAGGATCAGCGGCTTGTGCTCCTCGTGGTAGGTCAAAATGTTACGAGTGTGCCAAGCCAGCTCAAATGGGGTGTAGTAGATGAAGTAATTAGGCTTAAAGTAAGACCAATAGGTACGTACATCCTGCTCACTGAGATCGTGGATATATGACAGAGCGATCTGCTGATTTTCGTGAGCATGCAGCTTGATGTCATGAGGCATCTCTAAGCCATGACGCAAAGCCTGACGGGTGGAGAAGTACAGTTGCTTAAAGACCTGATCTTTCCACGAGTTCCACTCATGGTCATTGGTGGCATTGATATCTGCTACAGATAGGCAGTAGAGCAGATTGAGGTGCTCCTCATCTTGCACTTGCTTAGAAAACTCGTTGACCACTTGCGGATCATTGATGTCACGGCGTAAGGCTGTAGCTGACATTAACAAGTGGTTGTACACCAGCCAAGAGACCAAACGGGTTTGATAGAGCGTGTATTTGTGCAGCTGGCAAAAATACAGGGCTTCACCTGCACCCAGTTGCGCATGGTGTCCACCTTGACCCTTGGCAATGTCGTGCATTAAAGCAGCGACAATCAAGATCTCTGGATTACTGATCTGATTGTAGACGTGCTTAAAGAGACTATGGGCATTATCCGGTGAGCGTGCCAGCAGGTCGATGTTCTTAATGACACGTACAGTGTGCTCATCTACCGTAAAGGTATGGAACATATCGAATTGGCTTAGGCCCTCAATCTTCTCCCAAGATTGCATATAAGCGGAGAGAATGCGGTGCTCGTGCATCAGCGGTAGGGCCATGCAGGCAGCTTGTGGATTTTCTAAGATGCTCTTAAAAATAGCGCGACACTCAGGGATCTCTACAAGGTAATTACTGAGGGAGCGGCGAGTACGACGAAGTAAACGCAGACAGTTGACGTGTAGGCCCACAACCTCTGGGTACTTGGACATCATAAAGAAGATCTCCAGCATCTTGCTCTTGTTGTTTTCAAACACGTCAGGAGAGGTCACATCGATCAGTGGCCCACGTCGTAAGAAGTCGTTACTGAGGAATTGAGTTTCCTCATCGCCTAAATGACCAGTAATGCGTAAGACCTCCAATTGCAACGTCATAGAGTTGAGCTCACGGATGCGGCGTAAGCTGCGATAGAGGTCGCGCATCATGTTTTCAACACAGACGTTGGTGGTACCGCTATAGCCTAAGCGCTCGGCTACACTTGGTTGATAGTCGAGAGTCAGGCGGTTATCTTCTTTGCGATTACACACATGTAAGGCATAGCGCACTTGATAGAGCACATCACGACTTTCGATCAGCTCTTCATACTCCTCAGGGCTTAAAAAGCCTAAAGAGAGCATGTCCTCAGCTGTTCGGGCTTGGAAATGGAAATTGGCAATCCATTGCATGACATGGATATCACGGATACCACCTGGATTTTGCTTGAGATCTGGCTCTAAGGAGTAAGCAGTGTCTTTGTAAGCGTGATGGCGCTCCAGCTCTTCTGCTACTTTGGCGTGAAAGAAGCGTTTGGTGTTCCAAGTGCTGTCATCGTGAATGGTCTTGAGCAGCAGCTCGTAGATTTCTTGATGACCACAAATGAAGTGGGTCTCAAGGAGATTGGTGCAAATGGTGAGATCTGCATTGACGTTCTCAAGACACTCAGCAATGGTGCGTACAGATGAGCCGATATCGAGCTTGAGATCCCAGAGGTAGGAAATAAAAGCAGAGACCTTTTCCTGAGCCTCAGGGGAGAGGGGATCCTTGCTTACCACTAAGATGTCGATATCTGATTTTAAAAAGAGCTCACGTCGGCCATAACCACCTACAGCAAGCAGAGTAAGGGTTGGTACCGTATCAAGACCGAAGTGCACAAAGAGCTTTTGCAGCATGCGGTCAAAATAGTAGGTACGGTACTCTAGCAGGGAGGAAACAGCGTAGCTGTCATCAAAGAATTTGACGAGTTGCTCTTCCAGCTGCGCTAAATACTCGCGTCCGCTTTTCAGGGTAGTGATGTCTAGATCAGAGGTAAAAGGCTGCTCTTGCAGCAGATTGACCACTTTTTGGGTACGGGGTAGGTTAATGCTGGTGTACATCGTGACCTCCTGCTGCGAAGTAGCCGCCTCTGGCTGAACGCCTTAAGGCCAATGTGCCATTAAACAAATGGTTGAGATAGACCCAAAGACCAATTAGGGTTCAGAAACTCAGAGGGGCGGGCGCTGATAATGCGCTTCTAAGGCGCTGACGGCCTTTGTGGCCGTTAAGGTATTACTCTGGGCGATTGTGGAGGATACGGCTGATCACGCCTGCTTCCTCTTCCTCAGGGCGAATGGTTAAGACTTCGCAGCCATCTTTTGTGACAACGATAGTGTGCTCGTATTGAGCTGAGCCCAATTTGTCAGCAGTAGTGACCGTCCAGCCATTCTTCTTATTAACCTTGGTCTTCCATGTGCCCACATTGATCATTGGCTCTACGGTAAAGGTCATGCCTTCTTGGAGCACTAAGGAGTCCTTGTTCTTGTAGTGCAGAACGGTAGGCTCGTCATGGAAGACGTTGCCGATACCATGACCGCAGTAGTCACGCACAATGGAGAAACCCTCGCGATCGGCAATTTTTTGGATGCTGGCACCGATATCCATCAGGTTAGAGCCAGCATAAATGGTGCGCAGACCGGCATAGAGGCACTCTTGGGTAGTTTTGACTAAGCGGCTATTGATAGGGACAGTGTGGCCACCAACGATGAACATCTTGGAGGTGTCGCCGTAGTAGTTGTCTTTAATGACAGTGACGTCAATGTTGACGATATCGCCGTTCTTGAGGTGACGAGTACCTGGAATACCGTGGCAGATCTCTTCGTTCACAGAGATACAAACGCACTTAGGATAGCCGTGGTAGCCTAAACAAGCGGAGATCGCATGCTGGGTGTTTTCGATGTAGTCTTGGCAAATATCATCTAATTCACCAGTGGTGACACCAGCTTTTACGTAAGGCTCGATCATAATTAGCACGTCAGCTGCTAATTTGCCTGCGACACGCATTAATTCAATTTCATGTGGCGATCTGAGCGTAACTGCCATCTTTTCCTACCAACCAGAACAAACAATGAATTACGAAAAATGAGGTAAAGGTCGGTTATAAATCGACCTCCTAAATTAGTGGTGTAAGACCCAAATGAGGCTATTCCACAAATGGGCGAGGCACCAAATGTTGCTATTTTACGCTTTCTTGTAAGCTGATGCTAACCACGAGATAGATCTAAGGCGTCTTATTCTGGCTTAAATAACCGAAATCAGAAGTCATTTACCTTGGCACATTGTCTCTCCTATGGCCTGAGCCTAGACAGTAGGAGCTTCCAGTGGCGGATTATCGATGCTCTGAGCACTACGGTTTGGTGAAAGGGTAGTGATGGTCTCATGTGGCATCTTGAGCGCATAGAGCGTATCAAAGATCCGCGAAATCGTGGCACGCTCTTTGGCGTTTAAGGTCTCTCCCAAGCTCAGCATTGGGTAAAGCTCGATCTTGTTTTGTGGGATCTCTTCATCGCGCAGGCGCTTGATTAAGAGATCTACAGCCATTCTGCCCATCTCTTTACGAGCAGTGATGATAGAAGAGAGCTTAGGAATGGTGGTAGTGCCAATATCCAGACCGTTGTAGCCTAAGACAGCGATCTGATCTGGGACAGGGATCTGCATTTCCATGCAAGCGATCATGGCACCAATGGCCACGTCGTCGTTGGTACAGAAAATGGCGTCAAGTTCAGGGAACTCGTGAATAGCCTGACGCATCATGGCAGCACCACGTGAGAAATTGGAGTGCATCTCAGAGCCATAGACAAAGGTAGGCAAACCAGCTTCTTTACAGGCCATTTCATAGCCGTACTGGCGATCCATAGTGCGCTGGTCTAAACGAGCGCGCAGATAGGCGATATTTTTACGGCCACTTTCGATCAGGCCTTTGACTGCGCCATAAGAGACTTTGACGTGATCATAGCCAATATTCATGTCCAGAGGCTTTGGTAAAAGACTCATCAGTTCAATGACCGGAATGTGAGACATTCGTAGGCGTTTTAAGGTAAGTTCGCTGTGATGAGGTTCGGTGAGGATGAGAGCGTCGATTTGGTATGACAGCAGCTGCATGATCTTGCGCTCTTCCTTATCTTCTTGATAGGAAGTGTGCGTGATGAGCACATCATAGCCGTAAGCGCGAGCGCGCTCTTCTACACCATAGATCAGATCAGAGAAGAGGAGATTAGAAAAGGACGGTACAGCAAGGCCAATGGTTTTAGTAGAGGATTGGGCTAGCATGACAGGGGCACGATTAGGGACATAGCCAACCTCGTCGATGGCTACTTGAATTCGAGCACCAGTCTCTTTGGCTACAGTGGCAGGATTTTTCAGGTAGCGAGAGACCGTCATCTTGGTCACACCCACTTTACGGGCGATATCGTCGAGAGTGACGCGTTGTCCTTTCATCTAAAATCAGCGCGGGCCCTAAGAAAAGCAACTCAGGGGAGAAAGCGCCGCCTCCGTGTTAATGGTAAAAGCTTTCTGCGTGTTGCAGCTGATGGTGCAGATTAGAAATTAACAGCTTGCCTTAGCTAGTCGTTCTCTAAAATATGGGGATTTATCGTCTAATTGCTCAAGTTTCGTGTGCCTGCCAAGAGAGTTTACCGAAAAGGTCAGTGTAGGGTGCAGCAGGTACCCTACATAAGCGTGTTTAGCGTATGAGGGTTCGCTTGGAGCGGTTTTTACTTTTTTGAGCTCAGTAACATGATAGTAACATGATAGTAACATGTTACGTAACATGGCTTATTTTAAGCGGCTTGGGACTGATTGCAAGCACAAAGTTTGGTGTTGCGGAAAAAAGAAAGCCCTCAAAAGAGGGCTTCGGAGGTATCAGACAATTCAGCTGTAGTAGCCAGAGTACTGGGCCCGCCCTATGAGGCCTGCCTGCCTTTTGAGGCAAGATAGGTACTACGAGCTTTATTGCTCAGTGATTGTTACTGCTGCTGGCGGCTAACAGCTGGGGCTTAATTGTCTGTTGCTATGGATACAAAAATGATTGTGTTTGTTTAGAACATGCCGCACCTGATGATAGACAGGGCGGCAAGGTGTGTGATTGTTGTTGTAGTGTGGGCTCTGCTCTTAGAAGATCATGAAGATGATGCAAGCTAAGGCGAAGCCAATGACACCGATTAAGGTCTCCAGCACTGTCCATGTACGTAAGGTGGTCTTCTCATCGACACCGTATAAGCCTTTGAACAGCCAGAAACCGGAATCGTTGAAGTGGGATAAAACCACCGAACCAGCGGCCACCGAGGCCACAATGGCACACAGTTGCAGTTGCGAGAAATCAGAGCCAGCTACGATTGGGGCGATTAAAGCAGCGGTGGTGGTTAAAGCCACAGTAGCGGAGCCTTGAGCCACACGTAAGCAGGCGGCAATAATGAAGGCGGCGCAGATTACTGGAATACCTAAGTCAGATAAGGTTCCGGCTAAAGCATCGCCAATACCAGAGGCACGCAGGATTCCACCGAACATACCACCAGCACCGGTCACTAAGACCACTGAGCAGATTGGGCCTAAGGCCTTTTCGCAGAAAGTCTCTAAGGCTTTCATGCCAAATTCTTTGTGGAAGACAACCAAGCACTCAAGTAAGGTGATTAAGAGGGCAATAGGAGTCTGACCAAAGATAGTGATGAAAGACAGAACATCGTTCTTTGGCAGTGAGCCAGTAGCTTGTAAGGTGGTGATACCAGTATTTAAGAAGATCAGGATCACTGGAGTAAGCAGGATGCCCAGCACAGTGGTGAACTTTGGAGGAGTGATCTTCTTGCCCTCAATGGCTTCGTCCTTGAAGAGCTCAGGAACATCCACATGCCATTTCTTACCACAGAATAAACCGAAGAGATAAGAAGATAAGTACCAAGTTGGCAGAGCGATGATTAAGCCAACAAATACCAGCATGCCAACGTTAGCACCTAAGATACCAGAGGCAGCCACTGGACCTGGGTGTGGTGGCAAGAATACGTGCATGACCGAGAATGCACCAGTTGCTGGCAGAGCATATTTGAGCAGCGAACCGCCTAAGCGCTTACCCACAGATAAGACTACAGGCAGCATCACCACCAGACCGGCATCAAAGAAGATTGGGAAAGCAAAGAGTAAGGAAGCAATACCTAAGGCCAGAGGAGCTCTCTTTTCACCTAGGACACGGATCAAGGTGTCAGCTAAGACTTGAGCGCCGCCTGATTGCTCGAGAACTTTACCAATCATGGCACCTAAGCCCACTAAGAGGGCAACAGAAGCCAGCGTGCCGCCAAAACCGCCCAGCATTTGCGGCATGATCTGCGAGTACTCAATACCGGTAGCTAAAGCAGTCAAAGCTGAGACAATGACCAGCGACACGAAGGCGTGCACCTTCAACTTCATGATGAGGAATAGCAGGACGACGACTGCTAAACCCGCTACGGATAGCAGATATCCTGTAGAGTGAGCAACTTCTTCCATCGCACAAATCCTAAAAAGAGTAGGTGGAAAGCTCCAACCTTAAATACACAGAAAAGCAAAACCAAACTGACACTGAGTACTGAGCCAAGAACAGTATTCAGAGCGTGCAGCTGGTCAAAAATCGGTGATTACCCCGATAGAGAAAGCAAAGTGAGGGCAAAACCAAGTAAGGCCAAAAATGATCTCCGCTGGGCTTCTGTTGGAGAGGAATGAGTTTGCTGTACAGGGTTAACTACAACCATCTTGAGTCACCGTGGTGAAGTGACCCAAAGCAATTTGCTCTAATCCAATAGAGCTGATAGAGCTGATGATGGTTAAATCAACGGGAAAACCTTGTCTCACCAAAGAAATCCGCGAAAAAAAGCAAAGTAGTAACCCCTAAAGCAGCAAACCTCTTCTCCAATCAATGCGCGGTAAAAGCCGCAGCGGAGAGGATGTGTGGCCTTGGGCCTGTTTTGCCCCAAAACTAAAGCAAGCTTTATTGGCAAGTCTAGGCAAACCTAGGCAAGCCTTAGTCTCAGGGTTAGTTCTCACAACACCCACTAACCTGCATTGCAGAAATAGGTGAATGTTATGAGTAACATGTTATGGTTAACATGATACCGATAACATTTGACAAAGAAAAGTCCCCTTTACACGTTTTTGTTCAAAAATGAGATCTGCATTACATTTTTGCAAATTGCCTATTAATGGCTATTTTAAGCCGTTTTTGCGCGTCAAAAGAATAGAGCAAAGCTAGGTCTGTAGTCAGTGTAAGCGATTCCATGATGGCATAAAATGGTGCTGAGTGTGGAGAGTCTGGAAAGTTGCTCTTTGTTGCAGTGGTATGTGCTGTACAGTGGCTATACTTAGCCATTTTTAGCGGATATGACGGTGTATTTTTGTTGTTTTAGTGCGCTACGAAAAAATTTTTTGTGGTGCTCAAATGTTACAGATAACACTTGCAAAAAGTGCCCGTGACTGTATTATTATGTTCTCAGTAACATTGATGTTAAGCATCAGGGTTACTCCACTTAATCCCATTGATTGTGATGGTGATGAAGATACCCCGCGTATTGAGTTTCCTGCACAAGGTTAAGGATGGATAAGGCAGGTGAAATGGTGCCAGAGGACAGTGGCTCTGTTTAGCTTATTAAGCTTAAGCAAGGCAGCTGGTGAGGATAGGCACAATTTACGTTTTGCTGGTTCTATCCAAAGCGCTAGGCACTGTAGTATTGGGGCACTGCAATGTATATGGTGCGGCTCGGTAGTGCTTAACTTGGTTGAGCTGATATGCGGGGATCATGGTTTCATACAGACTGCGCCAACCACGAGGACTCAGCTGTGAGTCTAAAAGAGCCTTTGGGCTCTGTTACTGTTGCAGCAGTTGCAGCAGTTGCTACTGCTACTGCAACTACAACTGCAGCGTTGAGGCGCGCTCAGATTGCTTTAGGAGTTGTGTCCTAAGCCTGTTATAGAGTCTGCCAAGAGAGCGGCTGACAAGCGCTCAGAGAGTTAAATGAGCGTTTTTACTTTTTAGGATAGTGAGGATCAGGATTTATGAGTGCAAACATCAAGTGTGTAGTGATGGGAGTCTGTGGCTCCGGCAAAACCTCTGTAGGTAAGGCTTTAGCCGCTAAGTTTGACGCTACTTTTATTGATGGTGACGACCTGCATCCACGCGCCAATATTATCAAGATGGCCTCAGGTCATCCTTTAAATGACGAGGATCGTGCTCCTTGGTTAGAGCGTATCGGTGATGTGTTCTTTTCGCTGCAACGTCGCTCGCTCTCGGGTGTGGTCGTGTGCTCGGCTTTAAAGAAGAAGTACCGTGACATTATCCGCAAGGACAATGAGAACTTAGTTTTTGTGCACTTAGTAGGCTCCATGGACACGATCTTAGAGCGCATGGCTGCACGTCAGGGCCACTACATGAAAAAGGAAATGGTGCAGAGCCAATTTGACACCTTAGAGGTGCCAGGCCCAGACGAGACTGATGTGGTGAGCGTATCGATTGAGCGTCCATTAGATGAGGTCATTGCCGCTGCCATTGAGGCAGTAGAGAAGAGACTGCAAGCTCACGCAGCTTAAGCGGGCTGCTTAAGCTGGCAACTTAAGCTGATAGCTTAAGCTGTCGCAGCTGCTCAATCAGCGCAAGGCCATATGGTTATAGGCCTTGGTTGAGCTGAGTATTGTTTAGGTTTTGAGGAAAGGGAGCTCCTTTATCCCAGTGTGGGCATGGGGCCCTGTGCGGGCATCTCCTGTGTTAACCCCTAGGACTTAAGGCGCAGAGAACACCAAGCGGAAAAGAACAGAGGGTATCATGCTGAATAGTGTTGTTGCTAAGGTAACGCAGAACTTAGAAGAGCGCTCCAAAGAGGGCCGTGCTGCTTATTTGAAGATGATTGCGCAGCAAGAGCAATTAGGTCGTGCTCGTGGCCTGCTCACTTGCTCGAATTTGGCCCACGCCGCCGCCGGTACTGATGGTGCCGATAAGCTCGACGTCGTTTCTTGCCAAAAAGCCAATATCGGTATTGTCTCTGCCTACAACGATATGCTCTCGGCTCACTGCCCATATCGCCTCTATCCTGAGGCCATTAAAGAGTATGTGCGCAAGGTCGGTGCTACTGCTCAGGTCGCAGGTTGCGTTCCAGCCATGTGCGATGGTGTGACCCAAGGTCAGCCAGGCATGGATATGTCCTTATTCTCCCGCGATGTGGTGGCTCAGAGTGTTGCTATTTCCTTAAGCCACAATTGCTTTGATGGTGCTTTGCTCTTAGGTATCTGCGATAAGGTAGCCCCTGGTCTGATTATGGGTGCTGCTGCCTTTGCTAACCTGCCAATTGCTTTTGTGCCAGCTGGCCCTATGGGTACCGGTATTTCTAATGAGGAAAAGACCGAGATCCGTCAGAAGTATGCAGCAGGTGAGCTCGATAAGAGTGCTCTGCAAAAGATGGAGTGCTCTTCTTACCACAGCCAAGGTACTTGCACCTTCTACGGTACAGCTAACACCAACCAATTAGTGTTTGAGGCTATGGGCTTAATGCTGCCAGGTTCGGCTTTTGTGCCACCTCAGACTCCATTACGTGAGGCTTTAACCAAGTATATCTCTGAGGCCATTGTCGATAAGACTGTGACCGGTGCTCATCCAATGCCACTGTACAAAGTGGTAACTGCTAAGAACATCATCAATTCTTTAGTGGCCTTATTAGCATCTGGTGGCTCGACCAATCACACCTTACACTTAGTGGCTATTGCTAAGGCCTTTGGCTTTACCTTAACTTGGCAAGATATCTCAGATCTGTCCGAAGTCGTGCCTCTGTTAGTGAGCATCTACCCTAACGCTAAGCCTGATATCAATGCTCTGCAAGCCGCTGGCGGTGTTCCTGTCTTAATGAAGGCCCTGTCGCGTCGTCACTTAGTGCACGAGGACATTAACACTGTGGTTTCTGATTTTGCTTCGCAGTTAACCACACCAGTGCTGGAGAATGGTGAGCTGAAGTTTGTGGATTGCGGTGAGACCAAGAACCCACAAGTGCTGATCTCTGATGATCATTCCTGCTTCCAAGAGTTTGGTGGCTTAAAGGTCTTAAACGGCAACTTAGGTCGCTCCGTGATCAAGATCTCTGCTGTGGCTAAAGAGCATCGCCATGTTAAGGCTCCAGCTCGTGTCTTTAATGATCAACACGATGTGGAGCGTGCTTACAAAGAAGGCAAGCTCAACCAAGACGCCGTGATCGTAGTGCGTTATGCAGGCCCTGCCGCTTCCGGTATGCCAGAGTTACACAAGCTGATGCCAGTGCTGGGTAACTTACAAAAGGCAGGCTATAAGGTGGCATTACTCACCGACGGCCGTCTCTCGGGTGCTTCAGGCAAGATCCCATCGGCTTTACACGTCAGCCCAGAGGCTTTACGTGATGGCCCTCTGTCCTTATTACAAGATGGCGATCTGATCGATTTTGATGCCGAGGCCGGTACTATCAACTGCTTAACTGATCTTTCGGGTCGTAAGCCACAGCATCCAGATACCGAGAGCTTTGAGCAGACCTATGGTCGTTATCTCTTTAAGGTTTGCCGTGCAACTGTAGGCTCGGCCGAAGATGGCGCAACTTTCCTCTTCTAGGGAGTCAACAGCTACGTGCCGTAGCTACATGCCGTAGCTAAACGCCGTAAGGCAAGGCGGCTAGCTATCCTGATTTCCTACAAAATCTTAGTCATCCGAGGCAAGCTCTTGTTAGCTCAAGAGCTTGCCTAATATATCAAGACAGACAGACCTGTGGTTCCCTCTTGCCACAGGCAACTCAATGGGGCTCTATTCCTTTACACCTGATT
>DXEV01000181.1 GCA_019114785.1 Candidatus Anaerobiospirillum pullistercoris | reverse complement strand
TGTCGTGCATACGCCGCGCTTGCTCGCGCAGCTAACGCGCTGCCAGCGCGTGGGCTAAGAGCCGCCTCCGCACCCTCCTTCTTAGAAGACGTAACGCAATTGAGCCGAGCCGATCACGTCGCTGGTATTGGCCGAACCGGTATAGCCGACATTCAAGCCAAAGGACAATTGATCTGAGGATGCACTCATACCCACCGTAGCACCATAAGTAAAGCGATCTAAGATATCTGTCGTGTACTCAAAGTCAGCTCCGGTGATTCCTGCAAAGGTGGTGCTGGAATCCATCTGGGTATCACCAATATTGGTGGTAAAGGTAAAGTCAAAGGCCGGACGTAACACCCACGACTCAAAGCCATAATCACGGGCAAAGGTGATTCCCAATGGGATCGAGACAATGTGCATATCGTCAGAGCGGCTGCTGGCCACTTTATTGCCATCGATCTTCACGTCATAGGAATCTAAGTCTAAACGGTTATAACGCAGACCTACGTGAGGCGACACCTCCATCTGACGTGCATGCACGGTGTACTGTGCACCAACACCAACACTCAGAGAAGAAGAATCGGTCTCTGCCTGCATCTTGCCCCAATTAGAGATCTTAGCGTCTGCGCTCAAGTCGTTATTGACCTGAGCGTAGCTGATATCAGCACCTACAGCCAAGCCCTTAGTCACATTGGTACCGGCATATAAGCCTAAACCAAAGAAGCTAAAGTCATTATCGATACCACTGGCTACATCCTTACCTTCGGCACTACCAGCACCGACATTCCACATCAGGCCCAGACGCCAATTATCAGCAGGGCTTAAGTCTAAGCCCATGACCATACCAAAGAGCTCTAAGTCAGTACCGTACTCACGGCCTTGGGCACTGAGATCATCGGCATTGAAGCTGCGATACATAGGAGTCATCCACAGCGACGAGCCTTGACCATTTTCTGAAATGGTAATGTTGCCCTTGCGCTCAGAGTTCACGGCTAAAGCAGCGTTCACACCTACACCCAAGCGGCTGTGCATCGACTCACTAGCAGTACCTGCTACCAGATAGACGCTATGTAAAGCACCACCTAAAGTGGCCATACGGGTGACTTTTTCAATGACCTCGCTATTGCGCGAGCCTAAGGCATCCATTAAGAAGGCATAGCCATAGCTGGATTTATCAACCGAGATCGGTTTGCGTGGAGTGCTAGAGCTTGCAGATGCCACAGCACTACCGCTACTAGCTCCGCTACCAGAGCCACTGCTACTACCACCACTACTGCCAGCTACAGCATCAGCAGTAACCCCATCTGTCACCTCAACAATAGCGCCAGTTGCGCCATTGGCAGCGACATCGCTAGTAGCCGCATCACTGGTAACAGTATCGCTATCAGCCAGACTATTGCTGACACTAGAGCTAATGTCATTAGTAGTGCTATCTAAGATAGAGTTCGTAGCATTAGCCACGCTGTTGGCGGTATCGCTAGCCACTACATTACTGACACTGCTATTAGTACTATCAGTAACAGTGTTGTTATCCGTGATGCTGGTGGAGATATTAGTCAGATCTGTATTCAGTACAGCACTAATACCGGCGGCCGTCACAGAGCTGAGATCATCTAAGCTCTGAGTATCAAGCGCATCGGTAACGCTCTGTGCCTCATTTTGCAGATCAAAAGCATTTGCATCAAAGGAGCTCGTGACCGTACTCATAATACGCAGGGATTGCTCTAAGGTAGGAGCTGCCAGCTCCGACAAGACCTCACGAGGATCGCCTGTCATATTGAAGTTAAAGTGCTGTTTACCGCGCAACTGCTCAGAATTGGTGATCTTGCCACTAAACAAGCCATTTTCGGTGGTGACGTGAATGACATCACCTTGACGCAGGTAAACACCACTACCAAAGAGACGCGAGATATCTTGGCTATTGGCAATAGGCACAATGATATTGCCATGACGCGAAGCTACCACCTTACCATCCATGTCGCTAAAAACGGACATGTTGGCGTCATAAGCATCCACGCCATAGAGCGCACGAGCGCTGACCTGCATAGTCGAGCCTAAACCTAAGTAGATCGAATATGGGCTCTGCAGCATGCTCTGCAAGTAGCTTAAGTCCTCTGTACCCATGATGATCTTGTGATCACCTAAGTTGATACCAGAGCGATCTACGTAGAGATAGGAACCTGCACCACCTGCATCAAGAGCTTCAGTACCTGCACCACTTGCTTCCACAAACACAGAGTAAGGGCTCACATTAGCACCAAGCACTGCGCCCTGTTGCTTGCTGTGCTGCGCAGCATTCTTCAGCTGAGCTTGTACTTGTTGCTGACGATCTTGATACTTGTTATAAGCCGTAGCAAAGGACTTGAAGTCAGAGCCAATACCTAAGGCACTGTTGCGACCAATAATAATGTTACCGCTCAGATCCATCGAACCTAAGCCATCATCATTGCGTCCTTCAAGCGAGCGCGTAAAGACTGTGACCTGCTCTTGTGGAGCACCATAGAGCTGCAACAGACCACCTTGTAAATTAATGCTCGAAGCAAACAAAGAAGTGTGCTGCACCTTTTGATCATTCCACTGCAACAGTAAAGGCTGGTTGTATGCCTGCTCCTCCCATGAAACCTCATCGTGTTTTTGCCATGAGATTGGAGCAATTTGAGTCTGCACGCCTGACTCTGCACCTGTTGCGCTCACAGCGCCAGTAGAGCCAGAAGCGCCTATGCTCTTGCTGGAATCAGGCTCAACTACGCGCACTGCAGGGGCCTCAGCACCAGCGTCTACGCCCGTCGTACCTGCTGCACCAGCTGCACTGGCGGCACCGGCAGCTCCAGATATCTGCAACTTAGATGACTGCGCGCCAAAACCGGAGCCTACAGATAAGGTGCTGTTGAGATCTTGGAGCTCGATATGTTGCACAAAGGCCGAAGCACCATCACTCAAATACAACTGATTAGCACGTAACTCTTGGGCCTCTAAGATACCGCCTTGAACCTTGGCCATATTAGCAGCGCGCAGATCCATATATTGAGCTTGCAGGTTGCTATTTACAGCCACAAAGCTTGGCTCAGCGCCAGCTGTTTCAGCTGCTTCAGCAGCTGCTGCAACTGACTTAACAGCCCCGTCAGCAGACTCAGGTAACAGATCCTGCTGGTTAGCAAAAGCGCTAAACACTGGGCTCTTAATCACCAGAGAGCGGGCTTGTACCGACGAATCATGAGCATTGAAGTGAGATGCGCTCAGATCGCGCACTTGTAAACTGGAGCGCTCTAAGGAAACATCC
This sequence comes from Candidatus Anaerobiospirillum pullistercoris, assembly GCA_019114785.1. Taxonomy (GTDB): domain Bacteria; phylum Pseudomonadota; class Gammaproteobacteria; order Enterobacterales; family Succinivibrionaceae; genus Anaerobiospirillum; species Anaerobiospirillum pullistercoris. The sequence goes on along the minus strand of DXEV01000181.1, from coordinate 184 downwards.
TTAACCTTAACATCGGCCGGAGCACCAGAGCGATCTTGTACCTTGACCTTGGCGTCTTGTAGCGACACACCACCAAAGCCGGTGAGCGAACCAATATTACCGTTACCAAAGAGATGGAGCTGAGCCTCTGGCTGCAGCTTTACATCTACCACTTTGCGATCAGGTGTAAGCACAAAATAGGCAG
>DXEV01000180.1 GCA_019114785.1 Candidatus Anaerobiospirillum pullistercoris | reverse complement strand
GCCCTTTTTGCAGGCTATTGGTGTGGTGACTACAAGATGCAGCTAAGCAAATAGGAGAAGGGGTGCCAAGCTGCATCGAGCAGAGAGAGGAGATCACAAAATGATCTCCAAAGAAAGGGGGTGGCCGTCGGCAGCAAGCCGCTGGCTGTAGGCCACAAGCCGCTGGCTGTAGGCCACAAGCCGCAGGCCGCAAGCTGCTGGCTGGCCGCTTGGCCGTTTAGCCTAAGAGGCTTAAGGCTAATTGTGGTCGTGCATTGGCTTGCATGAGCATAGAAGCGGCTGCTTGCTGAATAATAGTTTGTTGGGCGAGGTTTGCGGACTCTTCAGCAAAGTCTGCGTCACGAATACGGGCACGAGCGTCGGACTCGTTAGCGGCAATATTGCTTTGGTTGCGGATTGAGCTTTCCAAACGATTTTGGATAGCGCCTAAATCAGCACGTTGTGCATCAACATAGGAGATCAGCACGTCAAAGTCTTCAATGGCCTGACTGGCTTGCTCGGCTGTCTCAATATCGACAAAAGTACCACCTGCTCCTACACCTTGGCCTAAACCAGTGGTGGTACCTAAGGCATTGGAAACCAAGCCACTCCAAGAAAAGTCAGCCACCTCAAAGACAATGGTGTCACCAGAATTGGCTCCTACTTGCAATGTCATACGGCCACCGTTAATGGGATCACCTTTAAAATCAACGAGGTTTTGTGATTGCTCTCCATAGAGAGTATCTCCAGCACCAAAGCCTTTCAGAATGGCTTTGCCACCGTAGGTGGTTTGGGTGCCGATACGATGGATCTCCTCTTGGATGGAGCGCAGTTCCTTATTGATGGCTTCACGATCATCGGCGGTGTTGGTTCCAGTGGCTGATTGCACGGCTAAGGTACGGCCGCGTTGCAGCATTGCGGTGATTTCGTCTAAGCCACCTTCAATGGTTTGGGCCAGTGCAATACCATCGGAGGCATTGCGATTACCTTGATTGAGGCCGTTGATCTGTGAGGTTAAGCGGTTGGCGATCTGTAAACCAGCAGCATCGTCTTTAGCACTGTTGATGCGCATGCCAGTGGATAGTCGCTGGTAAGTAGTAGTGAGACTGGTTTGGATGTTGCGCAAGGCGTTACGACCTTGCAGCGAAGACACATTAGTTTGTACGTAAATAGCCACGGTTGTTTTCTCTCTGCTATGAGTGGTTGTGAGTGATGCAATGGAAGCCCTAGACTTAGGTTCGGGGCATATCGGTTAAAAGTTTTAGCCCGCCTTACAGAACTCTTTTTTACGGCTGTTTACCAGTGCTCGGGGATCTTCTTATTTAACGGAAAGATTCTCCTAAATATGGGGAGTTTTGAGAAAACTTTTTTCATCTCACAACTCTGTGAGCACTCACCAAGAGTAAGGATCTCCCTAGATGCCTATATGGCACTGCGTTTGAAGCGTAAAGAGGCTCAGCGGGGAAAGCTTGCAGAATTAAACATGCAAAAACTGCATAGATGTGAGTATATGTGGTCGTGAGAGCGGATGCTGTGGGGCAATTGCGCCTTTAGAGGCAAAATAAGCAAGCATCACTGATGCTTACGGTAAAGTTTGCTATATTGAGAGGCAGGCTCACCGTGGCACCTAATGGCATCGAATGGTAACTAATGGCAGTTATAGTGCTTTAGGTGTTTGGTTGCGGTGTTTGCCCAAAGGTTTTTTCTTTTGTAAGGAGAATTTGATGGAAGATCAGGAGTTCAATCCATTACTCCATCTGCAAGGCTTACCTCTGTTTTCGCACGTGAAGCCGGAGCATGTTTATCCAGCAGTCAAAAGCGCTGTTGATCACAGCATTCAAGTGATAAAGACTGTGGTGGCTGCGCATGAGGCTGATCCTACTTGGGATAATGTGATTGCTCCAATTGAGGAAGCAGACGATAAGCTGTCCAAGATCTGGTCTGTAGTGTCGCACTTAAACGGGGTGTGCAATACCGAAGAGCTGCGTGAGGCTCACGACAAATGCCTGCCATTGATGGCTGAGTACTCCACCTTTGTGGGCCAATATAAGCCACTGTGTGAGGTGATTAAGAAGCTCAAGCGCACTGATGCCTTCTCACTGCTCACTGATGCTCAAAAGAAGTCGATCGATAACTCGTTACGTGATTTCCACTTGAGCGGTATTGACTTACCTGATGACAAGCAAAAACGCTATGCCGAGATCAGTGCAGAGCTTGCTCAGTTACAGTCAACCTTTAGCAATAATGTGCTTGATGCTACTAAAGGCTATTACCTGCACATCAAGGATCGTAGTGAGGTCACTGGCCTACCTCATGCTCAGCTGGTGCAGGCTGAGTCTGAGGCTAAAAAGCGCAATCTCGACGGTCTGGTCTTTACCTTAGATATTCCATCCTATTTACCTTTCTTAACTTATGTCGAGAACCGTGATTTACGGCAACAGCTGTACATCGCTTACGTGACCCGCGCTTCGGATCAAGGCCCAAATGCTCATAAGTGGGATAACCAAAGCACTATCGACTCCATCTTGCGCTTGCGTCATGAGTTGGCCCATCTCTTAGGTTTTGCTAGCTATGCCCATCTTTCTTTAGCTACCAAGATGGCCAAAGACCCAGAAGAAGTGATTGCTTTCTTGGAGGATTTAGCCCACAAGTCTAAGCCTCAGGGTCTGCGTGAGATGCAGGAGTTGCGCGAATATGCAGCAGCTCAAGGTCTTGAAGGTGAGATGCAGCCTTGGGATGTGGCTTTCTACTCTCAGAAATTGTGCAAGGAAAAGTATGCTTATGACCCACAAGAGCTGCGTCCTTACTTTGGCGTAAGCAAGGTGGTATCAGGCTTATTCACTTGCGCTGAGCGTCTCTATAACGTCAGCTTCAGACCACGTTTTGGTGTGGATGTCTGGCATCCAGATGTGCGCTGCTACGATATTTACGATCGTTTTGGTTCCAAGATCGGTACTTTCTACATCGATCTCTATGCTCGTGAAGGCAAACGCGGTGGTGCTTGGATGGACGAGTGCCAGAGCCGTCGCTATCGCTCCGATGGAAGCCTGCAGCTGCCTGTGGCCTATTTAGTGTGTAATTTCACGGCCCCAGTCAATGACAAAGAAAGCTTGTTGACCCACGAGGAAGTGGTGACACTGTTCCACGAGTTCGGTCACGGTTTAAATCAGCTGTTAACGCGCATTGATATTGCTGATGTGTCCGGTATCAATGGTGTGCCTTGGGATGCAGTGGAGCTGCCAAGCCAATTTAACGAAAACTTTGCTTGGCAAGAAGAGGTCTTAAACTTCCTTTCCTGTCATGAAAAGACCCAGCAGCCTCTGCCAAAGGAGAAGCTGGAGTCCTTAATTAAGGCCAAGAACTACGAGTCGGCTATGGCCATGTTGCGTCAGCTCGAGTTTGCCTTGTTCGATTTCCGTCTGCACTTAGAGTATGACCCAGAAAAGGGATCGCGTGTGTACGAGATCTTAAAGCAGGTCAAAGACTTAGTTGCGGTGACTCCACAATATGAGCTCAGCCGCTTCCCTGATAGCTTTACCCACATCTTTGCTGGTGGTTATGCCGCAGGTTACTACAGCTACAAGTGGGCTGAGGTGTTAGCTGCTGATGCCTTTGGTCGCTTCTTAGAGGATGGTATTTTTGACGAAAAGGCTGGTGCCGATTTCCGCGATTGCATCTTAGCGGTAGGTGGTGCTTCTGACCCAATGAAGGGCTTTGTTGCTTTCCGTGGTCGTAAGCCAAGTGTGGATGCCTTGCTCAAACAAAGTGGCATCAGCATTGAGCCAGCTGCTGCTGAGTAAGCTTCGCAGAGCCAGCTGAGCAGGCTCATTTGAGCCTGCTCAGCCGAGCAAGCAAGCTTGCTACGCTCTGGCTTCCCAGTGTGGCCAGTGTGGCCAGAGGGTAGGCCAAAAACAGCACAGGCCTTGGAGTGTGCTCCAAGGCCTGCGTGAGTCCTATGCCCAAGTATGGGCTCGTGAACAGGCAGGGTTTCCTGCCTTTTTCGTTTTTAGTAGTAAACCCAGAAATCTACGAACAGCACAATCAGCCATGCAAAGTGGTGAATAGAGCAACCGATCAGGGTATAGCGCAGCTCTGGGGCGATCTTACGACCGTCATGAGCATTGCGAATGGTGCGCAGAGCTGACATGGCCAGTGGGATCAGGGACAGGGCGAGGATGCTGATCTCCCAACCTTTGTGTGAGATAAAGCAAGCGATAAAAGAGCTTAAGAGCACACAAGCAAAGAGGAAGGCGTGGTAAACAGGGGCAAAGCGATAGCCTAAGCGTACTGCTAAAGTGCGCTTGCCAGTGTGGAGATCCTCTTTCATATCGCGCATATTGGCAGTGTGCAGCACCATAATGGAGGCCGCGCCAATGCTAATGCACAGCATAACGGTATCTGGATAGATCTCAAAACCGCTGCCGCTGGCGTTAGTGAGCATCAGTTGTGGGCCAACTACAGCTAAAATACCGAAGAAGAGGAAAACTGAGATATCGCCTAAGCCTTTATAGCCGTAAGACACACCTAAGGTGTAAAAGATGGCGGCGAGGATCGAGACTACACCCAAGAAAATAAACCAAGCAAAGGCATGGGCGTCATTGCCTAAAGTCATATAGACGGCAAGCGTTCCGGTGACAGTCAGCACTAAGATCACCATAGCCATAAAGCGCTTTAAGCCGCGCATGCTGATGGCACCGGTCATGGCAGCACGGATTGGGCCTAAACGGTTGGCACCGTCGGCACCTTTAAAGGCGTCGCCATAGTCGTTAGCGAGGTTAGAGAGGACTTGTAGCAGCATGCCAGTGGCAATGATCAAACAAGCGGCGGTCATGTTATAGGCGTTGACGGCTCCGTAATAGAAGCCTAAAGCACAGCCAACAGCACAGTTGGTGGCGCTTAAAAGCAGGGTCTGGGGACGGGCTTCTTTGATCCAATCCTTAAGCATAGTAACCTCGTGAAAGGTAGTGAAGCTCTTGCAGGTCTCTCTTAGGCTGTGGGAGCACAGTGCTAGCCTAGCCTAATTTAGAGGTTGCCTGTGGCATCTGGTTATGATGACAGTTTGGTGAGGAGTAGCTAAAAGCTACATGATCTCTTGTGCACCAAAAAGCATCAATAAGCTCTAAAATCGCGCTATTTTACCATCTTTTTCGCAGGGATTTTTGGGCCAAACGAGAGCGTTTAGGGCTAAGAAAGCGCGCAGGTGTGTGTCAGCGTGGAAAGCAGGGAACTACCATACCAGTGCAGGGTGAGATTGGCCCTAGTGATCTATGGCTTAAGGATGGAGCTTAAGCCCTATTTTTCGGGAAAGATGCGACAGAAGGCGGGGCAATTTTGTATAATTCGCCCTGCAAAAGATTCTTAATTTCGATTTTATCCCCTCGTGCTCAGAGATTAGTTCTTGCGGGTCAAGGTTACGCCTCACAATGTTGGCTCCACAGGCGTGAAGATCGCAGCGCTCGCACAACCGCTTCACTTGAGCTCAACACTCCAATCAAACAGTCGTTTTGTTTTCCCTTTTCTTAGTGCTGTTTTTTTAGCTCTGATTTAGGCCTGTTACAGTATGTTTTACTGGCTGTCTTTCAGTGCAATAGGCAGCAGTGCGTTTAGCGCTATTAGATCGGTGAGACAGTTCGGACTGGTGTGGCGGAGATGCGGTGCTGATCCGGTCAGGGGATGGTAGCCATAGAGGGTAGTGATGTTACTTGATAATCCAGCCTTACAAATGCTCAAAAAGCAGTTTGATTCCGAAAAGGTCAAAAAAGAGGGCATTGTCAGGGCTTCTGAGCGCGGATTCGGTTTCCTCGAAGTAGCTAACGATAAGACTAGCTATTTCATTCCGCCACAGGCTATGAAGAACGTGCTCAATGGTGATCGCGTGATTGCTATCATCACTGAGGAAGAAGAGCGCCCTGCCAAAAAGGGTGCAGCCCAAGGCGGTGATAAGAATGCCAAGGGTGATAAGGGTAAGCGCTGCCAAGCTGCTCCTGAGTCCTTAGTTGAGGCTGCTTTAAAAGAGCACTTTGTGGGGCGTGTTGCCTTCGTCAATGGCAAGATGAATGTCGTGCCAGATAACCCAACAATTAAGCAAACCTTTATCTGCGACGACCATCGCAAAGATAAGAGTGTGAAGCTGCAAGAGGGTGATTGGATCCAGTGCCATCTCACCAAGCATGCCTTAAAGGATGGCTCTTTCCGTGCTGAGATCTTAGAAGAGATCACCAATAGCGGCGATCCATCTACTCCTTGGGTAGTGAGCTTACGTACTTTAGATCTGCCTGTTGCTCCACCAGACTCTGATTCTGAATATCCTTTCCTTGAAAGGGATCTTGAGCGTGAGGACATGACCTCTCTGCCTTTCGTGACTATTGATAGCGAAAAGACCGAGGACATGGACGATGCTCTGTACATTGAGAAGTGTGACGATGGCTTCCGCTTATTTGTGGCCATTGCTGATCCTACCGGCTATATTGCCGAGGATAGCAAGCTGGATATCGAAGCTGCTAGCCGTGCTTTCTCTATCTACTTGCCAGGCCGTAATATCCCAATGCTGCCACGTGAGCTCTCGGATAATCTGTGCTCGCTGCGTGAGGGAGAGCTGCGCCCTGCTTTAGTGGGTATTGTGCACATTCTGCAAGATGGCACTATTGTCACCGAGGATACTGAGTTTAAGCTGGCCTATATTAAGTCGGCCGGTAAGTTGATCTACAACTACGTGTCGGACTTCATTGAGAACGGTGATACCACCAATTTCAACCCAAGTGCTGAAGTGAAGCGTGTGCTTGAGGACTTGGTTGAGATGACCAAAGTGCGTGATCACTACCGTTCTACCGTGTTAGCTTCGTTCCGTACTCGTCCAGATTATGAGTTCATCCTGACTGAAGAGGGTGCTTTAGACCACATTGAGATCAATGAGCGTCGCATTGCCAACCAGATCGTGGAAGAGTCGATGATCTCGGCCAATATCGCCTGCGGTGATTTCTTGGCTGAAAACTTAAACACCGGTATCTTCAACGCTCACTCTGGCTTCTCTTCTGACTATATTGAAGATGCAGTGGAGCTGTTAGGCAACTATGACTTTAAGACTACATCAGAAGAGCTGCAGACTATTTCAGGCTTCTGTGCGGCACGTCGTTTTGCCAATAGCATGCCTACCACTTACCTCGATAACATGCTGCGTAAGTACCAAGAGTTCTCGCAGATGACCATTAACCCAATGCCTCACTTCGCTTTGGGTGTGGAAAACTATGCTACTTGGACTTCGCCAATTCGTAAGTATGGTGACATGATCAATCACCGTCTCATCAAGAACGTGATCTGCGATCAAGCACATCCGCAAATGCCAGATGAAGAGCTGCTTTCGACGATGAATATTGCTCGTCGCACTAATCGTATGGCTGAGCGCTCTGTACGTGAGTGGCTGTATGTTGATTACCTGAGCGATGATGTCAATAAGAAGACCGTCTTTACCGCTGAGCTCTTCGATGTGGTGCGTGGTGGCTTACGCTTAGTGCTGCAAGAGAATGGTGCTTTCATCTTCATCCCAAATAGCCTCTTCAGTGGTGTCCGCGAGGATCTGGACTTTGATATGGCTTTAGGACGAGTGATCTATAAGAAAGAGCCAATCTTGTTCTTAGGCGATACCTTAAAGGTTCGTTTAGTGAGCGTAGATAAGATCTCGCGCTCGATTGTGGGTACTCCAGTGGAGTTGCCAAACGATCTGCCGCTGCCAAATATTGAGGAGATCATGCAGCGTCGTCGTGAGCAGGCCGCTCGCGCCGCTCGTATGCCAAACAATAATCGCAATAATGGTAATGGCAACGCAGGCAACGCCAACGCTGCAAGCGCCAGCGCCAGCAGCGCCAGCGATGCTAACGCAGGCAGCGCAAATGCGTAGAGCCAACAGGCTACTAGGCTAGGCTGGGCTGTCTGTTGCCGATAGACAAGCTCAGCATTTTGGCTTGGCCTATCTTGGCCTAGCCTTTAGGCCCTAAGAGGCCCCATGATCTCAGACCAAAATGGTTTAGGTTGTGGGGCCTTTTGTTTTTGGTTTTAGTTGCGCCAGAACATGCGGGTTAAGCACAGGATCACAGGAATGATCTCCAGACGGCCTAAGAGCATATCAAAGGAAAAAAGTATGTAGAGTCCACTGCTTAAACCGGCGAAGTTGCTACTAGGATTCAGCTCAGGGCCGAAAGCTGGGCCGATATTGGACAAACAAGTAATGGAGGCGGTGATCGCGTCGGTGATATTGAGCCCTAAGGCAGTGGCCACAAAGCTGGAGACTAAAGCCACAATGAAATATGCTGCAATGTAAGTGATGATGCTATTGACCGTAGCAACGTCTAAAGGATGGCCATTAAACTGTGGCGAGATCACACGGTGTGGGTGGATACTCTTAACCAATTGGGTGCGGAAGAGCGAGGCACAGACCTGTAAGCGGAAGAACTTCATACCACCAGAGGTGGAGCCTGCACAGCCGCCTATAGGCAAGATCACTAAGAAGATCAGGGTAGCCAGAGGATTCCACATGGTGAAGTCTTCGAGGTTAAAACCACTACTGGAGAGGATTGATACCACGTTAAAGAGGGAAATACGGAAGGCACGCTCGAGATCGTAGTTATTGCGGAAGAATAAGGTGGCAGTTACGGCTAAAGCAACCAGCAGAGTAAAGATGAAATAACCGCGCACCTGTTGGTCTGAGATCAGTTTGTGGAAATTGCCAGATAGTCCTGCGATCAGCACGGTGAAAGGACAGCTGGAGATAAACATGAAAAACGAGGCACTGTAGTGCACAAAAGGTGACATGCCGTTCATCGAGGCGTCCACGGGCATCATGCCTCCTGTGGCTACAGTACACATGGCGGCATTGATCGCCATAAAGGGATCCAGATCACCAATGATGTAAGCAAGGGTGCAGAGCACTAAGGAGCCAAGGTACCAGCCTAAGATCGCTATCGACATGGTTTTCATGTGAGGCGTGAACTTAGAGCTGTTCTCAAAGTAGGTGGACTCGGTCTTAAAGATATTCATACCACCCATAGCTACCTGAGGCAGCACGGCTACAGCAATCACCACGAAGCCAATGCCTCCTAAGAGCTGCAAAATAGAGCGCCATAAGAGTAGTGCAGGAGGACGAGTGTCTAAGTGGTTGATTACGGTGGCACCAGTAGTAGAGAGTCCAGAGGCCGTTTCAAATAAAGCTCCGGTGTAATCTACGTCAGGCAGCAGCATGTAGATGGGGATCGCACTAATAAAGGCGATCAACACCCACATACAGGTGGTGAATAAGAAGAGCTCACGAATAGTGAGCACCATTTGGATCTGAGATTGATTCCGGCTGCCATAATTGCCAATAAAGCTGAGGAGACGGCCTACGATAAAGGCAATACAGGCCATCATAAAGAAAACAGAGGCACCTATGGTGTGCGAGACGAGAGCATAAAGCGTCGGGATCAGAGCTACTACGGCCAAGGCACAGAGGGTTGGCCCTAGAAGTTTACATACGGCAAAAATATTGATGATCATGGAAGCTGGATCCTCTTGCCTGTGCGATTTAGCGATACTGGCTCTTGCCTTGATAGGCTGTACTGGGATGAGGCTTGGGTGATTAACTCCAGCGAGGTAGCCAGAATGGGCGTGGCTTGAAGAGCTTGACGAGCGTGCGCATGTGTTTGCGATCGTTTAAGAAAACGACAATATGATCGCCATCGGTAAAGACATAGTTTTCGTCCATTTTGATCACGAGCTTGTCGCGGATCGCAAGTCCAAAGGACACTCCATTTGGGAGGTTGAGATCATCGATCTTGCGTCCTACAACGTGGCTAGAGCGTTTCTCACCTTGTACTAAGAGCTCTAAGGCTTCCGACTGACCCTGCCTAAAGATACGCATTTTCAGCACGCCCTCTTGCAAGATGTGGGAGAGCAGGGCTGAAATAATAGCTTCGCGGGGCGAGATGATCGCATCGATCTCATTACCTGCAATAGCGATGTCTTGGAATGAGTGTTGGCGAATAATGGCAATAGTACGAACTTTGTTGACACGCTGCACCATCAGCGAAGCCATGATATTGCTTTCTTCTTGAGGTGAAGCGGCGATAAAAGTGTCAGTTTGGAAGAGCTTTTCTTCGATCACAAAGTCCATATTGGAGGCATCGGCACAGTAGAGCTCTACTGCGGAGTTACGGAAGCGATCGCTGATTCGTGCGGCACGTTTGGCGTCAGGCTCGATCAGTTTGACTTTATAACGCTGGCTGAGACGTAAAGCGATGGCATCGGCGATGTGAGAGCCACCTTGAATTACCACGTTCTTGCCGTTAGGGCGTAGTGGGATCAGGGCACTTAAGAGGTTTAAAGCGCGCAAACGCTCAGCGCAAAAGAAGACATCGTCGCCGAGGATCAGTGTTTGATTCTCGAGCTTGGTTAGAGGTTTGCCGTTACGAAAAACCGCGAGGACTTTGCACTTGCCGTCATAGTTTTCGAGATCAAGGATCTGCGCGCCAATCAGCTTGCCACCTGCAGAGCAGGTCACTCCAGCGACTGTGAGGCGGTCGTTAGCAAAGTTATTGACCGCTATGGCTCCAGGGAAATTCATCAGCTCGACCACGGCATCTGCCATTAAGTGCTCAGGAGAGATCACGTGATCGATAGGGATAGCTTGCTCACCAAAGAGTTTGTCTGCTTCACTTAAGAAGTCAGGGGCACGCATACGGGCAATTTTGCGCGGAATGTTAAAGAGAGCTGATGCCACTGAGCAGACGGCGATGTTGACCTCATCGTTAGGGGATGTGGCCACTAAGAGCTCAGTATTACGAGCACCGGCTTCACGTAAGACAGAAGGCCAAGTAGGGTCGCCTTGCACCACGCGCAAGTCCAAGCGGTTGGCGATTTGCGCCAACTCCTCAGAAGGATTGTCGATCAAAGTCACCGCATGTCCAGCTTGCACTAGGTATTCGGCGAGATCAGTGCCGACGATGGTGGCACCCACAATGATGATTCTCATAGTCGTGGTGGCTCCAGAGCTTAAGCAAGTGAGCTTAGTAGGTCAGCTTAAGCTTGGAGCGTATGTTCCTTCATTTCACCAAGTGAGAGGCGACCTTAACAAAGCGCCTTCGATGCTGTCATGAAGGCACAGGTCGCTTGAGGCTTAAGCTACAGCGGCTTTTGCAGGCGGGCATAGAAAAAGCCGTCGCCTTCGTCCTCTCCTGGCATGCGTTGCAGTGTTTGGTACTCTTGTCCGTTGATGGTGAATGGCAGCAGCTGAGCGTCACTGTGGCGCTCTAAAAATGCCTTAATTTGCTCGTCGTTTTCCTCTGGGAGGATAGAGCAGGTCGTGTAGAGCAAGATACCGCCTTTAGCGAGTTTGGCATAAGCTGCATCTAAGATCTGCGCTTGGGTTTGTACCAGATTAGGGATGTCCTTGGCGCGGCGTAACCACTTGATGTCAGGGTGACGGCGGATCACGCCAGTACCAGAGCATGGTGCATCTACCAAAATACGGTCAAACTCGCCGCTTAAGGCGTCTAAGTTTTGAGCATCGAGCTCCTGTAAGTGTACTTTGGCAGTTGGGATCTGCTCACTGGTAGCAGCCGATGAAGCACCACTGGTGTGAGGCAAACGACCTAAGCGCTCTAAGGTCGAGCGGGTTTGCTTTAAACGAGAGGCATCGACATCCAGAGCTGTGACCTCGGCTTGTGGATTGAGATCAAGAATGTGCGCAGTCTTACCACCTGGGGCGCAGCAGCAATCAAGCACGCGCTGGGCCTTGCCTGCCTCTAATTGCAGGAGTGGTGCTGCTAACTGGGCACTGATGTCCTGTACGGTGCATAGACCGCTGTTGAAGCCAGGCAGTAAGGTGACATTGGTTGGCACTTCAAGACGCACGGCACAAGGACTGAGCTGGCAGGTATAGCCTACAAACTCGTGATCTTGCAGCATCTTAAGGTAGTCGTTTGTGGAGAGCTTAGAGTTTTCCACACGTAAGAACAGAGGAGCCTTTTCGTTGGACTTGCTCATGATCTCAGCGGCACGCTCACCATAAGCGGCTTGTAAGCGCTCTGCTAACCAATCAGGGAAAGAGTTAGCAACAGCCAGATCTTCGCTAGAGGTTAAGGTAGCTCCTTCACGTAAGAAGCGACGCAGAATGGCGTTGACCGTAGGCGCAAAGGACTTCTGACCACAGGCACCGCAAGCACTGACCGTAGCTGAAACTACACCATGGGCTGGCACGCGCATAAAGACCAGCTGATATAAGGCCGTCAGCAGTAAGGACTGCACGATACGGTGGCGCTCAGTGATCTTGTAATCGAACATTGGCTTGAGCGTCAGCATCAGTAAGCGACGTTGACGTAAGGTGCCATAGACGATCTCATGCACAAAGGCTTGATCACGAGGATCTAAACCGACGCAATACTGTGGGAACGCATCGGTGAGCGACATGCCGGAATTGACGGATTCCACGATCTTGGCAGCAGCGGCGCGGCTTTGGGCACCTGCGACGCTGTTGAGACCACGATCTTGCTCGTGACCGTGGCCACGACCTTGACCACGTTCTTGACCATAGCCACGGTCTCGGCCGCCACGCTCGCGTGGAGTCTCAGAGAAACGACGTTGCTCGCGATCCTCACGACGTGGGTCAAAGCGCTGGTTATCTCCAAAAGGAGCGCGATGGGCTGAGCCTTGACCGTGACCTAAAGTCTCACGGTCGCGAACTGGGGCAACGAGCGTGCCTAAAGGGCTAGTTGGGCCGAAAACACGTGGAGCACGGGCACTGGAGCCAGAGCCAGAGTTTGGTCTTTGGCCTTGGCCACGTGGGCCAAAGCCACAAGGGCCTTGGCCAGCTTTGCCTTGGCCGCGTGGGCCCTGACCACGGGAGCCATGGTTACTATTGCTGCGCTGAGCTGAACCGTTACGGCCCTGAGAGCCGGATCCTTGGTAGTCTTTAAAGTTAGGCAAAGCGAGCACCTCGTGCAAAAACGTCTTTCTTGGAGCGAGCTAAAGCGGCGGCATCAACACGGCCCTTGCCTGGGGCTTGGATCGTGCTGAGGCATAAATAGCCTTGGCCACAGGCCACAACAATACCTTGGTCACAGGTGGCAACCAAAGTTCCAGCTGTCTCTGCTGAGTTGTTTTCTGGCAGCTGTAAGGCACTACATTCAGCAGCTGAGAGCGCATGAGCAGCAAAGACCTTATAGGTCACATCTTGTAAAGTGGTAGTGGCAATAGGCCAAGGATTGAGACCACGTACTTGCAGTGCTAACTGGGCAGCACTCTTAGTGAAATCAAGTGGACTTTCGTCCTTGCTCAGCTTTTGCGCATAGGTCACTAAAGCAGGATCTTGAGGCACAGGGGTGATCTCGCCTGCGAAGAGCTTAGGCAGGAATTGCACTAAAGCCTCTGCTCCGCAGGTGGCCAAACGCTCAAAGAGGGTGCCTGAAGTGTCCTCTGGGAGGATTGGCAGCTCTTGAGTACAAAGAATGTCACCGGCATCCAGCTCTTTGACGATCTGCATAATGGTCACGCCAGTGGTGGCCTGTCCTGAGAGCAGTGCACGTTGGATTGGAGCTGCACCACGCCACTGTGGTAAGAGCGAGGCGTGTACGTTGATACAACCTAAACGCGGGGCGTCTAAGATCGCCTGAGGCAGGATCAGACCATAGGCCACGACAATTGCTAGATCTGCGTTATGGGCAGCAAACTGGGCTACATCAGCCTCATTTTTAAAATTGAGCGGAGTAAACACAGGTAAGCCGTGCTCTAGCGCTAAAGCTTTAACAGGGCTAGGAGTGAGCTTGTGTCCACGTCCTGCAGGACGATCTGGCTGGGTATATACCGCCACGATCTCGAACGAAGCGTCAAGTAAGGCTTTGAGATGTTGCGCAGCAAAATCAGGAGTGCCCGCGAAAATAATGCGTGGTTTGGTCAAGAGATGCCTCTTAGCAGTGAAAGAACCAGAGAAGATAAGGCCACAAAACGCGTGAGAAAAGGAGTTGTCGCCGCAAAATAATGCAACGCAACGCAGTGCAGAGCATTGCATTGCAACGCAGTGCATTGCTTGGGAGCTTGCTTACAGGCTATAAGCCGCCAGCTGTTAGCTGGCGTAGGAATCCTGTATAGGAGCTTGAGCGTTGGTACTACTCAGCGTGTTGCTTTTCTTTTTTGGCCTTTTGGATCTTCTTGTTGATACGACTGCGCTTTAAGGTCGACAGGTAGTCAATGAAGAGATGGCCGTGCAGGTGGTCAATTTCATGTTGGATGCACACTGCTAAGATACCATCAGCCTCTAGCTCGTGCTCTTCACCATGCTCGTCTTGGTACTTAACTTTAACCTCGGAGGCACGAGTTACTTCCTCGTAGATCTCAGGAACAGAGAGGCAGCCCTCTTGAGCGGTCTCAGTACCACGCTTTTCCAAGATCTCTGGATTGATCATGGTGTATTTAAAGCGATTGACGACCTGACCCTCTTCGTCAGTGTCTTTAATATCAATTACAATGATGCGCTTGCTCAGACCGATCTGTGGAGCGGCGAGTCCGATACCATCGTAGTGGTACATGCTCTCAAACATATCCTCGACAGTACGTTGTAACTCCTCGTCGAAGACAGTGACAGCAGTGGTAGGAAGTCTCAGTCGATCGTCTGGGTAGACGACAATGTCGCGAATAGCCATAGAAAAAGAACAAGCTCCAGCCTGATAAATCAGGGAAAAGAAGACAAAAATCACCCTAATTTTATCACGTCTGTCAAGCTGCAAGGTGCGCCCGCCCAGAGCCACTTTGCGTCTTTGTCTCATTTCTTTAGCAGGTCATTTGCAGGAGTGATCATGACCAATTTTGTGGATCCATCTACGCATGCTCAACCTGATCCGGTGTTAGCCACACCCGTGGTTGATACCAATGGCCTTGAGGCCAATGAGTCTACGGCGCAATTTGTGACAGCTGAGGGGCAAGTGATTGTGCTGCAATCACTGGCTTTAAGCGAGCCCGAAGCAGAACCAGAGTCTAAGGCTAGGGCTAAGCCAAAGCGCCAGCGTAAGCGCAAGAGTGCAACCACTAGTGCTGCTAAGACTCAGACGCAAGGGCCTGTTTTAGAGCAGGCTCTGGAGCAGGCTGACACCGAAAAGCCAGTGGACGGCAGCTTGGCAGCAAAGGCAGCATTGGAATCGGTAGACGCAGGTGCAGCAACGGCTGCTGAGGCCTCCTCAAGTGAGGCTACAGCAGGTAGTGCAAAGCTATCTGTGGTGGTCTCAACTCATCTCGAAGAAGCTTCCGAAGACTCTGCAAGCAGTGGCGGTAGTGCCCAGCAGATCCTGTCACAGCTGATCGCTTCTATGGGGCAAAGCGAGCACAGCAATTCTGAGCAAGTGGTTGAGGCTCAGGAAGAGCCTGTTGCTACTGCTACTGCTGTTAATACTGATACTCAAGGCGACAGTCATGCTTCTCTAACGGCTCTGGAGGCGCAACGCGCAGCAGAAAATGCAGCTGCCCATGCTGTTACAGAAGCTCCGGAGATCAGTGCCGAAGATCAGGAGCGCTATAGCCAAATGGGGCTTAAAGAGGGTGATCCGTGCCCGCATTGTGGTAAAGGCCAAATGGTTTTACGCCATAGTGAACACGCTGATTTCTTAGGCTGCTCGTGCTTTCCCCAGTGCAAGCTCAAGATCTTTATGCACCGGCTCAATCAGGTGAGCACCTTGCGCATGCTGCAGAGCAAGTGCCCAAAGTGTGATCAGCCTTTAGCAGTGAAAAAGGGCCGTTATGGCATTTTCATTGGCTGCTCCAATTATCCTGACTGCACCTATGTGCATAAGGAGCAAAGCACCGAGCAAGAGATCGTGTGCCCACAATGCCACAAAGGGCGGCTGGAACCACGTCGGGCTCGTAGTGGCCGCATTTTCTATGGTTGCAACCACTATCCACAGTGCAATTTTGTCTTGCCAGGCAAACCAGTACTTAGCGCTTGCCCAGAGTGCGGATTTTCACTGCGTTTTCAGAAAAAGGTGAAGGCTGGTATCGCTATTGTCTGTGGTAATCCGCTTTGTGCCAGCCGCAAGCGTCGTAAGCAGGAAATGCTGAGCACAAAGTAATAAGCCTAAGGCCTTGCAGGGCAGGCTTAGAGGTCTAAGGTCATTGAGACTGAGGTGCAAACAGATGCTGTTTAGAGTTTGCTGGTGAAGCAAACGATACGGTTGGCTTCCGTAAAGCCTGCGTTGAGGTGGAAGCTAATACTGGCTTCGTTAGTGATCTCGCAGTCACTGGCAAACTCAGTGCAGCCTTGTGATTTTGCCCAAGCCTTACAGGCATTGAGGAGCTCAGTGGCATAACCTTGGTGGCGAAACTGATCGTAGATGAACAGGCCTTCTAAATAGCCCACAGGACTGGAGGATGTACCCTCAACGTAATCGTGACGTAGCTGGCATTGAGCAAAGCCAATGACCTGATCATCGAGGATCTTAAGGAAGAATTGGGTTTGCCCTTGGGAGAGTAGTTGCTGAAATTCAGAGACGAGCTCAGCAGGCGTTGAGTCTGGCCACAGCTGAGCGGCTAAAGTGGCGACAGTCCCGAGATCTGGTTCTTGAGCGGAAATGACCATCATTCTCTCCTTTGCCTAAGTTCAGCGAGTGGGCAGCAGTTTTTCGTGAATTATTTTCCCCTGCAAATGGCGTTTTTACAGGGGCGGTACCAACACAAATGCCGAATAACCACTAATGGGCAGCAGTTTTTTGTGAATTATTGCCCCCTGCAAATTACGTTTTTACAGGGGCGGTGCTAATGCAAATGCCACAGATCAGCGAATGGGCAGCACTTTTTTACGAATTATTGTCCCCTGCAAATGACGTTTTTACAGGGACGGTGCCAATACAAATGCCGCAGGTCATCGAGTGGGCAGCAGTTTTTTGTGAATTATTGCTCCCTGCAAATGACGTTTTTTGCAGGGGTTGGTGCCAATATAAAGCCATGAGCTGTGGTTGTCAGGGATATAGTTGCCTAATAATCGCGATATTGGTTGATTTTACCACGGAAGTGGCGTTTGGCGGCTGTGCTCTAATAACTGTCCAAAAACGATAGTGCTAACAGCACTACTGAGCTTTAGGAGCCACAACAGGGCACTGAGACCTTGCACTCGCCTTGCTTTAGCAAATGAGCAAAGTTGCCGATGCCATAGGCGTTTAGGGGCTGCACTGCTTTCTTACCTAACAAATAGTGAAAAAGTGCTGCCCACTGCCCAGAAATGCCTACTTCAGGCTCTATTGCTGATTGCGCAGATCGTTCACAAAAGTGCGCACATTGTCATGCACGGTATCAATGGCCTCATTGACGGTGTCTTTAATGCTGTGGCCGATTTCCGTGTGGTTGAGCACATATTGCGTTCCTGCAATTACAGCCATACCTGCTGCTAAACCAGCTACGCCAGCAGCCGTTCCGGCAGCTCCTGTAGTGGTACTTGCAGTTGTTTGCAATTTAGCGGCAGTTCGATACTGCTTAAGGGCAGCTAAAGCGGTAGCTCCTAAGATGGCGGTTAGAGCAATTTCTTGCACCTGCTCACTATGCGCATTGCCAGTTACGCACCAGTTGGCAAAGTGCTCACAGTTGTTGAATGGCAGGGAGTAGTTGTTTTCGCCTCTGCGACCTTCGGCTCTTGCCACAATCTGCTCTGGAGGAAAGCTCTGCTCTGCGCTGTGCTCGATGATAGTGACTCTATCGCCCTCAGCAAATTCTTCCAAGCTGTACTTGGTCACGCCGGTTTCGAGTAGATAGGAAATGACTTGGCCATTGCCCACATAGATGCCGTGATGGGTGTATAGAGGGCGATGAGCAGCGATGTGCATGCCTGGCTTGAGACCTTCTAGGCCAACACTATCGTTACCTTTAAAAAAGTCCAAAAGTGTAGTTACGGTCATGATCTTGAGCCTGTCAGTGAATTAGGAAAAGGAATTAAGCTGTGAGGCTGGGACGATGGGGTGAGCACACTGCTCGTATATTTTTCATTCTAGCCTACAAGGCAAGGTGTAAGCAACGATTTCACGCGCAAAATTCGATAAATACGCCATTTTCTGAGTGACATTGCATCACATGCTATAATGGCGGCGGTTTTGGCAGTGACAGCTTGTGCCAATGTTAGGCATGGCTGTGCTACTGCTTTTTCCTCATCTCTTTTCGACCTTGTGACTTTGTAGGAGCTTACGATGTCAGAGCAATTTGCTGTCATTATCATGGGTTCAGATTCTGACCTGCCTCTGGTCAAGAACACTATCGACGTTTTAAAAGGCTTTGGCATCAAGTACGAAGCACGTGTAGCTTCGGCTCACCGTACTCCTGATGTGGTGTCCGAGTATGTGTGCGATGCCGAGAAGCGTGGTGCAGCTGTCTTTATCTGTGCAGCTGGTTTAGCTGCCCACTTAGCTGGTGCTGTGGCTGCTCGCACTACTCGTCCTGTGATCGGTATTCCTGTAGATGGCGGCCCATTAAATGGTGTGGACGCTCTGTATTCGACCGTGATGATGCCAAGTGGCATTCCTGTGGCTACTGTTGCCGTGGGTAAGGCTGGTGCTAAGAACGCTGGTTATTTAGCTGCTCAGATCATGGCTTTAGTGGATAAAGACTTAGACGCCCGTGTTAAGGCCAATCGTCAGGCTGCTGCCGATGAAGTTAAGGCCAAGGATGCCGCTTTACAGGAAAAGCTGCAGAGCCTGTAATTTGGCTTTGCTCCAAGTGCAGCTGATGTAGTCTGGCTGCATGGCACAATGTGGCAGCTAACGTTATCTTCGCTGCCTTGCTACGGTGGCCCTTTAGGGCCAAAACCACAAAGAAGAGGGGCTCTTTTCGCTGTGAAGAGGCCCCTTTTCTTTTAGGAGAACATAATGTCGGATCTCAGATCCACTTTGAGAGATTTTGAAGGGCATGACGACCATGAGGCGTATGGTGGTCATGACGGCCATGACGGCCATGAGCTCAGTGCTAATCTGAAAAATTCGGGCTTACCTCTCACGGTACAGTACAAAGTACAAGAAGCAGCGCAAACCCTAAAGGATGGTGGCGTAATTGTCTGTCCAACCGAGGGCGTGTATGGCCTGTCTGCTGTGGTCACTAATAGCGCTGCTATTACTCGTGTGATCAGCATGAAAAAACGTGCTCTCAATAAGGGCTTGATCGTGGTGGCGGCTGATGTGGCTATGCTTGAGGGTATTGTGAATTTCTCTGCTTTAAGCGCTGATAGCTTGCGTTTATTGCATGAGAAGTGGCCTGGTCACGCAACTTTTATTGTGCCTACCCACATGCAGATCAATCCGTTGCTTACAGGTGGACGTAATACCTTAGCAGTACGAGTAACGGCTTTCCCTCTGCTACAGGCTTTATGTCGTGAGGCTGGTGGGCCTTTGATCTCTACCAGTGCCAATATTTCAGGTAGTGAGCCTTTACAGACTTTAGAAGAGCTGCGAGCCACCTTTGCCTCGTCGGTGGATTACATCTTAGATGAGCCCTGCCAAGGTCTGCACAAGCCAAGTACTATTTATGATGCAATCAGTGGCGCGATTTTGCGCGCTTAGGTTGTCTGAATAGCAGCTAAGCTGAAGCATAGTGGCTCTGCTGTAGCACTAATATTGGCTCCACAGCGCACCTGCGGTAGCTACAACTTGCGAAAGGCTGGCCGCTTTTGGTCTGGAGGCCTGAGCAAGGGAGAGCGAACGCGTCGCAAGTACCAGTATTGGGCAAAACTTTGGGAGCGGGATGGCTGTGCTAAGCTAGCTGCAAGTGCTGAGTTCGCGTAGCTTGGCTTGGCTGTTTTTGTCTGTGAGGTTTTCATGTCTGAGTCTCCTGCCTTATTGGCTGTCTTTGGCAATCCTATTGCCCACTCTCTATCTCCACTGATCCATCAATTCTTTGCGCAGCAAGAGGGTCGCAGCATTATCTACGAAAAGCGTTTAGTAGAAGGGGCCTTTGCCGATTGTGTTCGTGAGTTCTTTGCTCAGGGTGGTGTCGGGTGCAATGTGACTGTGCCTTGTAAGGTTGAGGCTTTTAATTTTGCTACAGCCAAAACAGAGCGCGCCCGTGTGGCTCAAGCCGTGAACACTTTATCTGTACGTCATGATGCCGATGGCTCCTTAAGCTATAAGGGTGACAATACCGATGGCTTTGGTCTGCTTACGGATCTGATCCGTTTAAAGTGTCCTCTTGCTTCAGCCAGAGTGCTGATCATTGGCGCTGGTGGTGCTACTCGTGGCATTGTGCCATCGCTCCAGTTTTTAGGCAGTATTCACAATTTGACTATTGTGAACCGCACTCTTGCTAAGGCCGAAGAGATCGTTGCCTATATTCAGGATTTTTACGCAGCCAATCACTTTTCTCGTATGCTCATGCCGATGAGAGCTTGTGATTACGCCACTTTAGAGGCGCAAAAGGTAACTCCTGATACTTACTTTGATGTGATCATTAATGCGACTTCGTTATCGATGCGTGAAGAGCTACCACCAGTGAAGGATGAGTACTATAAGCGCGCTCGTTTTGCCTATGACCTTTTCTATACTCCTCAAGGCAAGACCGTCTTTACAGAGCACGCAAAGAGTTTAGGTATTGCCAACAGCTACGACGGTTTAGGCATGCTGGTGGGACAGGCTGCTTTAGCCTATGAGCAGTGGTTTGGGGTACGTCCAGAGATGGAGCCAACCATTGAGTATATGCGACAGGTGTTGGCACAGCGTTAGGCTTTATAGCGCTGCCGAGAACGAGGAGACAT
This sequence comes from Candidatus Anaerobiospirillum pullistercoris, assembly GCA_019114785.1. Classification (GTDB taxonomy): domain Bacteria; phylum Pseudomonadota; class Gammaproteobacteria; order Enterobacterales; family Succinivibrionaceae; genus Anaerobiospirillum; species Anaerobiospirillum pullistercoris. Next base: position 22,375 of record DXEV01000180.1, on the reverse strand, counting down.
GGTTATGGGGCGTAAGGTCTGGTTTTATGTGGAGTCAGATGCAGATGCTGCAAATTTAGCAGCAGCCAGTGCAGCCGCACAGGTGTGGCAGGTTCTCACTGGAGCTCAGGTAGAGCCGCAAGCTCTGATGCATACAGACACTGCTCCCATGGATGTGACCTTACACCAAGGACAAGAGAGAGAGTGGCGTCTAGAGCAGATCGATAAGGCTGTGTATGAGTCATGGCAAGCAGCACGTGTGACTGAGGCTAAGGCCATGTCCAAGGGCCGCAAAGGGGCGGGCGCTGTAATAGACGCTGTTGCCAGTGCAAGCGAAAGCTCAGCCAGTGCTGATCTGGATGTACCACTGGTGGTTTTTGCAGCGGATGGCGCATCACTTGCGTTGCCTCATATGGGTAAGATGAAGCCTCTGCACCTTGATTTTGAGCTCTTAAGCTATCGCCAGCGTCTATTGCGTGGTGGACGCTCCAAAGAGCCGGTGGCGCGTGCTGTGATGCAAGGTTTACAGCCTCGCCAAGGTGAGCGTTTAGCTGTGTTTGATGCCACCGCTGGACTGGGACGTGAGTCTATGATTTTGGCGCATGCTGGGGCGCAAGTGTATGCCTTTGAGCGTCAGTTACCAATATGGATGATCCTCTGTGATGCACTTAACCGTGCTGCACGCTCACGTTTCTTCCCTTTTCCTTTGCCTCAGCTGCAACCTTTAGGCACCATTAAGGATTATGCCACCTACGGACTAACGGCACCTGATGTGATCTATTACGACCCTATGTTTCCTGAGCGCGATAGCTCTGCGCAAGTGAAAAAGGAAATGGTGTTGTTTAAGCAGCTGATTGGAGCTGATCAGGACAGTTTAGACTTTCTGGCCACGGCTGTAGGCATTGCTACGCAGCGTGTGGTGGTCAAACGTCCGCATGATGCAGAGCCTTTGGCCTTGCTAGAGCAAGGCATAGAGCGCAGTCACTTTATTGATGGTGGCATGTGCCGTTTTGATTGCTATTTAGGCCATGGGGCCAACGGTACTGCTTAGCAGCACTGCGCTTATCAGCGCATAACTGATAGAGCAGCAATGCTGCGTCGTAGACGTTATGGGGCGGGCGCTGGTGCTGGCGTATGCACTGGGCTTTGCGCGCTGTGGCTTGTGGGGTGGAGTGGCTTAGATGTCGCTCTTAATTGAGCTGAAGCCAAATTGTGAGAAATGCTTTTGTGCCTCGGGCTCCTCTACGAGATAGCGCAAAAACTCTTGAGCGTCTTTATTAGTAACGCTAGGGCTTAAGAGCACTCCATAGTACTGGATATCAGAGTGCATGCGGCGTGGCACCAACCAATAGGAGCCGTGGATCTGCTGCTTGGTATCAACGATCAGCGGCATGCTGATAAAACCACAGCTCACATTACCTGAAGACACCATAGAGTAGACCTGATACTCATGGCTGGCCTTATAGGTCTGGTTGCGCAATGAGCTGAGGTCGAGGTGGTTCTTAATTACCTGATTGGTGGCATAGCCGACAGGAGTGAGCTCCCTCTGGGCAATGGCAATAGATTTGATCTGGCGTTTATTGAGCAGAGTACGTGGATCATGACCGGTTAGCAGATCAGGATCAGTTGACCATAAGACTAAAGGGGCACGGGTAAAAGGAACAAGAGAGCTGGCTAAGGCCCGATTGGTGCGTACTAGGCTGATAGGTAAGCGCTCATCGGCAGAGAGCAGCAGGTCACACAGTTGTGGCAGTTGTTCGGTATTGGTGTTGGAGAGCAGAGCGTAGAGCTCGTTATTAGTGGCAAAGCGCGGTTCAAAGTCGATCTTGGTTTTACCTTGCAAAGTGCTGAGAGCGGCATAGAGCTGAGGCACAGCGCAGACTTTGATCGGGGCATTTTTGTCGTGTTCGGTTGAGGCCTTGAGGTTACGGGCAATGACAGTGAGATCGGTAGCAGCATAGGCAGCAGATGTAGCACCAAGGCTCAGGATAAAACATAGTCCAAGGGACAAAGGCACTTGCACAGTGGCCTTAAGGTGTTTTGAGATCTTCAGGAAAATAGAGCGCAGCGACAGCATAGCAGAGACTCTCACGCAACTAAGACAAGAATAGGGTGAACTTGTTTAGCCTATGGTGTCGGTTTGACCGTGTAGGCCGCTGAGGGATCGCTGCCGGTTTAGCGCACCAAGTGCTTCTCACATTGTACCAAACGCTCAAAAAGTTCGGTCGGAGAGCCAGAAGTTCTTAGTTTGTCTGCAAAATTTGGCTCATTGAGCAGCAGTGAAAGGCGACCTAAAAGGTTGAGATGGGTAAAGCCATCATCAGGGCTGGCCAGCAAGAAGATCAGATCGCACTTTCTGTCGTCTAAAGCTCCTAAATCCATAGGAGTGTCTAAGGTTGCGACTACCACCGTGGCACGACGTACTGCTGATGATTTGGCATGAGGAAGGGCAATGCCTTCAGCAATACCGCAGGCACCTTGGCGCAGACGTTTTTGTAGATCGACCATGTAGTCATGCTCAGAGGTGATCGCGTTCACTTCACTGAGCTTTTGCACCATAGCTTGCATGAGCTCATCAACGTTTTTGGCCTTGAGCTTGATGATCATGGCACTTTCATCCAAAGCATAGCGCAGCATGAAGCGATTAGTTGTTGGGTTGTGGCTATGCCAGTGCTGGTTTTGTTTTAAGAACTGGAGATTGTTCAGCACATTACGATAGAAAGCACCATTGAGTTTGTAAAGGTGCATATAGATCAAGCCACAGAGGATCAGCAAGATGATCACGAGGATCACGGCTAAATTAAGGTTAAAGCTGAGACCAAAAGTACGTGGTACTTGAGAGAAGATCACGAATACCGCTGAGCTGTAATAGAAAAAGACAATCAGCTCTCCTAGGTTGTGGGCTACATTGCGTAAGGCAAAGATCAGTCCATCAGTACGTACTGAGAGCTTAAACTCGCCATAGTCTACGGTATCAATGGTCATAGAGGTAATGGCTACTTTGCTAAAGCCAATACCTGCTGAACTTAAGATGTAGCTGACAACGAGAATAGGTAAAAAGAGCTCATTGTTGTTGGAGTTCTGCACAAAGAGTATCAGGATAAAACCCAACAACATCAGTAATAGAGAGATATTAAAGACGGCTGAGCGCGAGGTGCGACGTACCAGCAATTCAAAGCTAGAGATTGCGCCCAAATGAGTGAGCAGTCCAGTGACCATAATGGCATAAATGGATGGGGAAAAGAGCTGCTGCTTTTCGATGAAAAGCGAGAAGTATCCGCCCATGATTAAGCCATAAATGGTGTAGAGCAAGATAGTGCTGAGAAAGACTACCAGCAATTGATCGTTTTTGGTTAAGACCTGTACAGTAGAGCGCAGGTTAAGTAAACGCTGATTAGCGCTAGACGTGTGTATGGCTAAAGCAGTGCTCACTAAAGAGTTTGCTGTATTTTGAGCTTGACTAGCTGGGTTCTTGGTTCGAGTTAAGCCTTGGTTTTGCTGCTCACGATTAAGCTGTTGGCTGTAGAGAAGCTCTGCTGGGACAGCATTAAAGTTTTGGTACATAGTGGCACTTAGGCCATTTTGTCCCAAAGGTGCAGAGGAAAACATATTTCCTTTAGCCCACTGTGATTGATTCCATGGGTTAGAGGAAGGGGCATTGCCATAGCTCGTACTAGAAGGCAGAGCAGCATAGGATTCATAGCCACGCGAGGAACTCTCATTTGGCTGGTTGCTAGTAGCGGCTACGCTAAAATCAGCGTTGTGATTGTTATAAGGGTACTGATAGTTACTGTTTTGATGTTGTGGCAGTGGCACTGAGCCTAAGTTAGGAGTGCTTTTATGGTTTGGATTGCCCTCAATGAATTTGCGTACTGGTGCTAAAAACTTAGAGATACTGCGAATCATGTTATTGCCAGTACCGTCATCTAAAGACACCACGCTGGTGGCAGCCATAAAGTCGATTTCTTGCTGACGACGAGCGGCCTCTTGAGTTTCACGCTCCATCGCTTGTACGTGGGAAGCGTTTGCTTGCTCCTCGGCTTGGGCTAAAGAGGCGACAGCAGACGAGGCAGCTGTTTGTGGCTGAGTTTGATTAGTGGTGACTTTAGCGATAGCAGCTTCTGCTGCTCCGACAGTTCCTGCTGTTGCTCCAACAGCTGCTCCAGCACCCACGATCGTTCTAGTTGAGGCGATGGCTGCTCGGGCGGATGCAGTGGCACTAGCTAAAGCGGTAGTCACTGTTGCGCTTGCCATAGCTTTGGCTTTAGCTTCAGCAGCTCGCTGAGCCGCAGCACGACGTGGACAGCTCTGGTTATACGAAGGGTGTAGCATCAGCACAAAAATCGTTTGGCTGAAGAGCAATAAGAAGCCACAAGAGATGATTACAGTCGTGTAGGTGTCTGTATTTACAGTAAAGAATACTGGCAGATTATCCAGTAGTGGCAAAGTAGCGAGGATGAAGAGCTGATTGCCTAAATGATGATTGAAGTTAGGCACCTGTGACATCACATCACGGGTAATGTTATTGGTGTTAAAGATGGAGAGCATGGCCCAGCCTGGGGTATCAAGCATTAAAAAGCTTAGAGCCCACAGGGTGTAGATGGCACTGATATAGATGATCCGCTCCCCAATATCAGTCCCAAATTGCGGCAGAAAGAAGAAAACAGCTAGAGCAATTAGGTTGAGGATAGTGCTGCCCACAACCCATGGTTTGTATTTGCCAAAACGCGTGCAGGTGTTATCGAGTAGGACACCAAAGATCGGAGCCAGAACAATACCGATCACGATATTGGTGAGATAGAGCACGCCTAAGAAAGTAGCATCTAAGCTCAGCTCTTGGATACAGTACAAGAAAAGGCAGCTGCTGAACACACCGAATACGACCTCTTTGCCTAAGGAGCCAACGGCATAGGCAATCTTATCGCGCAGATCTACGGTAGCAGCGGCGTCTTTATTGAATCCTTTCATCAATTTACGGCAAGGGCCCCCTGTTGTCTCTTTTTTCAGATTTTTCAGAGGAGGAATTGCCGTCCTACATAGTTCTGATTGCGGTTAAAAAGGGTCTGCACGGCTCGAGAGAGGCCTGAGCTTTCTGCTGTCTTAGGCAGAGAAAACCTTGTGCTGTCGAGTTTGCGTATGTCCAGATATACAGAGAAGCAGCGTCAGAGCATAGAGCCAATATTTCCGTTATTAAGTGTCCTTATCCAAGAGACCTGTGTATTTGGTTGAAGTATGGTGCTAATTGAGAGCAGCAAAGGGCCATGATCTTAGTGTTAGGCCTGAAACTGACATTAAGCACACATTCAGTTAGTTCGTTGGGCTTTTGGAAGTTAGAGGAAAAGAGCAGCCAGACGCCCTAAAATTGTGCGCATATAAAAAAGTATCCACTTTTTTCAGAAATGCAAACAACTCAACATCAGAGAAAAAGCGTCTGAGCTCGCTATATTTGTTTTGCGCTCATATCACACTCAAGTGAGAGAATGGCAAAAATTAGCGTGCCCATTCTAGCAAATTTGCATCCATATCAGCACAGTTTGATGCGTAGCGGTGCATGGGACTGCTGGATGAGATTACTCAATCTGAAACTCTATTGGTGCTTATTTGTGGTGCAATAATGGGCAAAAGGTAGAAAAATCATTGCTTTCATGACGTGGTGGACTGGTTTTAGCGGCCAGAATATTTAGCTGTGAGTGGCTTGTTGCACCATGGTGGATAGGGCAAGGAGTGCATTGGAAGCATAGAAAGATGCGGCAAAGCAGCTCCATAAAGGCTTGGCTGTCCAAAATGGGTATACAACTATCTTGCACAATAGTTGAGCAGCGACAAAACTAAGGTGCAGCCTTGGTGGGCTCAGAAGCGCGCTGTGACGCGGCTGCTTGTATACACTCTTGTCTACTTTTTGATACGCAAGGCGTGTAAGAAATTTTTTACGTAGTGTGCACAAATGGTGCGTAAAATCGCATAAGGCACGGAAATAAACAGCTAAAGTTAGCGTTTGTGACCTATATCTGTGCTTTTGCTTATATATGCACGGTGCACGCACGTCGAATCAGGTTTTGGTAGGCTCAGCTGAGTTGGGTTTGCTGGGGTGAAGCAAGGACAGTTGCTGTGAAGGGATTTAGCAGGAATAGGGCTCGATAGGGCCCGATAGGGCCCCAGCCCTCTCCTGCCAGCTTGCGCAAAGCAGGAAAGAGCATGGGGTCATTGAGAAGAGTGAAGCTTAAGGCTTAGGCCTTGGGGCTACTACTTCTTTTTCTTGGTTGGGCGTTGGTAGCCTGGCAGAATGCGAGGCTGGGCACGGGTCACAAAGAGAGCGTTAGCTGGCACAGTACGGGTGACAGTAGCACCTGCACCGACAGTAGCGCCATCTTCTACAGTCACAGGAGCTACCAGCTGGGTATCAGAGCCAATAAAGACGTTTTTACCAATGGTGGTACGGTGTTTATTAGCACCGTCGTAGTTACAGGTAATTGTACCAGCACCGATGTTAGTGCCTGCACCGATGTCACTATCACCGATGTAAGTTAAGTGACCAGACTTGGTGCCTTCTTCGATATGGCTGTTCTTTACTTCCACGAAGTTACCAATGTGCACTTCATCCTCGAGCACATTGCCAGGACGCAGACGAGCAAATGGGCCAATGGTGGTATGACGCTTGAGCTCTGATTTTTCCATCACGGTGTAAGGAGAGATCTCGGAGCGATCACCAATGGTCACGTCCTTTAAGACGCAGCCGGTACCAATAGAGACGTGATCACCTAAGACGACCTTGCCTTCGATGATGACATTAGTGTCGATAAAGCAGTCTTTACCAAAGGTTAGCTCACCACGCAGATCAAAGCGCTTTGGATCAGCGAGGGTGAGGCCGTCCATCATGAGGCGATTGGCTTGCTGCTCTTGGTAAATGCGCTCAACTTGGGAAAGTTGCAGTTTGTTGTTCACGCCTGCCAGTAACTCAGGAGCGGTAGCGTGCACTAAGCCCACGGCACGTCCTGCCTGTACTAAGAGACCGGCTAGATCAGTCAGGTAGTACTCTTGCTGAGCGTTTTGGTTCTGGATCTGTGGGATGAACTCTTGTAACAGCTCACCAGTGGTGGCGATCATGCCGGTGTTGATTTCTTTGATGGCCTTTTGCTCTGGGGTGGCATCTTTTTCTTCAACGATGCAGGCAATACGGTCTAAGTCGTTGCGAATAATACGGCCATAGCCAAATGGATTGTCCACAACAGCGGTGAGCAAGCTCATGGAGTTGGCTTTTAAGGCCTCAAGCAGATTTTCTAAATCAGCCTTTGGAGTCAGAGGGGTGTCACCGTAAAGCACAATTACTTGGCTATGAGGATCGACGTTAGGTAGAGCCTGTTGTACGGCATGAGCTGTACCCAGCTGTTGGCTCTGGATGCAAAGTGTGAGTTTAGAGCGCAGCTCTGGCTCTAAGGATTGCTCAATAGCCTCGGCGACCAATTGGCTTTGGTGTCCAAGCACCACGTGGATTTTACTAGGATTAAGGCTGTTTGCGGTGCGTAGCACATGGAACAGCATTGGTTGGCGCGCCACTTGGTGGAGTACTTTTGGCAGATCTGAGTGCATACGCTTACCCAGACCAGCTGCTAAGACAATAACTTCCAGAGACATATAAGAAAAGCTCCTTAATAGAATTGGACTGTCCAAGGCTCCACCAGCACAACGAGCAAGTGGGTAGCGCCGGAGTCTCTAAAGCCGATCTTATCGCCCCCAAAAGGCATGCACAATGCCAAAGGGGGCAACGTGGCTAAAATAGGCCAAAGCTGTTCAATAGTCAGCAGCTGTGGTTATTAATGCTTTTGCGCTTGTTTACGAGCATAGAGCCAAGAGATCAGCATTATGAGTAGGGCACCAATGATGAATGGTATGCTCAAAAGCTGTCCTACATTGAGAGCCATGTGGGTGGAGTAATCGGCTTGTTCCTCCTTAAATGGCTCGATAAAGAAGCGGGCGGTGTAGATCAGAAATAGCAACAATCCCAGCATAAAGCCACGTGGACGACGCTGCCACACAAAGTAGAGTATGGTCAGAATGATGAAGGTGGCAAAGTAGGCACCGGCTTCAAAAAGCTGCGCAGGGTAGCGTGGGAAGTCTTCTCCTAAGCGGGCAAAGATCACACCAAAGTCACCATAGGTTGGCTTGCCTAAGATCTCTGAGTTCATGAAATTGCCGATACGGATAAAGGTACAGACCAAGGCGATCGGTACGGTGAGCATGTCCGCAATTTCAAAGAAGCTATATTTCTTTGAGCGTTTGATAAAGATAAAGAAGGCCAGCACCACACCGAGAGTACCACCATGGCTGGCGAGACCGCCTTTCCAGATGTAGAGGATCTCTAGTGGATTGCTGAGGTAGAAATCAGGTTCGTAGATCAGACAGTGAGCCAAACGAGCTCCGATCAGCGTGCCTAAGAAGATATAGATCAGCATGCGATCTAGATCGTCGGTATTGTATTTGGCGCGCTTAAACATAGCGTACATCATGAAGTAGCCAATGATAAAACCACCGGCAAATAGTAATCCGTACCAGCGAAAGAGCACTGGGCCGAGGCGCAAAGCCACAGGATCTCCGTCCCAAATAAACATGTTGATCTCGCTCAAAGTCCGAAAACACATATGCTGCAAGTTTGGGGTGGGCTGGAGCTTTAGAACTCAAGCCGCTTGACCTTGCAAAGAAGGCAGATGATAGTGCTCACAGCGTGTCGCCCTTGGAGGCTTGGATATTTTAACCGACTCTTGGCTTGTGGTTAGAAATAGGGAGGCGCAAATGCTCTCTTGGTGGGCTATGTTGTGCTGGTTGTGTTTAGGGTGGGTGCTTGATGCTTTTTTGGTGTATATTCAAAAGTGGTTATTAGTACGCATTGCATAGATCTTGGTACGCAACGTGCTCATTTGATTAACCTTTACACCCAGAGTGTCGGTTTTTCTTTTTACTCTATTCCTTTTTCAGAGTGCTTGCTCTGCATCCCATACCCTGTAAGCAGTTCTGCGGCTTTTTAGGTGAGCTAGAACCTGCTATTAAGACGTAGGCCAGTGTCGTTTTTCCAATGATTGATTATGTAGCCTCGGTAGATGCCATTTTGTCATATTTTGGCGCTACCCTCTTTGTTTTCGGCTTGCTGAGCTGCCTGTGGCGACGCACCTTTAAGTTTGGTGTAGTGACTTTGCTGCTGGCTAATGTGCCATTGGCCGCTGCTATCGCTTTTCCCAAAAAGGTCGTTGCTTTACTGCAAGACTTAGGAGTGGACTTAGAGCAACTGCCTCCAGTCAATCTTGGCCATTTATTGGGCATGGGTGCTGCCATTATTGGCTTTTTATTCTGTTTTATCCTCTTTTTATTGCTGACTAAGCCGCACAAGCAAACCAATTACACTGAGCAAGGCTATAGCGTGATCCCTGAAGAGATCACTTCGTCTCCTAAGAAGCGTCACAGCCAGAGCAAGCGTGGGCGTAAAGGCCGTAATCGCAGCTATGACCAAGAGCCACAGCTGGATGCCCAAAATAGCTTTGCGAATATCGATCTGCGCGTCGACGATAAGGAGCCAGTGCTGTCAGCTGATGCCACGGCTCGTACCGCTGCCGCTGCTCGCGCCTCAGATAGCGAACTAGCCGACAACCAGCCGATCTTCCCACTGAATGAAAGTGAAATGGCTGGCAGTGCTAGTCCTACTTATGCGCGACCACGCAACAAGAAAGCCGTTAATCGTAACCGCTCTCTGCATTTAAATTCCTACGATAACCCTCTCAACCTGCGAGCTGCACGTCAGCAATCGCAGCAGCAAGCCTTGGCTGATTCTCTGGGAGAGCCTACCTTAAACCCTGCCGTTTTTAAGCGGTCACAAAATCCTAGCTTTAAAGGAGAGCCTTCTTTATCACTGACTGATGATCTGGATCTTGGAGCCACCCCAGCTCCACGTAGCTCAGGTGCGACGCCTCAGATTTATGATCTAGCCTCTGAGTCTGAGCCAGATTTAGAGCAATTACAGCTGGCCGGTTCTAAGGTCAGCGACTTACTCGATGTGTTAGAGCATAGTTCACATGCACGTAAGCCATCACAGGGAGAGCATTTACAGCAGGCGGGTGCAGGGACAGGAGAAGGAGGCAGTTTTGCCTCGATGTTAAATCAGGCCCGCCAAGACGAAAGCCTGTCTTTAGAGGAGCCTATTGGCACTAATGCAGCTAGAAATATTGAGCCTGCCGCTTTAGTTCCTGAAGAGGATTTACCTGAGCCTAAGCCACCTCGTGATGCGGCTAGTGCCCCATCTTTTGCCGCTTTAACTGGCGTGTCACCAGAAACCAGTGCTGCTTATGAGGCTGCTTCACGCTTAGAGAGTGCCTATCCTAGTGAGCAATTACAGGCTAGCCCTGTTAATGGTTCGGATGATAGCCAAGCTGTTAGCGCAGAAGAGACCTCTACTAGCGCTCAGACCATAGAGCTACAGGAAAGTGCTCAAGAGCCTGATGTTGCTGCGCCGCAAGAGCAAACTAGTAGTGAGCAGACAGCTGGCCAAGACGGTTCTGTTAGCCCAGCTCAAGACCAAGGCCAAGACCAGAGCACTAATACAGCTAGCTCTGAGTCTAGTGAGGGCCAATCATGGCAGGATAATCTTGAGCTGCTACACGTGTGGGTAACGTTCCAATCCCATGTTAAAGAGCTCTTTACCCATCCGGAAAATACCAATGCCTATCGCCGTGATCTGATCAGTTACAGCTTTGTGCTGGAAACTGAGCCACCAATGCAAAGCCGTCCACTGTTCTCGGTAGAGGGCTTTATGGATACGGCCAGCTACGTGGAACACTCACGCTTTACTGCTACTTTCCATGAAAATAATTTACGTAGCTTGTTAGGTGAGCGTGATCCTCAGCCTATTCGTGCTAGCAATACTGAAAATCAGCCTAAAGAGATTAAGCCTGCCACAGTGCAAGCAGCCTTGGCGGCTAAAGCTACGCCTAGTGCTGTTGTACCAGCAGCACCTAATGCTGCAGCCGCAAGTGCAGCTGCAGCCGCAGCTGCGGCCGGTGTTTCTCCTGCAATGGCTCAGCAGCTGCCAGCGGCGATGTCACAGCCTAGTGGCCATGTGGAAGCTGCTCAGGCAGCCAATGCTATGGGCAGTGCCATGGGCCAAGCCCAGCAGGGTGGAATGGCTCAAGATCCGGTACGCTCAGCTGCGCTCAGAGGTGTAGCTACAGCGGCTCCGGTGAATGCTGCTCCAGCCGCCAATGTCGCTGCTGCAAATGCAGCCGTTGCCGTTTCTTCATCAGCATTAGCAGGTGCATCTGGTGCCGCTAAGGTGGCGCAAAGCGCTGTGCCAGCCACTGAGAAGAGCGCTGCAGCTGTTCCTAGTGGGCAAAACGAGGTTAAAGCTCTGGAGTCGTCTGACGCTGAGAGCGATGTGCTATCTGATAGTGTGATTCCTAACGTGCAGTCTTTAGATAAGATCAGTCAAAACGACTTTATTGGTGCCGGTCTCACCGTAGCCGAGGCCTTAGCGCAGCTGGGATCTGACGTGATCACTACTGCCAGTGCTCTTGAAGAGCGTAATAAACAGCGTGCCGCCAGACAGGTTGCAGCAGGCTCCATGGCGCAACAGTCCCTTAGAGCAGATCGATCTCAGGGACAGCTTATGGACACAGCGCGTGACAGTGCTGCTGTGCCAAATGTAAGTGCAGACGAGCTGCAAGAGTCACAAGCAGCATCTCTGGCCGTCGTCACTGCAGCTAAGCGCAATGCTATGGAGCAGCAGACCTTACCTGCAAATACGGGTAAGAGTGCCAGTGCTGCTCGTGCTGCTTCATCATCTGCAAATGCCTCTCAGCAAGATACCACTGGCACCACTAAGCCACGTGTTGGTGTCTTTACTGCCCCTGGCGCTCAGGTGGCCGCAGCTGCAGCCGCTGCTGTAGAGAATGAACAAGGTCTCAATCGTAAGGCACCAAAAGCTGCTAAGACAAGTACAGCGGCTACTCCTCTTAAGTCGCCTAACGCCTCGCTCCGTAGTGGTTTAGAAACTGGCGGTAGCCATACCTCTAATGCCAACGCAGATTCTGATTATGTGCTGTTAGCTACCTTGCAGACGAGTGCTCAAGATAACGCCCAAGCTCGTTTGGAGAGCTATCTGTACCAAAGCGCTCCTCTCAACATCAATATTCCAGTGGCTGAGCTGAATGCTTCTTCCAATAACATCTTAGGTGGAGGCTTAGTTTTAACCCCTGCTGCACCACGTAATTTGATGGCTAGCGGCAGTAGTGGTCTGACTATTAGCAATGCAGCCACCGGAGCTAGAACCTCAGTTGCTACTACACCAGTGGCCGCAGCCCCTGCTACCGCTAGCGCAGCTGCACCTGCAAGCGCAGCTGCCCAAGCCCCAGCTCAAAAGACTGCTTCAGTTGCTCCTGTTAATGCGCCTCAAGTAAAGAGCGCAATGGCAGCGCCCGCCCCTCAACAGCAGCATCAGGAGCCAGTAGCAAACACTGTTGATCTGCAACCTACTATGGCCAGTACTGGTTCAGGTCACATTGAGATCAGTAATGCTGCAGCTGCACCTGTCTTACAAATAGTGGGGGCTGGTGGCGGAGCCAGCTCGGCTGCAACTACTTTAGCTGCTGCTAATACTGACTCTAAGCCAATGACAGCGCCCGCCCCACAAAGCGAGCGTAGTGCTATGGCTACGAAGTCAGGCACCATGACGAAGAGTGTGCCTGCTCAAGGCTCTCTCCAGCTCTTTAGTGTGGCCACGGGTAAGGAAGTGAGTGTGCCTGAAGGCGGTGCTGCCGCTACGACCACTGCTAATACAGTTACTGCTTCGACCTCTACTACTACTACTACTGCTGCCACTACCACTGGGGCAACTTCGCGTACAGCAGCCTCATCTACATTGACGGGCCGTGATCTGGGGATCTTGGAAAAGGCTAAGCCACAAACTAGTGCTTTAGTGGTGCGCTCCGCTGCTGGTGGTGAAACTCATGTGGCTACGGTCAGTGAGTCGCGTTCTGCTGTGCCGGTACAACCTACTACTCCTGATGCCAATACTAAGATCGTGACGCGCGCTGCACCAAGTGCACCGCTGCCAGAGAATACTGAGCCGGTATCAGCTCAAGTGCCTCTAAGTGCTTTAGCGGTGACTAAGGCACCACGGACAGCTACAGCGAATAAAGCTGTACAGCCAAGTTCTGGGGCTAATAATCAACCTACAGGGGCAAAGGCTGTAGCTCCAAGAGCCTCACGTCGTCCAGCTCCGGTACTGACCCCTGTGCGACCAATGTCTGTATCACCAAGTGAGGTTATTGATAACAAAGCTAAGCTGCTGAGCACCTTAAAAAATCGTCGTCGCCTGCAAGAACAACAAGCTGCGGCCGCAGCTGCTGCAGCTGCTGCGACTGCCGCAGCGAATGCCGCTGCTCAGTCCAAGGCTCAGCTTGCCAAGGGGCCTGCACAGGCTGCAGTTCCTGCTGCTACTGCTACTGCTGCTGCTACTACTGCCAAAGTTCCTGTATCTGAGGCAGAAATAAAAGCTGGCACAGTGATAAAGAACAAGGTAGACAATGCTGCTAATGCCATAGCTAGTGCTAATATAGATACTGCACATGACAAAGCAGCAAAGACCACCGGCCAAATGTTAAAAGCCGCTAGCAGATCCGGTAGTATTACTACAGAGAATCTGCACACAGTAGCCATTTCTGCACCTGCACCTATACTCAGTACTGCGGTATCGCAAGAGGAGGCAAAAGAGGCCGTAACGACATTACAGTCGCATAAGCTAGAGACTGTTACTACTGCTGCTGTTGCTACTGCTACTAACAAGCCTGAGTCCAAAGTGACCGTAAGCGAAGCTTCCTCCGGTAAAGAGCTAGCTCCAATAAAACCTGTTACGGCAAGTGCTGCTCAAGCAATTGAGGATCAGAAAGTAGCAGCGGGGACTACTACTGCTATTGCGATTACCAATACAGAACAGAGCTCCTCTGTTAAGACTGTTAAGTCTGAGCCTATAGCAACAGAGTCTGCACCAACAGAAGAGCGTCCACGTAAGAAATTGCGTCTTACGGTGACTGAGCGTCGTGCGCGTATAGAGCAAGCGCAAAAAGAATTGGATTTAGAGCACTCAAAGCAAGTTGCCCAAGCTCAGGCTCACGCTAAGGCTATAGCTGAAGCTCAAGCAGAGACCCAAGAGGCTGTGACGCAGATGGAGAAATTAGCAGCCCAAGCTCAAGCTCGTGTCAAGGCGCATCTGCAGTCTAAAGCGCAGCTAGCCTCTCAGGTACAACCAAAGGCTCAAGATCCTGTGATTGCAGTGTCAGCAGCCAACAATAGATCACAAGCTATAAGTCAGGCCTCTAGCCGTCCGGTGCAAGGGAAAGCTGTCAGTGAACACGAGACGGGGGACAGTGAGCATCAGGCTAAGCGCAGCTTAAAGCTAAATGTGCGCAATCGTATTCGTGCTGCTGCCGAGCAAGAGCGTGAAGTGGGAGCTACTGTAGGAGCTACTGTGGTAGCAACAGAGACTACGGTGATACCAGCTGAGAACGCTGTGGTACCAGCTGGGGCAGATGTTTCGGCTATGGAACAGGCATTTGCTGCTGATCAGGCCTTTAAGGCAGAGCCTCGCACTGTAGCTGAACCAAGCTCAGAGCACGTAGCGATAGAGTCTAATTCTGAGCATGTTCCTTCGCTGCTAGGGCGTCATGTGCCCCAAAGCTTAAAGAAGCGTTTACACCCACGCTCAACGAGGAGTAGTTAGTAATGCCAGAGGTTTACGTTGGGCCCATTGCTGCCCTCTATGAGGTTTATAAAGATGAGCTCAAAGGTGAAAGTGAGCTTTTAGCTGCGCTGTCATCGCATGCCCCACAAAGAGCCAAAAGTCTGGGAGCAGGGCGAGCGCTGCTTAAGTATGCTTTACGTCACCACTGTTTGTTAGACCAAGGTGCACTTTTGCCACCACTGGTTTTAGGTAGGTTGGGTAAGCCTAGTTTGCAATGGCCCCAAGGATCTCGTGGTTGTGGCTGGGATTTTAACCTCTCCCATTCCAACGGCTTGCTGGCTTTAACTTTAGGCCAAGGCGCAATGGGGATTGATCTGGAGCTTTGTGCTCTGAAGCGTCTGACGCCGATGCTGCTCAATAAGATCCTCGATCCTGCTGAGCGCCGGATCTGTGCTTTATTAGGTGCAACATCCTATACGGCTTCAAGGGGAGATCCTAGTGTTAGAGCAGGATGGGTCACAAGGGGGACTTCTGCAGGAGGAGTGTGTGCTGGTGGTTACCTGCAGCAAGCTGAAGAAACTCCTCTAACAGCTGAGCAGCTCATGGTGCAAATGCCGAATGATGAGGAAGCTCAAGAGCTATATTCTGCAGCTTGGCAAAAGCTTTTATGTCCAAAAACATTAAGACCAATACAACGTCAGAGCATATGGTGGACACAGCAATGGACGTTGCGTGAGTGTGTGCTCAAGATCTTAGGGCAAAGCATTTTTGCCTATGACCAATTAACCTTAGATGTGCACAATCTCTCCATAAAAATGGAAGGATTGCCACAAGGTACAGTACATTGTGTAGCGTTACGGACACAAGACTATCTAGATATATCATCTAGCGTGAGAGTACCTGCTCCATGCGAGCTAGCTGTGACTGAAAACGATATGCAGTGGGTGTTATCGGTTTTTGTACCTGAGGGTGACAGCTTGCAACTTAAGCTGTGGAATGGCCAGAATTGGAGTAATTTTGCCGGAAGTGCATTGTGTACCTACCATTCCGGTGCACATGTTGCTTAGCGACTAGATCCATTGTTGTAAAATAGTACAACGTGATGTTTGCGTGCGTGGGCTATGCTTTTGGCCGTAGGGCCTAATAACCTAATGATCGGTACGGTCGCTCTGGTTATATGACAGGATGGCCGGTCTGGTTAAAGGCTCATGGGGATAGAAATTTGCGCTGTTAACAGCCAGTTGCGATTTCTATTGGTTTTTTCTCTGGTATCAGTTCAAGGAGAATCTGTGTTTCTGTTCCGGTTTATTGCTTTTATTGGGGCAGCTTCAATGCTGGTTTCTGTTGTTCCATGGTCTGATACCGTTGACTTTATGGCCCGAGTAGTGGGATCTGCCGCCATGATGTGGGGTGGTTTCTACTTCATGTTGCGTGAAAACGAGATGCTGTATGGATCCGTGTGTGTGATCTTCTCGGTGTTAACGCAGCCAATTTACCCACTGCCATTCTCCATGGGCATGTGGATGATTTTAGCCATCATCAGTGCCGGTTATTTGTTATTAAGTGGCTTAGTCTGCATTAAGCTGGAGAAGCTAAGAGCCGAGCGTAAAGCCCAGCGTCAAGCCGAATTAGATATGTATCGGCAGCAAGAAGAGCGTCGTCAGCGCCACTAATATTCCCACCAATTTCTGTAAGTGACTAGCCTGAGCCCATAGCATAGGGCTTAAGGCTTGGACGATTGCCGCTTCCTTCTCTCCTCGTCCTATCCCGTCCTTTTTTCGTTATAGACTGCTGTGACCTCTCTTTGTTGCCTCATTTAGACAGTCAGAGCGGCATCTGTCGTTTGCTGCGATCACATCTCCGGCGTTGTTGTCAGTAGCAAAGATCGCAGTGTGTTACAATCCAAGAATAATGGAGGAACTGACATGGAATGGCAACAAAAATGGGATCTTAAGCTAGGTGAGGATCCTGATCATTACAAAGAGCGTCTAAACAGTGATGCAGAGTATCAGTCTTACCTCGACAGCAAACTGACTGTGAGCTGGAAAAAGGAGTGGGATATTAAACCTAATGAAGATCCTAACCAAAGACTTTGGCGCATCTGTGATGACCCTGACTACCTAAAATATGTGACGGAGCAGGCCGAACGAGGTCACTTCGCAAGTGGCTTGCCTGTATATAAGGGCGATAAAACAGGAATATACGAAATATGGCCTAATGGTCGTAAGGTTTGCCTGAAAAAATATTAGTGCTAAGGCCTCAAACTCCTGCCCCCATCTAACTCTAGATCAGGGGCTTCTTTTTGCATGTCATTGAACAATGCTCTGACGCGTTCTTTAGACCATCCTGCAAGCTCTGCCGTTGGAGCTACTTTTATCTTGTTTTGATCCTTAGACAGCACAAGCAATCTCTCATTAGAGTTGTCATATAACTCGGCACGGTCTGCCTTAGCTAAAACAATAGGCAAAAGCTTCTTAGCCTTATCATATCGACGGACAATGTCATCTTCAGCAACAGAGTGTCCTCCTTGCTGAACGCGGCTATGTACTCGTTGGACATGCAAATCTGAGCTCGCCAATGTGACATACTTCAGATTGATGGTATATCCATGTTCTTTGGCTGTATCTATGAATCGAAAAAGCCCCTTTGAAGAAGCTGTTGTTTCGATAGCAAAGCTTTTACCGTTTTCTAGCAGTTTTTTACGCTCTGTTACGGCAATCTTACCTGCTTTCACATAAACTGCCTCTCTTCTTTCCGGTGACAATTCGTTTACGTTCTTGGCCCCCTCCTTGTTTGCCAATCTCTGCCCATAAACATCAGGATTGACTAATTTTGTGTTAGCAAAAGCAGGATCCGTCTTCTCAAGGATTTCGTACATAGAGGATTTGCCTGCACCATTAGGGCCTGCAAAGATATATAGGGTCGGCTTCTCGTGTTTGCTCATCTGAGCTCCTTCGTGCTAACGCTCCATAGAGCGTTGCTTCTGCTTGCTGTGAATATCCTACTTCTGAACCTGTGAGGGTCGTAACGGCAGCGGCAACCGCGTGAGCGGCTAGCCGCTGGGCGGCTGGCCGCAGAGCGGTTACGGCTGGACTGCTAGTAGCCAATGGCGATGGAGTCAGGACCCGCCAGATCGCGTATGCCTTCGATCAGGTCGTCCGATGGTTGGATCCGGTAGGTGAGGTTGGCAAGCTTGAGCCTGATGTTGTCGATCATGATGCTTAAGGTGCATCCCTCATCTACGTTGACCTCGGTGCTGCGCTCAAACTGATTTTGGTTGTGGATCCGTGAGCTGCTGATATTGCTTGGGGCCGGAGGGTTAGGCAGCTGCGATCTTGGTGGTAGACCTTTTTGCTGTAACTCTTGGGTGATCCGCTGCACTGAGAGCAGGTTACGCAGTACCAGTTTGTTTATGAGCTCATGGTGCTGCTCATACATGTTCTTGCTGAGGTTGATGGTGATGCTGCGTGCCTTTTGGCGACGCTTAGTCTCCAAGGTCTCAATGTTTTGCACACGGACACGCGTACCTTCCTCAGCGTTAAAGATCTTAATCGTAGAGATCACAATCAGCGGAGCAGGGCAGAGCATGCTTGGATCCATATCCACAGGGGCGCTTTGTTTGCGCTGCTCTTGGGCCTCATCACGCTCTGCTAAGATCCGTCCAAAGTCATCGGCTTGCGAACCATAGAGCGGCAAGGTCAGCTGCGAAGTCGAGTCATCAATAGTGATGATGTAGAACTTCTTACCATCCTTTTTGGACACACGATCATTGATGTGGATCACCACACCGGCCACGGTATCAACACTTGGTCGGTCGTAAGAGCCTGGATGCAGCTTGTTTAAGGTGTTAGTGCAATAGGCCTTAAGCTCTTGGCGGTAGGCATTGATCGGGTGTCCTGACAAGTACAGACCCAGCATTTGCTTTTCTTGGTTGAGACGGTACTTCTCTGGCCATGGAGCGCAAGGCGTAAACTCAGGATCAGTGCTTTCCTCCAGCTCATCAAAAGCGGCAAAGAGATCGCCTTGACCGGTGGCTTGATCTTCATTGACTTGGGTGGCGTAATCTTGGGCCTTGGTCAAGTTAGCGTGCATTAAGGCACGGCTGGCCCCAAGGCTATCCAAAGCTCCGCTGTAGATCAGGGCTTCGATACTCTTTTTGTTGAGGCGTTGGGTACCTACTTTGGCCACAAAGTCAAAGAAGCTATTAAAGCCCTTTTCCTGTTCACGGGTAGCGACGATCTGCTCGACCAATTCCTCACCAATACCTTTAATGGCACCGAGGCCGTAAATAATGGAGCCGTCATCAGCGACGGTGAAGTCAAACTTACCCACATTGACATCAGGTGGATTGACCTTAATGCCTAAGCGATAGCATTCGGCGATGTAGCTCACCAGCTTTTCGGTGCGTTGGCGATCAGCGGTCATCATGGCGGCAAGAAACTCAGCAGGATAGTGCACCTTTAAGTACAACGTCCACCATGCAACGAGGGCGTAAGCTGCCGAGTGCGACTTATTGAAGCCGTATTCAGCGAACATCTCCACCTGATCGAAGATCTTCATGGCGATAGTGGTGTCTTTGCCCTTTTTGGCGGCACCTTCTTTAAAGACGCTGCGCTGTCCGGCCATCTCGGCTGGGTTTTTCTTACCCATAGCACGACGTAAGATATCTGCACCACCCAGCGAATAACCTGCGAGCACCTGAGCGATCTGCATCACTTGCTCTTGGTACACGATCACGCCATAGGTGGAGTCAAGAATTGGCTTGAGGTCGAGATCTTGGAAGTCTGGGGCTGGGTAGCACACCTCTTCCTCGCCATGCTTACGTTTGACGAAGTGATCCACCATGCCTGACTTAATAGGGCCTGGACGATAGAGAGCCACCAAAGCGATCATGTCGTCGAAACGGTCTGGTTTCATCTGGCCGATCAGCTTACGCATACCGTCAGACTCAAGCTGGAACACAGCGGTAGTCTCACCTTGTTGCAGCACCGCAAATGATTCTGGGTCATCGTAAGGAATAGCGTGCACATCCACGAGCGGCTGATTGAGGCGCTTCTTGCGCGCATTAATCATGTCCAAGGCGTCTTGGATGATGGTGAGCGTAGTCAGACCTAAGAAGTCGAACTTCACTAAGCCAGCATGCTCCACGTCTTTTTTATCAAATTGCGTGATCGGGTTGCCATCAGAATCCAGCATCAATGGTGAGAACTCTGCCGTGCGAGTAGGAGAAATCACTACACCTGCAGCGTGCTTACCAATGATCTTGATCACACCCTCAAGACGCATAGCGTAGTGGATCAGCTCAATGCGGGCTTTGTCATCGTTGGATTTAGCCTGATTGTAGAGGTTGAGGAAATCTGGGGCTACGGAGTCACATGGATTGCCTTTCTTATCAAATCCCATTGCAGCTTGGAAGGTAAGGTTAGGCATGGTTGGCAGTAGCTTAGCCACATAGTCCACCGAGCCGTAGGTCATGCCTAAGGCACGGCCCACATCCTTGATGGCAGCCTTTGGAGCCATGGTACCGAAAGCAGCGATCTGCGATACCGAGTTGAGACCATAGTTTTGCTTAACATGCTCTAAGGTCTTCTCACGGTTACGCTGGCAGAAGTCCACGTCAAAGTCAGGCATGGACACACGCTCTGGGTTTAAGAAACGCTCGAACAGCAGATCAAAAGCCATTGGATCGAAGTCGGTGATCTTCAGCGCATAGGCGACCAGCGAGCCACCACCCGAGCCACGGCCTGGGCCTACAGGTACACCGTGATCCTTAGACCACTGAATAAATTCCATCACGATGAGGAAGTAGCCAGGGAAGTCCATCTTGATGATCACATCAAGCTCGGTTTCCAGACGCTTGATATAGCGTGGACGTTGCTCCTCACGCACCTTAGGATCAGGGTAGAGGAAGGCCAGACGTTGCTCTAAGCCCTTGTGCGCTTCTTCACGTAAACACTCTGCTGGGGTTAAGGAGCCAGTGTCGTAACGAGGCAAACGTGGTTTGTCCAGTTCGAGCTCCACAGTACAGCGCTCAGCAATCATGCGGGTGTTAATAATGGCCTCAGGCAGGTCATTGAACAGGATACGCATTTCTTGTGGCGTTTTGAGGTACTGCTCTTTGGAGTAGAGTCGTGCCATCTCTTTACTGCCACGTAGACAGCCGTTTTGGATAGAGACACGCACGTCGTGCACTTGGTAGTCGGAAATGCCATCTTCACCAATGCTGTTCTCGCCATAGAGGAAGCAGGTGTCGTTAGTGGCTACAGGCGCAATGTGGTATTGCATACACAGGTTTAAAGCTGTGTTTTCAAAGGAACTTTCGCCCTCGCGATTGGTGCGCGTGATTTCAAAGCAGAAACGATCACCGTAGTAATGCAGGTAAAATTGGAGACGCTCAGCTAACAGCTTGTCTTGGTGATCGGCAGCAAGACGGGCAATATCACCACGGAAGCCATTGAGGAGGATCAGGCCTTTATTGTAGTAAGCCAGTTCGCTTAATTTGGTGGTGGCATTAAAGGCACCAGCATCGGAGCGCAACCAAGCGTTAGACAACAGGTCATAGAGGTTTTGTTTACCAATATGATCCATGGCTAGCACGGTGACTCTAAAGGTACGGTTTTCTTCGCTATTGCTGCCACCTGTTAAGTTTGCTGCCCATGGCTCTTCAACCACGAGATCGGCACCCATGATCGGCTTAATACCGTTGTTTTTGCAGGCTGTATAGAACTTGATATAACCGCAGATATTAGTCCAGTCGGTCAAGGCAATAGCTGGGATTTTGAGCTTGGCCGCTTGTTTGGCAATAGCCTCAACGCTCTCGAGACCATCACGAATGGAGTAGTCAGAGTGGACGTGCAGCGGAATATAGGACAGCTGAGCCTCAGTGAGTGCACCTTGCTCATAGGCTGCATTGATCGCCGCCTCAGGTAGATTATTGGAGACAGTGCTGCATTCAAAGTTAACTTGAGACAGCTCAGCTGCTTTTTGTGGATCATGAAAGTCAGTCAGCTCTGGGCCCACAATGGTGTGGAGATCCATGTGGTCAAAGTCGAGGGGCTCGCCCTTGTCTGGAGAGACGATAGGTGGACGCTCATGCTTGTCGCCTGAGCCCGCACCTGCATTACCGGCTGCAGCCTGTAAGTGCATAGGTGCAAATAAAGATTGCCGAATTTGAGACCACAGCATGCCGGAACCCCCATAAAAAAGCCAAAACCAAGGGGACTTTTTCTCCCCGCCGAACATTATACGCTAGGCCTCAACTTTCACAGAGTGCGTGCAAGGGTGGAGAGCGTTAGCTCTTGTTGGATCAAGATGTATCTTGTCTAGCAAGTGCATCTTTTGCTTTTCTGCCTCAATTGCGCGCGCAATCTGTCCGTTTTATAAGGGCGAAACACAAGTCTCTTATTCAGTCGTAGCAAATTGTTTAGGTGTTTTGTAGCTATAATTAGAGACCTGCCTCGGCTGATATAGGCTGAGCTCCTTTGCGATTGTTCTTTTCTAGGTTATGTGCTTTTAGGCAAAAGGGTTAACTATCGTGGACTTACAAGTTGCAGCCCAGCAACAGCTGGGCTATGGCCGGTGCGCCCAGCATGGGTGCTATCTTTAGGGTTAAAGTCCCGAACCGACCCGCTGGTGGGAACGGTTAGTGAACTGCAAGGCGTCATGTGGTGACACATCCGC
>DXEV01000014.1 GCA_019114785.1 Candidatus Anaerobiospirillum pullistercoris | reverse complement strand
TCCTAAGACAAAACCCACAGCTGCTCTTAAGAGCTCATGCAAGCACTAACATACGACGTGCTTTGTACTTTGTACTTTTTGTGCTTTGTGCTTTGCGGAGTCCTCAGAGCTAGCCCTATTTCCCCACCTGTTCACCGAGATCTTGCTTGGGTCTCCTGATCCCTAAGGTGTCACACGGCCATGTCGCAAAGCCAACCTCAATATCTCTGCCCGCCGATGCAACTAAGCCCAGATCTATGCGCTAAGCTTAAGGGCTATAAGCTTGACCTCTCCCCGTCCACAATCATCGAGCGCAACCTAATGTTTCGTGGCCCTGTGAAGTTTTGGCCGCAAAACCACCTGATCAGCCCCCAAATAGATTCCTATTCATACATCGCCAATAGCAGCATTGTGCGCACTGCAAAGATTGGCCGCTATTGCTCCATTTCCCACAACGTGGAAATCAGTCTGTTGCAGCATTCCACTGACACACTGAGCTCATCTGCTGCATTTGAGTTTGGCAATGCTTTCACCTATCACAGTGGCCCGATCAAACGCTTACCCCCAATAGCTCGGCAGTACCAAGAAACCAGCGAGCCTGTCACCATTGGTCATGACGTCTGGATCGGCGCTCACGTCTGCATTGTTAAGGGGGTCTCGATTGGCACAGGTGCAATTATTGGCACAGGCAGCATCATCACTCACGACGTACCGCCTTATGCGGTAGTGGCAGGGGCAGGTGGTGGCGAGAATAGCAAAGGCATTATTAAGCGCTATCGCTTTAGTGATGAGGTGATTGCAGATCTTCTGGAGCTAAAGTGGTGGGATTATGACTTGCCTAAGCTTATGTCAGTGATGCAAAGCCAACAGCAGCATTTGCCTTTTAATAACGTGAAAGACTTTATTGCTTTCATGCGAGACAGCGACACCAGCACTTGGCCTAAACTGCCAGCGCAGTGGCTGTATTTAGTGCCGCAAGACGCAAACACAGCTCAGCTCATCCCCGTCGCCGAAGACTTTAATATGGGGCATGCCTATCCCCAAGAGCTCCTCAACGACCCAACATGGGACTAAGGGTGACGCTGGCTAAGGCTTAAGCCTCCTTACGAGGCTCAAGCCCTAGGATAATCGCTAGTAGCTAGCTGCTAGCTGTAAGCAGCTCTAAGCGCTGAGCTAGTCTTTGCGCTTCAAGCCTGAAGGTAAAGCACTAGGATCATAGCGCTCAGCACTACGCTGCTCTGCGCTGTCAGACTCTAAAGCAGTACTCGACTTTGCTTTAGCCTTAACCTGCTTTTTCAGCGTCTTAACTTCTTTTTGTGGCTCTTCTTCGCTAGCAGCGCTAGCAGCGTTAGCTGCACCCTCCGCAACTACATCAACAGCCTCAGCTTTGTTCTCCAGATCGTCTGCTTGCTCTAACACAGCGTCAGCGGCCTCTGCACTAGCGTCACTGGCGGCGTTAGCAGCGCTAGCTGCCTCAAAGCTCAGCTCTGGAGTGGCTTGCGGATCGATCTGATCAATCAGCTCAACCTTTTCGAGCACATAGCCCTCAGCTTCACGCTTCTTTCGACGCTGAGCCACCTTATAGTTCGACTGCTTGATCTTATTGACCACATCGTCATAGAACTGCTTGCTTAAGCTAGCGGCCACATTGAGCACAAAGATGTTGCTCAAATTATTCTTCTCGGCCTCTTGTTGGTACTTAATGGCATCCTTGGCTGTCATCACCACAGGGTACTTTAAGGCCAGCTTCTTAAGCTTTTCTAATGACACACGACCATGATCACCTGCGTCATATTTAGCGCGCACCACGTAACCACAGTCTTCGAGTGTTTTATAGAAGCGATCCGGATTGCCAATACCAGAAAAAGCGCAGATCTCGCTTTGTGGCTGTAAAACCTCATGGCTCTTAGTGTTTAAAGGCTGCAAGCTAGCAGGCTTCAGCATCATAGGGAAATAGCCCAAATGAGCCACAGCACCTGACACCACAATCGAGTCTACCGTCTTTAAACGCCACTTAGCCTCACGCAATGGGCCAGCTGGTAATAAGTGGCCATTACCCAGCATGCGACTACCATCGAGCACGCACACTTCTACATCGCGATCTAAAGCATAGTGTTGCAGACCATCATCAGTGACGATCACATCTACACCCAAACCGGCTAAATAATCAGCACCACGGGTACGCTTTGGATCGATCACCACTGGAGCCAAAGTCTCACGACGGATCAAACTTGGCTCATCACCGTACACATAAGGGTCACAATTGAGAGGAACTTGGCAAGGATAGCTATTGCAGTGCGACTTATAACCACGGCTTAACACACCTGGGTTGAAGCCACGGGCTTTGAGCTCTTTGACGAGAGCAATACAGATCGGGGTTTTACCAGTACCACCAGCGGTCACACCACCGATCACTACTACTGGTACCACTGGGCCAGTTTTACGGCAAAAGCCATTGGCATACAACGAACGTCGTGCGGCCGCAATCACGGCAAAGACACAAGAAAAAGGCAACAGAGGTAATTGCAAGACAAGAGAAGACAGCGTCTTCTCGTACCACAGATTATTAAAAAACGACACTACACTTCCCTTCCTTGTTCCAGCAAGATCAGAGCACTAATCGCTCTGATGGCCGCAAGGGCCACAAATCTCACCCTATTCCATGCTCAAAAAAGCAAGCAATAGCGACTTAACTATTACTGATCTACACACTAAGACCAACTACACACAAAACTTTATGACGACACAAAGCAAAACCAACATAGACAAGGCTAACTTATGCCAAGCAGCTGCTCAAGCAGCTGCTCAAGCAGCTGATGCAAAGAGCCAAGACTCTCAGAGATTCTGAGATATTAGGCCGCCTAATATACACCAGAACAGCCCCACCACATGGTCACGGCAGTAAATCCACCTCAACAGCAAAACCACTGCACTGTAATGTGCTCGTCGCATGCTGATCTTACATCTTACTGTGTCTCAATTAGATTGAACTTATTCCCCCAAAAGAGGCAGTGCAATCTGCAATTTACTCAATTATACCACGATTTTAACTTACAAATAATACTTGTATGCGTATATTTAAAACACTAATCAAATAAACATATTCGTTTTACTACTAGATCAGCACTACTTGTAGGGTATCCAAGAACAGGTCTCACTTAGACCCAGTAGACTTCTAGATAAGAAAAATCGCTCACAAGACACAGCCATAGATCTTGATCTCTTTTTCATTGCAGATTATTCTTTTGTTGATCCTAGATTCCTGTGAGTCTTCTATCTACAAGGCGGCATGGGAAATAGGATTAAGTGCTAGAAAAACCTTTCTTAGAGTTCTAGACAGCTCTCCGAAAAAAGATTGCCACTACATCTTGAAAACAATCTGGGCTGTCCCCATTTTTCTAGCCAAAAGACAAAAGCACCCCTGCTTTCATTAGACTGTTACCCTAGAGGCAGGATCATATGAGGCTTGTGGGGAATTTTGTTCGGGATTGGTGCCAAAATTCTTCATTGCTATATACGGCAGAAGTTGGCATGAGGCACTAGAAAATCCAGCGACAATAGACAAAGACGTAATGCAGCGTACTTGTAATCACGCCTCGGGCATGTCTGTCGCAACCTATTTCTGCTCTTTTGAGAAATCTTATATCTGAATGACTACAGCTTTTCTAGCTAAAGCTAGTTTCCTAGCTTCCCTAGAAAGCAGCTCTATGTCTCGTATGGCTGAAGCACACCAATGCTACCAATGCTGCCCACGATTCAAAAAGTGGTCTTTGGTTGTGCCTAAATGGCAATAACGAATTGCAGTGTCTGCAGCTACAAGCTTTTAGCTTTTAGCTAATTGGTAATTGGTAATTGGATGCTTGTCGACTTTGCCAGCAATAAGCGCAACAGCTTGTCAGCTTATTTTGATCTGCTGTCGTTTCAGCCTAAATCCAAGAAAACAGATCTAAGACAAGGAACAACTTAGCCGCCTCTATAACACTTGGACACGGCACTGGTACCGCTTTACTGGTACCAATTTGCTGGTGCCACTTCTTAAGTTCTGAAGGAAGACCTCTAAAAGAATTTTGTCCCTGCAAACACAGCTTGGCAGATACATTCAACTGCTAAACGCTAATGCCCCTAGGGCCACCGGATCCTCACTGACACGCTGCTAGAGCAGTAGTGTTCGCTGTAGGCTCATATCCACCACACTTTCATCCTTGCTGCCTGCAACCCCTGATTGGGGTCTGTACTCGTAAGCAGCAGATCTGAAGAAATTAGGAGCAAACCCTAGCTAAGATGCTCACTTTTTGGGAGCCACTCTTGAGCGCTAAGGTTAATTTTTTCTATGAGTGAAAGCATTTATGGTCCTCTGGATAAACAGTCCAGAGACCTTGCCCGCGCTAAAGCTAAGGCCAAAAAGCACAAAGCCGCAGCTAATAGCACCACTGCTCGTCACTCTGATGCCCACCACGCATCAGAAGGCAAGCGCGTGAAAAGCACATCACACAAAGCACGCACTGAGCGAGCTGATCATGCAGAGCGCTCGGATCAATCGTCGCGCCGTTATGGCTATGGCTCACATAACCACAGCTCTACCCCCCCTCGCAGCACTGTCACTGTAGCCAGCATCG
>DXEV01000179.1 GCA_019114785.1 Candidatus Anaerobiospirillum pullistercoris | reverse complement strand
CAGTAACGCCGCGCTGTTGATCGCAGCCTACTTCGCAAAAATCCTTAAAGACCACCTGCAAATCCCCTCACAGGCAGCGAAAGTATTGTAAGAAATGGCCATTAAATGCGTTTTGTCACTATGTAAAATCTACGTAAAATCTAGTTAGCCTAAGATAACATTTTTTGCATTAGAGACCAGAGAAAGGAAAGAAGCTAAGAAGGTGAAAAGACGCCCGAACGACTTCGACGTTTTGCTGTCCATCGCTCAAGCCTAAATAGTAAGGAAATGGGAGAAGAAGAAAGGTAAGGTGCATGGTAGTCGACACCATCGACTCATGCCCTGCAAATGCCATAACAGCCTGCGAGGAGCAGGTCTAAGATGCGACCAAACTGCCACCAGTGGAGAGTGTCTATCCATCAGGATAGACACTTGGAGGGAAGGCCCTCACAGAGCCTCTGCCACAATAGGCTCGGCCCCTATCTTAAGTTTTAGAGTGCCTAGTGAAGACGTGTTGCAGATTCTGCAAGTTAAGCGTTTACACCGCCAGCACCAACTGGGAACAAGGTAACAGCCTTAACGGCTTACCACTCTCATAGGCACGATCAAGCTACTGATTAGCAAGCTTGAAATCGTCAGAGCGAACTTTTTCTTGAGAGACCTCAACGTAAGGCAGCTGTCTGACTACAGGGCTCTTTGGAGCGCCATACTGGATCATGTTGTACAGGATTCTAATGCTCTCATAGCCACCATGCACAGGGCTCAAATCGACAGTACCGCGATAAATGCTGTTTGGCTCCTTCATCAGAGTAATAGCGTCTGGTGTAGCATCGCCAGAAAACACCGCATGCTTATCGCCCACTAAACCATTGGCCGTCATAATGATGTAGCCACCAATGCCACCAGAGTCTGTAGTTGCTACCACCATATCCAAGTCCGGATGGCGTGGGATCACAATCTCCATAATGCTCATACCACGGAAAGGATCGTCAGCATGGAAACGAGCAACGATCTGCAGCTCTGGACAAATAGTGCGAATAGCTTTCACCACACCATCGCCACGCGCACGCACAGTGGCAATGTTATCCTGCGTCAATAAGGCCACTTTGCCTTTACACTTGAGGTTCTTTTTGGCCCAATTAGCAGCTTGAGTGCCGATAGCTTTGCCATAGGCAAACTCGTCCATACCATACATGAGGTTAGAGTTAATCGCAGTCTGGGCAATGGAGCCGGTGACTATGCCAAAACTCTTGGCCAAGGAAAAAAGCTGGCTAAGATTGTAAGGATCTAAGGCTGTAGCAAAGATAGCGTCATAGCCATCAGTAATCATCTTACGGATGTCTTCACCCTGCTTAGTCTTGCTGTTTTGCGCATCAACAGCTACACACTGAATCCCGAGCTCGGCACAGGCTTTATCCATACCGGCTTTCACGCCACGAAACCAAGGATTAGCTAGCTGTGGAGCCGAATAAGCTATACGGATATCTTTTGGATCCTTAGCCTCGGCAGCTGGAACTCCCAACACTAGAGACAAAACCGCAGCACCTATAAATGCTTTCGCAATCTGACGCCACAACACAATCCTCTCCTCAACAGGGTTATGCCCTATTGCTCATAACTTCCTAACACTCCAGTCTCAAAACGAAAAGGCTACTGACTCTAGCTTTAAGAAGCTACCCCCTAAATGTCAGCGCCCAAGGCAAACTCCAGTACACCCCGTACTTAAGCTACCTTGTTAAGACCAGATCCTAAAAACTCAGTGACTTTGTGCTGCCTATAACACTTAGCCTCACCTTTACCTCCCTTACATTCCTTACATTCCTGTTAGCCTGCAAGTTAATGAACATAAGGAAACTAAAGGCATTGGACTGATCTTAGCGCAAAAGATTTGCCCTGCACTGCACTTTTGCTACTTTCCAATGAAAGTGTGCGCAAAGTCACTGCAAAAAACAAGGGAAAACCAGAGAGCTGTCTTTGCACCTAAGTCCGTAATTCGGTACCCAAAAAATTTTTTTACAGCACAGAATGGCTTTTTTATCACGATCTTTCATCAATCTAGGTACCCAACTTACTTTTTAATTTTTGGGTACCTGACGCGGCCAAGCCTGCACCGTCAAACAGTGCTGCTGAGCCTCATTCTGTTTCAGCGCCCAGCTCAAAGCAGAGCAAGCGGCACGGTGGCTAAGCCTGCACCGTTAAACAGTACTGATGAGCATCAGGCTGCTTCAGCTCAAAACTCTAAAAAGTATTCGGTACCCAAAAAGTAGTCCGGACTTAGGTGTCTTTGCGTTCGCAAAGTGGACAGCTCACCAATCTTCCCTGCATCTTGCGCATAAGGCCACAAGCCTTAAGGCTAAGCCGCAACTGTGGCCTTCACGATTGTTTTGTGGTGGCGATTAATTAGCCAAAGTTGTAACTACTTCTGAAGATCTGAGGCTTGTTTTTGCTCTTTGTGAAAGACTGGACGCGTCTTGGTATCACTAACATGCCCCTCAGGTGCATGCAAATCAATCTCAACATCGTGCTGCGTCTTAATACGTAGGCCAATCACAAAGCACAGATAGGCACAGATACAGCTGGCTAACATACACAGCACCAGTGGCACCATAGACATCTCGCCCTGTAAGCCCACCAGTGGTGAAAACATGGCACCGAAGAGGAAAGTCAGCACTCCAAAGATGCCAGAAGCCGATCCAGCTCCACCTGAGCGAGCGCCCATAACCAGACCAAAGCCTGCTGTTTGAGCCACGCCCATCATGCCCACGTAAATGCAGAGACAAAGTGCCACCAGTATCATGCTAATTAAGCCAGTCATGACCATGGCTCCTAAGACCAAGGTGATCAGTAGCTGGATAATCAAGGCAAACTTAACAATGATCTTGTCTGAGATCTTCTGTGCTACACGTGCGGCAATGTTGGAGAAGATTGCGATACCAATTGCATTGATGGCAAAGACTACAGCATATCCCAGTGGCGACATGCCAAAGATCTTTTGGAACACGAAAGGAGATGCCGAGAGATAGCCAAAGAAGCCGCCCATAACAAAGGATAGGGACAACGACAGCAGTAAAAAGCGAAGGTTTACCAGCTGGTGCAGCATATCCTTGATAGAAGAGCTCAGATGCGGAGCTCGCTTCTCTTGGGGCAAAGTCTCCTGCACATGAGATATTGAGCCACCAAAGAGGAGCACACCCCATACTGCCAGAAAGACAAACAACATTGGCCAATCGAAGAAAGTAACGATCGAAGAACCAATGATTGGACCTAAGATCGGAGCCAGACCATTAACGGTCATCAACAAGGCCATGAATTTAGTGAGGCTTGGGCCCGAGTACATGTCACAGGCAATAGTACGCGATAGCACGATACCGCCTGCTCCAGCTAGGCCTTGGAAGAGACGAGCAATCACTAGTTGTGGCACAGTGGAAGCGAAAGCACATCCTAGCGATGAAATGGCAAAGACGATCAAGCTAATATACAGCGGCTTTTTGCGCCCCATAGCATCTGACAGAGGGCCAATAAACAGCTGTCCTAAAGCCAAGCCTAGGAGGGAGGTGGTAAGCGAAAGCTGAATAGCTGCAGGATCGGAATGCAGCTCTTCGGTAATTACAGGAATGGCCGGTAAATAAATATCGGTGCACACTGGGCCAAAAGCCGCCAACATACCGAGCATGATGATAGTCATCCATGCCACTTTGTCGGTCTTATTTACCGTCTCAGGAGAGGCATAATTGCGCTCCTTATCAGGAGCTTCTGTGCCTTGTGCAGGTATGGCTTTACCCCTATCACTTTGCCCTGCAGCACTCGATGCCATCGATGTCTCAGTATCTTGCCCTACTGATACTGAAGTGGAACCCAATACAGTCTCTGAGGCCTTCTCAGAGAGGTTAAGATCTTCTTGTTTAGCCATGAAAAATCAAGAATAAGCAAGTGGCCGTCTTAGATCTAGGAATCCCTAAGAGTCATTGAGTGCCAGTGACGGACAACAGATACACTCGACAATCTGTTTCTTGGCCGATGAGCTACAAACATAGCGGCCGAAACCAGCGGGAATCTAGCTTTTAGGGGGCATTATAACGGCCAATGACCCAAATCCAAAATATTTCCAGAAGCTAGCCCAAAATGGCTCACGGCAACAATCCGAGCCAGTTGCAGCGCGAGCTTAAATGCAAAAACGAAAGGGCGAGAGGTAGTTGAGATTGTGAGGTTGGGGACAGCTAGTTTTGTTCTATGTCAGACTGCAAAGGCACAAGGGATTGTGCGCGGAGCTGCTCTGTACTTTTAGAGGAGAGGTGGTATTGGCCGAACTACCAGATGCTGGTGGACTTGCAAAGGGCCCTAAAGCGTATGCTCTGGACTCTCTTGTCACTTGAGAGAATCGAATATTTAGGACAGCACCACAGAGGAGCCATAAGAGCTCTTGCCATGAGCGAAAGCCACAAAACACAGACATGGGCCTGCCTCATGGCTTTTACCAAAGGTGCCGAAAGCTATAAGCTCTGCGGCACTCGGCCTGTGACTTTTTACCGTTACCGCGCAATTACTACGACCAACCTATGCCTAATTGGGAACTGGCAAGCAATGTTGGTCGTGATAGCTCTGGTTGATCCCCAGAGCAATTGCCACTTCTAGCTCGAAGATCTAGGCAGTAATAATGGCTCAATCACTCGCTGTAGGTTTGGCTCATCGCTACGCTTTAAAAGCTCATAAGCCGCCATACCCATCTCTTCCTCTGGCAGCTTGATCGTAGTAATTGGTGTAGGGAAGAAACGACACCAGTCAGGATCACCAATGGAGACTAAAGCCATTTGCGATGGCATCGCTACATTTCGCAGTGTCAGCGAGTATGCTACTCCTGAGGTAATAGCATTATTGGAAGCTAAGATAGCTGAAGGACGCTGATCCTCTGGTCTTGAGAGCAGGATATTAGTGAGCTCAAAAGCCTTGGTGTAAAGATCGTTATACTCAAGGGCATCAAGCTCAATGCACTCCATCTCAGAATAAAAGCGTGCTTTCTGCAGGCGCTCATGGAAAGTGAACAGGGAATCACGGCCACTTAAGTAGGCAATATGCTTATGTCCCTTAGCTCTGAGATGATCATAGGCCAACTCTACCGCTTTAGAGTTGTTGAGCAGCACACTCTTTGTTTCACGCCCTGTAAAAAGACGATCTACAGCAACGACATTGCGACACTCGATCAGTGGGATGATATTTCCACCTACTGGCATCGCAATCAGACCACGTAAGTTGTATTGGTTAAACTCACTAATGATCTTGCGCTCAGTGGTTGGGCTCTCATTAGTGACACCTAGCATCACTTGGAGGCCATCTTGCTCTGCCAAAATGGAGATCGTCTTTAAAATGCCAGCAGAAAAGTTATTGGTCAGATCGGCAATGATCACGCCGATCATGTTGCGACCCTCTGCCATATCGTTATAAGTGCAAGGGATATCGACACCCAATTCACGAGCCTTTTGTAACACACGCTCACGCGTGGCTCGTGCCACCATCTCTGGACGAGATAAAGCTCGTGAGACCGTTGCCGCAGAGACTCCTAGCTCTTGTGCTATTTGTACTATCTTTGCCATCCTGACCTCTAGCCTTATACCTGATCTTTTCCTTAGGTGGTTGTTACAAATTTAATTTATAACCTGTTGCACCACAAAAATACACATTACTGCGGCCAAGCATCCAGACACTTTCGTAGTCTGAGAAGTAGTTCTAATGATGATGACCTTACACCTTGTCTTTAGGCGCAGCTCAGCACTACACGCAGCAGTAAAGTCATTAATCTCGGTCGCTTGTGGCTGACTCTTTTTAGGCAAAAGAGCTGGCAGGCAGGAGGCTGTGTTACTTGGAACTTGTTTGAGCTCCAAATGCAGCCCTGAAATCGCATTAACTATGATCCCATCACTGTCTGACTCTTTGAGGTACACCAAATACTGGCTTAAGCCTTACCTCAAAGAAAAGCTCTAGGATCCCCTCTAGCTCTAGCTAGCAAAAATTTCGCTTGGAAGCGTCTAGATTAGAGTTGTCAGCCTCAAAAGCCCCACTCCCAGCTTGTTCGCTCCATTAAGGAAAGCTAGAAAACCACATGGTGAAGAACAATAGCTCTGCTCACCAAAACGCGCTCGTTAAGCTCGTGAATGATGAAAGCGAGACATTTACTCGCTTGCACTTAACGCTACGCGCCAGCTGCTTTACGTGCTCTACGACAGTTATTGCATACGCTTTAAGTTTTCTACACCAAGCTGGCCCCCACTGCTGACTCTTTTTTAGTTCGAGTTGCTTGTGCCAGATTTACACTCTTAGCTTGTGAAGAAGCTGAATTACTGGTACCGAACTTACAGCAACTGCATGACAAAAAACTGGGCACGACCTCAGACAAGATAGCAAGACAAGAAACTTTGACCATGAAAACATGATCTCTAGGCGAAACCTAAGCCAAAGACACTAAGTTTAACTTAGACGAAAGCCGTAAAAATGCTTGCCGAAACACACATAACTATGGATCTGTAACTGAACTATCCTCAAGCGCTATTCGTTGCTTATGAGCTTATGTATAGGGCACATAAACCTCCGCGCATACAAGTTCAGCCACTTTTCACCCATAATGAGCGCTGAGTATGGCTATCCCATCCATACCCATCTCAATAGTTTTGCTGCTCTTGCCCAAGGTATAACTGAAAAGCAGTCAGAAGTTCCCAACACATCCCTTCTAAGCCTAGAGACTAATCCCAATCTCCAGCACCTAGTGTCAGGGCGGTCAACCCATAACTACTCAAAGACCAAAACCTATACCGAAGTACCGAGGTGGAGAGCAGTCAGAGTTAATCCAACCTCATCATGCTTTGCAGGCGTGCACTGTAAACATACCACAAAGACCGCTCTTATTGTGCGTTACGGCTGCAAAATTTCTGCAAAAAACAAAGAGACCCGCGCGCCAAAAGCCCTGCAGTTAAAGTCCCACCTGTCCCACAACTTAGAGCAAAAATGAGCCTATTTTTCGCCTTCTCTTACCCCCAACACCAAGCTAATCAGTAAGTAGCCAAGTAGCACGTTTACTCCAAGTATGGGGGTTTATAGCACGCTCAAACAAACATCACGCACGCCCCACCTCGTAATATCCCCCAGCTCTCTCTGCTAAACAGGGAGCTCTCTCAAGCCACATGAGCTGATCTGCCACAGTCCCTTGGCAGACCCTTGGCAGAGAAAACCACAGAGCCGGTGTTGTTGCATTACACTGCAAAATTTGCACTTGTACGACAAGAGAAGTTAAAAACCAAAGACACGGAAAATGACCTGAACACAGGCCCGCACAGGCCAAGGCCCCAAGCATAGCCAAGGTTCCAAGCAATAGCAGTTACGATCCCTGAGGCAGGGTTATCCTGCTGGTAAAGAAAATTTCTAAATCCTGCGAACTTTTTGAAACTTATCCATGTCTAAAGGTCATACATATAAGAAGACGCACACTTATCGCTGCCGTCTAGCACACGAGAAAGCGATAAGTTAGTGGTTTAGAGCCAGCTTCCAAACTGCTCTATCAATGCTTAGTACCATTGAGGCTGCCGATTGCAGCAAGCGTTGGCTTTTGCTCCAACTATCAGGATCACCAAAAAGCACCACACACCGCACAGCAGAGTCGTGCGAAGCTGAGATATGGCAACCTGTTGGCCCTTGCGGCTGATGGGGCTTTCACATGTCTTAAGCTTCCTACTAGGATGCTGCTAAGAACACACTATTGCCTTTTAAGGTTTGGTTGAGGTTTGGCATAAATAACTGACAATCTTTGCAAAGAGTCAGCGCTTTGTACCCTAGCCTTAAACAAAGTGTTATTAGTTGCGAGGAGGAACCACACGACTCTGGAAAAGAGCTTAGATCCGCTCGTAGAAGTCAAGTGATACGTTATTTGAGGCTTTAGTGTCACTGCTTCTTGTAAAGAAACCGAGTTGCTCTGTCCTAGGCAGATCAGCCGACCATTCTCTATGATGTTGGGAATAACTTAGCGCAAACTTAGGAAGCCTAATTTTTATGGTCCCAAGCCGCGCTGGGAAGATATCCACTGCTGTGGCAGGCGATAAATCTTCCTTATTCACAACATACTAGACAAAGGTCACACGGGCTCAAGATCTCTTAAGAAGGTTTCGTTCTTGAGAGCTGGAGTTTTGGGGAAATTAGGTCACCTGATTCTATGTCACATAATTTGCTCAGGACAAACAGGAGCTGTTACAAACTTAACTTTTCCGAGCACCGCTATAAGGGCTGCACAAACACTAGTTAAGCCCAGAGGAAAGTAATGAAGAAGCACCAGCGCTTAGTGCGACATGCTCTTTCCCCTGCTGAGCGACTAGTAGCTTAGAGTAGCCTTCCTTTGTGCTAGAGATAGTGCAAGGGATCGTATTCAAAATAGAGCACAAGCGTGACCACTCTTCTGATTTTGGAGAGTGAGGTTTTGCACTATTTTGAGGCGTGAAGTAAGTTTATAGCAGTTTACTGACTGACTTAGGTTCTTTGCACTTTCCAACTTGTGGATTTCAAGCTCATAATGGATATAGGTTGCTTGTTCAGCGCTCCTTTCTGTCAGCTTTTAGCGCTTTGTACTCCAGCGAGTACATAGACGATAATGTAGCTCCCATTAAGGTAAGGCTGAAGCACGAGCTTCGGTCGCTTGTGGCCAATGGCCCGCTCTAGTCGGTAAAAGGCTAGGGTGATGGTAACATTTAGCGCTGTTATCTGTTACCTTATTGATTACGTGCTGGCAACCCCACGGGGAAGCAAAGCTCTACAACGAGAAATAGAGCTTTTTCAAGCAACTTGCCACGGTCTCACATCATACGTGGTACCCAAAGGTCTATCGCTGACCGCTGTGCTAGTGCTTTGTAGCGCTGCTAAGCTCTGGACATTAAGAGCTGGAGCTGCACATTTGTTTGTTCCTCCTTTTCGGAACCACACGCACCGTAGGCAGTATATAGCTTTGAGGCAATCACAGGGTATATCCCACCATCTATGCCATAAGGCAGCACCTACGTTGCGCGGTGGCCGTTATCCACAACAGGCAAGTCTATAGGCCTGTTTGTGCACTTAAGATGCTCTGCTGCATCGAGCTCCAAGATACCTCTCCCCTCACACTATTCCCTTACCAAGCCATCTATCGTCGAACCAACCTCAAACATCCATCTCTGGCGCTGTAGAGCAACAATTTATTCTTTGAAGGGAATCTTGATCCAGAACGTGCATGGCTCTTCACCACCAAAGTACTTCGACAGCAATAGAGATGCTTTTGAGCCATTTGAGGCTAAAGCCACGCTCTGGCGTCTGGCGGCAGAGCAAATAAAAAAGGGCCAGAGTGGCCCATTTAGATGAAAGAAATTGCTGGTTCCTAAGAGCGCTGTTTGAGAGCTGACAGATGGCAGCTCAATACCTATTGATCTTAGCAAACAAATAGCCTGCTTAGGCTAAGCTTAAGGTAGCCTCGCGAGCAGACACGGATCTTAGAACCTTAACGTCCTCTGCACTCACAAGACCAAGCTGGATCAGACCATAGGCTCTATTACTTGGATGCAGGAAGATGCAGATATTGCCCCAAGGCTCAAAGATCGCTACCGTGCCAGCAGTGGTCGTATCATCACGACGCACTTGCGAAGTATCGAGCTTGCTTGGAGTGTAGAAAATCTTCTCAGCACCGTGGCCAAAGTCCTCTAAATCCACAGTTAGAGGCAGGCGTGACACTAGGTCTCGGGTTGCACTATTGTCTTCCAAATGCAGCACGATATGCTGCGAGCCCAATTGCATCTTGACGTCCATCTCAACCACCTCACAACAACTGTTACTTGTCCTAGCAGCCTAACTATTGCTCATCATCGACTAAAGTCACACTCGTGGCAGAGGTACTCTTTAGGATCTCTAAATCCTCTTTGGTCACATGCCCCATACCCACCAGTCCTGAAGCCCGCGATAGTGGCTTTAAAAAGATGCAGACATTGCCCCATGGCTCATATATAGCCACAGTACCCTCATCAGCCATCTTCAGATAGCGCACCTCGGAGAGATCCAGCTCTTTAGGCGTGTAGAAGATCTTCTCCTTACCACCACCAAAATCCTCCAACTCCACAGTTAGTGGTAGCTGAGAGACCAGATCGCGAGAAGCGCTGTTATCTTCCAGATACATCACAATTTGCTGATCACCTAAGATCATGTTGATGTCGATCATGTTGGCGTCGAAATCCATAGGCTCATTCCTCTCCTGAAAAGACAACACCTATTGCAGCTTGACGGTGGCTCCACGACCTTCAAAATCCACCATATTCACCATCCAGCTACAACAGATTAACCTAAGGAAATTATAGGGACATACGCTGACTACTCAAGCCCAAGACTACCCCCACAAAAGCCACAAAGCCAACAAAACAATCAACAAAATTAACCAGATACCACCCAAATAAGCTTGTATTTTAAGCCGTTTTTCAAACAGATATTGTCAAATATTTTCCAACAAAATAATCCTAGTCATCCCTTATCACAGAGAGAAACCTGCAATACCTTGAGAAAAAACGACAAGACCAGATCTGACCTCTCACTGGCGCTGCGCTCTTTTGGCGCAAATCACTCAAGCTTTCCTACAGCAATACTGACTCACTGAGACACGGAGCCTCTCGCGCCCTATCCTATTGGCCCCTACCCTACCACTTTGCTCTTTTACTGGCTCTAACCCTAACAGAGCTGTTACCTGCTCGTGTTGACGCTGTCTGGGCTATTCACTGTTCCCTGTGAGATTAAGACCTCCCAGTCACCCCACCACAGACCGTCACACAAAACGTAGTGCAATTCCCTACCTAAGTGAGCGTCAAACCCTAGGTTATTATCAAAATCAGCTTTAGCCATAATGAGCCCATCTTCGTTAAGCGAGAGGTCCTTTATGGCTA
>DXEV01000178.1 GCA_019114785.1 Candidatus Anaerobiospirillum pullistercoris | reverse complement strand
GATTAACATCCGGCGGTGCCTATATATTCTCAACCAACGTAGTCCGTCCCATGACGGACTTAGGCTAGTCAACTTGGGCTTGAAAATCAGAGACTTTCAAGCCCCCGCCTCTTTAGGCGGGGGTTATTGACCAGAATCGCTGAAGGCATTGACTAGATCTAGTTGGTTGTTGAGATTTGCGTCTTCTATCTCTCCACTAGCCACGACCTCAACGGAATCTAAGCCATCATGCTTTTTGGCAAAATTACCACCCATTCGTGCTTGCTGTTTGGCCATATCTGTTGGCTCCATGAACAAAAAAGCAAAGAATGGTGTTATGCGCCCTTCATGTGGTGTTCCGTGGATTAGAGCGCCTAAAGGTGAAAAGCAGAAGAAGCTGCTGTCATACACTTCTCCAGCATCCCCTTCAAAACTAGCTTCCAGAAAGTCTTCGGTAATGTCCTCCATGCTCGAAGAAAAGAACCACCACAAGAAGGCTCCGAGCAGAGCCAGCATCACTACTCCGCCAACGTCCTCTGAGGAGGAATTAGAATTGCCAGACATTGAAATTTCCTTAATCTGATGTAGATTGGCCGTAAAATCTAGCTTCTGTCATTTCACCAGCATAGCGCGCTCAGCTAAGGGGACGTCAGATGCCCTAGGCTGGAATGTTAGAGCTAAGGAAGGTGACAACTATTAACTGTCCCAAAATTATCAACAGCCAGTGTGATGCACCTACAACTCGGAGGGGTTAGTAGTCTGTAGTTTTTGGACAGTTAATAGTTTGCAGCTTCCTAATAAAAGTAGCTTGGATCGCGAGCTTATGAATTAAGGCTGAAGCGTGTCCTAGATATTGACATATTAATGCGGGCAATAACCCAAGCCAAGCTATATTTTAGATGCACTAAATGAGAGCATTTTGGTAATGCCAAGGGTATAGCCGCACAAAACATTTTTTCCTTGGTGCTGGGGACAGGCTGTAGCGCAAAATATCTCAAAACCTAATTTGCTAGGGTGAGCTCCAAAGAAAGCACTGGTTTTCTGCGCGAGTCGAGGTGATTAATAAGAAAGGGCAAAGAATAGGGCTTTTGCACATAATCTGTGCGGTTTTTTGGGCAGTTGTAAACGTTTACGCGTGATGAGGCTCTGCTTCTATTTTGGCTGCGAAGCCTTTAATTGGTGGTGTTTTTTGTCTTTTTTGTAGTCTCTTTGCAAAAATTGCACTGTCATTATCATTGATTTTGCCGAAAAAATGCGACTGTGCACGCGCCCTATTGCACGTAACTTTGCAAAAACGTGTTGCATCTAGCACGGGGCGGTCATAGAATATGAGCTATGTGTAGAAACGGCACTTTAGATGTTACATGTAACATTGCCGTGATCTATTTTGGGGCGTTGTTCGCTCCTCGGTTTGTGATCACTAGAATCAGCCATATGTTCCTAGCCTGTGGTCTAACGCATCGTATCCGTTAACCAGCGAAGAGGTGTTCTTTCGCGTTTTAGGCTCGAAGCAAAGGTAGTGTGTTTACTTTCTTGAAGCCACTGTGTGTAAATGGGGGTAGGGGATAGTGAACGCAGTGCTTTTTGGTAAACGTGGTATCTCTGCGGTTAGGACTTTTCATGACTATTCCATCCCAATCATCTTCCCGAGACTGGGAGATGCAACCAGAAGAAGTTGAATCACAGCAGACAGAAACTACGCGCAGTGGCCAAGAGACTCATCAAGCCTCTTCGGAGTCATTAGGGCAAGGTAGCTATGTTGATGGTGCCCATCACAGCAGCCCAGATGACGATCAAGCTGCTTCCTCGCAAGAGGAAAGTATTTCTGCCGGATCAGTTGTCCGAAATTTTGATAGTGCCAATTTTGACGTCGTGAAGAAGCCAAACATTACTGACACTGAGAGCAAAAATTTAGATACACAAAACACTGAAGGCGTTGAGTCGACGGTGCAGAGCTCTATTGCCTCGCAGGGGGATGGTGCGCAGGGAGCTAAAGGTCAGGATCAGGGCGTTACTCACGAGTCTTGTTCTATTTGGGTAGGTAACACTCGTGCCTATCGCGAGACCGCTCAAGGCGGATCGCCAGATGAGAATGCAGCAGCTGACGCAGATGCAGCTGACTTATCTGTATCTTCATCTCAGGTCGGTGCAGGTAATGAGGCCTCTGGTGCCTCTGGAGATGCCATTGGTGCTGAAGTAGCCCTAGGTGATGTTGCTGGGGAGTATGCAGCTAATAGCGAACAAAACGACTCTTGGGGCGCATATCATCAGCAGGGTGTGACCAAGCGTTTAGGCGCATTTAATAAGGCCAAAGGATCCAAGCGTTTTAGTAGTAGTGATACCAGTGCCTACAAGGGCGGGCGCTCGGATAATATGTGCAATACTCCACGCCGCAAAGCTCGCAGCCTCAAAAAAAGCATAACTATGCTGATTATGCCTTTTATTGTGGTGTGGTCTTTGATCATGGTTGTGACTGAGTTTCAGATGCAAAATCTGCGTAATGCCAGTCAGGATCTTTTAGGGGCAGATATCCCAGGTGTAGAGTTAAGCGACACCCTGCAAAAAGACATGCTGCAAGTGGCCTATCACGTTGATCTGCTCGCCCAGAGTATGAATATCACCATGGCTTACAGCAACTACAACAGCCTCAAAGTATTGGTGAATGCTCCTTATTTGCATCAGATCCCTGAGATCTCATCTGAGCTGGATAAGTTACGTGCGGGTATCGATCGACTCTACCAAGAAAAAAGCGAGTTGCACTTCCGCACTAAGCAAGTCTTTAATACTTGGCTGGCTTACTATGGCGCTGTAGAGCACTTCTGCATCTTAACCGGCCAGATCGGTGCCATCTATGAGATTTCGATGCACGATCATAGCCTGATCATGCACGGCTATAGCACACTGGCTAAGATGATCAGCCGTCACACCGTGTCTTTGGATAAATACATCCGCCCTCAGTGTGATGTTGTGTTTTCTTATTTTGATGATCACCCTGAGGATATCAGCAGCTATGTGCACAAGAGTCATATCTTTGCGCGACACAAAGAGACCGAGTCTGCTCATGCCGCTGCTGCCATCACTGGAGCAGCTGCTAATATCAATGAGCTGTCTAACTACGATCACCTTAAGCTGCCAGACAGTGATGAATGGGTACACAAAGAGCGTCGTTTAGCTGGTACTGATATCAACTCATTGGAGGCAATGGCAGCAGCTGATGAAGAGTATGCCGCTGCAAATGACGCAGCGGATGCCGCTGCTGTAGCCGCCTCAGCGGCTAAGGCGCAAAGCGTTGAAGAGCAGATCGATGAGGCCCTAAAGGAGCAAAAGACGCAGTTAGGAGCAGATGCAACTGAGCAGCGAGTAGGCCCAGGGCTTGGCACTGATACAGAATATGATCGTCAGGGGCGAAAAGATGCTTCGGCGATCGATAGTGCTATTAACTCAGCTTTAAGCAAGTCCTATGGTTACGAGTCATCCCATATCACTAGTGCTGGTAGTGCCAGTGCTGAAATAAATACTGATGTAGCAGTTCAGACTGGCGGTAGTGAGTTGTCTGAAATTGATCAACGTCTCGCTGAGATCAATGCTGAAGAGCGTATGGATATGCTGCATCAGCACAGCGAGAGTATGGACTATTTTGATAAGTACAATGTAGAAAAACCAGATCAGGTAGTGTCTAGTGCCGTGCATTCGGCTTTAATGCCTTTGGCTCAGAATCCAGAAATAGTCGAGGAAGAGGAAGAGCAGCGCACAGCTGCTGCTGATACTGCTGCCATTAATTCTGCTGATGCAGCTGCTGCCATTGAAACTGTAGCTCAGATCAATGCGCATACTGGCGCAACTGTTATCAGCATTCCATCAGGTACAGGAGAACAATCGGTACAAGTCGTTACCGCCCCATCATCTTCAAGAGGCGATTTTAATACTCATCTGATTGCTAATGAGTCGGCTATCGGTGGTGCTAATGCTCCCGCTAGAATTAAAGGTATAAATAGCAATAGCTTAAGCCGTAACGAGAAGTACCTCTTTACCTGCCGTACCTATACTAAAGCCTATGAAGACCTGCAAACGTTGTTTGGGGTGCAAGACAAGTCTATGCGCCAGTTTAAGAACACTTACTCTGAGGTCTTAGAAGCTATCACCAATATTAAGCAGTACAGCAATGCTATGGTGAAAAAGCCTGTGGCTACTGTGGCGTCTGATGTTGTGGCTGCAACTGATAGATTGTCGCTGTGGCTTTGGTTCATGGTGTTTGCTGTGATCGTCAGTATTTGCTACGGTTACACTTTTGTATCCAACGTCTTTGTGAAGCCAACCAGACGCTTGCTGGAGTTGGTCAAAGAGTTTAGTGATACCTACAGAGTGCCAGATCCACGCGAAGTGTCATTGCGTGAGGAGCAAGAGATCATTGCTACCTTGCAACCAATTCTGCACAACTATGGCTCTTTAGTGCAGAACAATATCGATCTCAAGCGCCTCAACACTAAGCTCGGCAAGCTGTACTACTTCGATGGCTTAACCCATCTGTACAACCGTCAGGCCTTAGAGGAGATCAGTGCTCAGATCCCAATGCTGAACAATAACAGCGCCATTGTGTTGCTCGATATTGATCATCTCTTTGACTATAACGTGGCTCGTGGCCGTTTAGCCGGTGATGATGCGATTGCGCTGATTGCCAGCACGATCAAGTCCAACATTGCTCCAGAGCGTGATTTACTCTTCCGTTACAGCGGAGATGAGTTCTGCTTAGTGTTAAGCCAGATCTCCTACCATGAGACCATCATGCTGTGCGATCATCTGTTGCAGAAGATTGAGACCTTACAGCTGAAATATCGTACTTCTTTGGGTACCAAGGATACGAAGCTGTTAAAGGCG
Source organism: Candidatus Anaerobiospirillum pullistercoris (assembly GCA_019114785.1). Lineage (GTDB taxonomy): Bacteria > Pseudomonadota > Gammaproteobacteria > Enterobacterales > Succinivibrionaceae > Anaerobiospirillum > Anaerobiospirillum pullistercoris. Next base: position 1,553 of record DXEV01000178.1, on the reverse strand, counting down.
GCAGAAGGTCAGGATCCAATGCAAGCTCATCAAGCTCAAGTTGATAACGCAAGCGCAGCCGAGTCCTTAGACAAGGAGCGCTCTGCCTTGGGTGATGGAAATGGACTTGAGGATAACGATCTGGATAGTGCTGGTAAATTCAAAGCAGTGCGCGCTCGGAGTAAGAATGTGCGCGTGCTAACCATCAGCATTGGTGTGTCCTATGTTGATGAAAATATGCAGCACAAGACCAAAGCGGTAAAGGAGCATCTCGAGTTTGCACGACAGGCACTGCATCTGGCTAAGCTGTCTGGTGAGAGCAGTTTCCACGTCTATGAGATCATCCCTGATCTCCAAACAGATGCTCCACAGCGTGACGAGAGTGATTACGAGCCAAATGAGCAGCGTGAGACAGCCGAGCATTTAGCTCGTCGTACCGTGCTGAGCAAATACAGCGCTGATGCAGGTGAAGAAGCGGAGCTCTAGAAAGAGCTCTAGCCTGTACGTTGAAGATGGCGGCTGCCTTGAGCAGCTGCCTTGTCGGCAGCTTTGAGCAGCCGCTCTGCGTGCAGCCTTGGGTTGCAGTGCAGGGAAGCGGTGCTCAGTGTGGGCTGCTTTGTGGCGGGAAAAATAAGGGTGAAGTGGGCATAGCCAGTAGGCACTGCCAGTGGGCATGGCCAGTGGGCATAGCTACTGGGCACAGCCTGTGCACTGGGCTATTGGGCAGATATATCCCAAAAAATATTGTTGTTTTTGCGCTTAGCCTGCAAGAAATAATAAATATATCCGATAGAATAAGAGCTTGTTGTGAGTCCGCTTGTGACGTAAGTTTGGAGCAATTCACTGCTGCAAAATACGTGATCTCAGGTTGGGCTTACGTCGAAAAGCAAACGGAGTATGGACTGCATCCGTTCCTTTGTCTTCTTTGGAAAGACAATGCGAAAAACGCAGCTGAGGGCTTACTTTGCTCGGGCTTAGAACTATTTTGTCAGAGATAGGTCTAAAATATCTGTGAAAGGGCTTTTCCGTTCGGTCAAAAGAGTGGGCTGTTATACAGCTCAGTCCCAAGGCTTGTCAGGATAGCTCTGAGGTAACTGGCGAAGATCTTTTGCCTGTACCTCCTTGCAAGGACTAGCAAGCAGCTGTGCATGGTTCTTAGTATTCTTTGGGCATTCTTGTCTTGTGACAAGCCTAGCTGTACTAAGACTCACAGTCCTGAAGAAAGATTAAGCTTTTGCTTATTTTTGCGGTCTTAAAGACACGCAGATCGTTGGCATTCTCATTGGTAAACCGTTAAACACCGAGATTTAAGATAGGCTGCCGCGCTGCTGGCATATGTGTGTGGCATAAGCAGTGAATAGTGTGTCTTTGGTCTGGTGGACAACGGTGCTGTAGTTGGGTTTTGCACAGGGCGATGCTAACTGACCTCAAAGCATGAAGCTTTACAGCTTCTTTGGAGGGATGTTTAGTCGGGCTCAAGCTAAACCTGTGGATTTAAGGTCATGACCTTTCACCCTCACGGCAAGCCAACGAAAAGGAGATGTTTTTAGTGGAAACTAAAGAAAATTTAGAGG
>DXEV01000177.1 GCA_019114785.1 Candidatus Anaerobiospirillum pullistercoris | reverse complement strand
CTCTGGCACTGGGGATCTCCTCTCTAATTAGGAATGGAACAAAAGCACGCCCCAGTGTACGCGAAAACATAAGATCTGCAGCAGTTGAGCCCAGAAAAAGCCAGTATCTAAGCCAAAGTTAAGAGACTCAGCTCGCCTGTTCAGCTAACAAAACCGCCGCTCACTTACAGCACACGTAGCTGAACTTCCGGCAAGATGGTCTTAAAAAGCTCACTTAAATTGATCTTAGAGGCACTGTCTTGGAAACAGCTATCGCGCATCACAACACGCAGCGGCTTCAGCTCGCGCTGGGCTAAGGCATGCACAAAGGACTCACCCACGTCAGTCTCAAAGCAAGCCAGTAAGTCACCGTCGTTGTAGTCATAGACTTGATGGCCAGCAACAGTAACGGTCTTGAAAGGACAGCTCAATGGCAAGTGCCAGTCCAGCACGCACTCAAAGAGCAGATCTAAGTCACTGCGATCAGACTTAATGTTACCCTCGAGGGCAGACAGCATGTCTTGGGAAAGAGTATCAACCTGAAAATAGGACGGCAGGAAGTTTGACGAGGAGACCTTAAAGACTCGAAATCCCAAGTCTAAGTCCTCTAATGAACAGGCAGGAGAAGCAGACTCCGCATTAGCGACTAACTTGGTGTCAGCCCCCAAATTATTGATACTATCAGCTTTAATTTGTTGGTCTAAATCAGCATCAAAACTAGACTGAATAAGGCTTTCAGCGTCTTCAGACTTGTATAAAACCCTCGCACCCCCCCCCTGCACTATTTTAGTGCAATCGATTTGAGAGGCAATAGCAGTGGCAGCACGACGAATCCGCTCTTTACCGATCTCGCAGATGTTATGGTAGCCAGCTTGCTGGGCAGGAGAGTCCTTTACGCACAGTTCAGGGAACTGCACGAGGATAAAGCGACGATTGCCACCATCTTCGGCATTAGCACGCATCACAGCTTCAGCTGTCGTGGCAGAGCCTGAGAAGAAGTCAAGCACGATATCACTACCTTGCGGATCAAGATTAGCCAAGGTCATAAGGTGTCTGATCAGACGTACAGGCTTAGGGCCATCAAAGACACCACCATCCATCAACGCCTTTAGCTCTTGAGCTCCCTCTTTGCTATGCCCAACCATTTTGTGCAACAACAAAGTAGTTGGCGTCATGCCCTCACGCTTGCGCTCAGCCAAGAAACGCTTAAGGCTTGGGACTTTATCACCATCCTCGCCAAAATCGATCCGTCCCTCTTGTACCAGCTCCTCAAAGCGCTGAGGATTTACTGACCAGCAGCGACCTTTGGTTGGGTAGACCACACGGCCTGATGGCGTGGTGATCGGATAATCACAAGCTTTACTGTAAGTCTTGACCGTAAGATCACTTTTAGCCCATGGGCCACGGGGATCATTGTCAGGGTTTTTATAACGGGCTTTAGCCTCCTCAGATAAAGGCAAGCGTCCAATGGTGAAGGAATCGATATCGCGGGCATACATGAGCACGTAATCATGACTGGTGGAGACGTACTTGGCGTCGTTCTTTGGCGAAAAAGCGCGCTCCCAGACGAATTGGGCTACAAAGTTACGCTCACCAAAGATCTCATCACAGATATCACGCAGATGGTGCTGCTCATGATCGTCGATGGAAATAAAGATCACGCCATCTTTACGCAATAAAGAACGCGCCATTAAGAGGCGAGTGTAGATCATCGAGCACCACAGAGAATGGTAGCGTGGAGCCGAAGACAAATTGGTCACCAAACGAGCTCCTGTTTCCTCGTCCAATAAACCAGCTTCAGCTGCATATTCCTCACGACTCTGGGTGAAGTTGTCGTTATAGACAAAGCTCTTGTCGTTGCCGGTGTTGTAAGGCGGATCGATGTAGATCATCTTGATCTTGGCCAAATAGCTACCTTGCAAGAGCTTAAGGGCATCGAGGTTATCGCCTTCAAGGTATAGATTACCTGTAGAGTCCCAGTCCTTACTATCAGTTAAGCAGGGACGCAAAGCCTTAGAGATAGCACCCATCGACTCGCGTATAGCCTTTTGCTTGCCTGTCCACGAGAAGTCGAAAGGCTCACGACGGTTGTCAGAGCCCAAGGCGTCACCTAAAGGCACACCTATCAGATCAGCTAAAGCTTGCCAATTAATGGTATGACGCCCCTTATCTTCATTTGGACGAACATCTGTACTAACAGCGCCCACCCCTGTGGTCTCGATCACACAGGACGGGAACAACTGAGCTAACTGTTCAAAGTTAAGTCGCGTGTTTTCAGGTGTTTTCCCTTTAATCTTCTCAGGCACCGTCTCTACCTCCTCTCTTCTATCTAGATCCACATTGCAACCAACCAAATTTAGCCTTTCCCCTGCAACCCCGATCACCAAGGGCGCAAAAGAAGCTACAAACGAGATCCTATAAGGCTTTACGCCATAGAAACCAAATCGTACCGAGCTTACCCCAAAGACCCCACCAAAGTCATCTCGATCTAAAACTAACCACTCTCAAAAGACGCACGTAAACCAAAAACCGCCAACATTGTATCTGACCGCACCACTCTCTAAGACAGGCTACCTGCCTTTACCCCCGCACGCTCCTCATACTCTAAAGCGCACCTGCATCACAATTTGCAAAAAAGATCGGCGCTTTTGCTGCCCAAAATCATGCAAACCCAACCAAATTTCATACAATTGGAAAATGTGGGCATAACTACAGGGACTCACAGCTTAAGTAACCTGCAAGTTCAAACTTTGGCTTTTGTCCTCTGCACTGAAGTTCCCTCTAGTTATTTGCCAGCGAGTTGTCTTGCTTTTCCCTGTGACCTGTATAAGGAGTCGTGTCATGGCGATGCAAAACTTCAACTACTTTAACCCTTGCGATATCTACTTAGGCGACGATGTGCTCACCAATTTACCTGAGCTCATCGATGGTAGTAAGGTCTTAATCGTTTCTGGAGGCATGGGTACCAAGGCTAGTGGCATTGTAGACGATATCACCAACATTCTCAGTGAGCATGACATTGAGTGGGTCGAATTAGGTGGTAGCAGCACTCCTTCCTACGAGCGCGTACAGGCTGGTATCGAGATCTGCCATGAGGCCAATATCGACTGTGTCTTAGGTGTAGGTGGCTGCTCTTGTATGGATCTAGCCAAGATCATTGCTTTTGGCGCTTGCCACGATGATCTTTGGGACTATCTGTCGGGAGAAAAAGAGGCCAGTAATGATGACGATCACCTCCAGATTGGCGTGATCCCTTCCTACCCATCAGGCGGTTCTGAAGCTGATGCCGCTGCTGAGGTCGACGACCTGCAAAACGATAGTCATGGCTCCCTTTACGGGATCTTCCCTGACTTCTCGCTGCTTAACCCAGAGTATTCCTTTAGTCTGAATCCTGAACACACTGCCTATGCCGCTGCTGTGACCTTTATTCAGGCTAGCGTCAACTACTTAGGTGACTACAACCCTATCGCTGAAAAGTTCACCAAAGCAGTGTTAGAGGCTGTGCGCGATAGCGTACAAAAAGCCTTAGCCAACCCTCGTGACTATGATGCCCGTGCTACCCAGATGTGGTGTTCGGCTCTGGCCACCATGGGAATCTTGTCCTGTGGTAAGGGCGATTCATGGTCATGGTCAATCTACTCTGACATGGATCTCATCACAGAGTGCATGGATATCAGCTATCGTCAGGCCATTACCGTACTGTTCCCACGCTGGTTGCAAGCCTATGCCACCTATCATGGTGATGATGTACGTCGCTATATGGTGGACATCATGGGTGTTGATGGCTCACTGCCGGTCGAAGAAGCTGTACAGCAAGGTGTAGAGCAGCTGATCCTGTACTTCACCTCTTTAGGCCTGCCAATGAACTACAGCGCCTTTGGTGAAGTCCCTGATGACGAGCAAATGCGTGAACTGGCAGAAGAGTACATTGCCAGCGACGATGAAGATGACGAGGACGAAGGTTGTGAGTTAAACGCAGATGATATCGTGATCATGTATTCACACTGCTATTAATTACTGCCCCATGGGCTAATCTATACGCAATAGCCCAATAGTGTTTACCACAGAAGAGCAGTTGCCACAGGTTGGTAGCTGCTCTTTTGCTCTAAAGCACCCTTTATCGATGTCCATCGATGTCCTCTGGGTTACTACACCCAACCCCCTCAAGGCCAAACACACGCCAACTCACCCCAATCAGCGCCGAGCGCTCTACGAGCCCTTGCCCTAACCTCTTAACAGTGACGGCTAAAAGACCTTGCCCATTCCAACCACTACCATGCGTTTACCAGCATCTGCCTCGGGCTCTTCTGCTGCTTCAGCCTCGACAGGCTCGGCGTTAGTCTGTGCCTCCTCACGTAAAGCCATCATATCCTCATGTACCTGCTGTAACAGAGGCTCTAAATGCTGCGTGAGAATTGGTAGTTGGTGTACTAAACGCAACTGCGATCGTGCTCTGGTTATAGCACTGTAAACTAAGGCTGGCGTTATCCGCTCTGGCTGTAAACTTAGCTGCGGCTCAGTCTCATCTTTGCCTTGTACCAAGCTCACTCGCTCTATCTCAAATGGAGCAGGGGGCAACAGAATGATCAATACACGCTCACTTTCCAAGCCTTGAAAAGCTTCCACCGTACTCAGGTGCAAGCACTTATGACTCAGCTTAAAGTGATCTTGGGCCCATATCGGTACCGTCTTGATCTCCTGTATGCGTGGTCGCAAATAACTACTAAGGCTCAAACATACTTGCTTTAAGAGCTTTCCGCCTTGGGGGCCATATGCACCCACCATAAGATCCAGCATCTGCCCCATAACCGGAATATAGGTGCTAAACAAGGCTGCGGCTAACAACTTAGTCAAGCGTGCCTTAACCGTTGGGGCAATGAGGCGCAAGCGCCAGTGCGTTAAACTCTGGCGAAACGCAGTTTGCTCTTGTACCTCAGGTACGGCCAAAGCCCAGAGCATAGCCTTATAAACAGGAGGTAAGTCTTGGGGATCGGGCAGACTCTCTTCCTCCCATTTCCCAAAGACCTTAAACTCTAAGCGCTCTTGGGTTGGGCTGTGTAAAGGTGCTTGTGCTTGCTCAAGCTTTTTAAGCAAGAGCTGCATTTGTTGTAAAAACTCCGCCTGCATTGGCCCTAAATTCTCACCCGTACACAATCTCACTCCCTGCTGCCACAGCTGGTAGTAATGCATTCCTTGCTCTGAGCTACACCAATATCTTTGCAGATGACTGGCCATAGTCTGCACTTGCTGTCCCATGCGCAGTTCTTGACGCAATTGCGACTGTAGCAAAGGGATCAAAGCCTGCAACAAAGGCTGCACCGGTGATGGCTGGCCACGGCTACGGCCACCAGTTCCCAACTCTGTAAACAGCACCTGCAATAGCGCCTCTTCCTCTGAGGGCATAACACTGTGCGTGAGAGTTCCTCGGCCGGTATGCCGCAATACAAAATCTATAACAGGGAGCAAACGAGGCTCATTACACAGCAAAGCAAACTCTGCCAAAGTCTCAGGGGGTGTCGGCTGCGCAGAGAGCAGCGGCAAAGCAAATAACGGCTCTAAACCTGCACTAAATTGCTGAGCTTCTTGGCATAAAGTTGCGCATAAATGCTCAATGCTCTGTCCCTCGGGTAAATGCCGCCATGACACATTGCCACAAGGATCCACCACCTGATCCTGCACTACAGGACGCGGCATATCTCCCCATGCACCGCCATAGGAGGCAGCTTGCTCTTGTCCCGTAACCAAACGCTGCTGTACCCGCTGTGTCCACTGTTGTACCCAAGAGCGCAAGGCCGAAAAACTACCATCGCTTGGCACTCCTGACGCTTGCTGTGGCATACGCTCCATTGCTTGGCGGGTATAAGAGTGCACCACCTCACCCTCAGCAGAACCATCGTCACTAAAGGTCTCAAGCTCTGTAAGATTGTCACAGAGCTCACGCAAATTAAAACCGATCTGCTCAGGGCTAAAAGATTGCAGCTGATACTTCAACACCAGCGAAGTCAGCAATGGAGCTCCACGATAAGTCAAAGGTAACAGTCGCACCAGATCTACTTTTGAGCTCGCTAAAAACACCCCATGTAACAGCTGCCGCTCACTTGAGGTTAAAAGCATATGCTCAGCACGCAGCTGAGGCAAAACCAAGAGACGCTCACCATGCAGACTACGCTGCTGCCACTGTGCTCTGAGCTGCTGTCCAAGATGGACATAATCATCAAGACGGCTTAAAGCTCGCCCATGCTGCACGGCTCTATTGCTTATCAGCCTTGTATTACGCCAGCGCTCCTGACAAAAATCACCTACCCACAAACAGCAATGCGGTTGATGGTGCTCATACAGAGCTTGCAGCTCTGCTAAGCTGAGATCTTGCACCTCATCCACAAATAACAAAGGACAGCGCGGCAACGATGCAGGATCTGCCTGCAATTGCTGGAGATAAGTTGACGCCTCACAGAGAGCAAAATCACTCAGCGGTACGGCTAAAGCTTGAGCTTGATGCTGCAAACAGCGCATTAGCGCATATCCCTGTGGAGCATGCGCATAGAGGATCAGCACCTGTGGGCCCTGAGTAATACTTTCGGCTGTATGTTTTTGCAGCTGTTCTTGCTTACTAGCTTGGGACTCTGCTTGTTGAGAAAACAAACACCACTGCATGTAAACATAGAGCGCCCGCGCTACTAAGACTAAAGTGCGACCTGAGCCAAAAACACCGCTCAGCAAGAGCACAGGGAGAGTCGAAAGGATCACGCTCAGCTGAAAACCATCTAAATCTTGCAGATGCTGCATCACCGGCACCGGCAAAGAGATCTCCTCCATAGCTGGTGCTGGTTTGGCTATAACAGCGCCCGCCCCTTCTTCTTTGACAGTAGGTAAATCTGGCGTGCTATAGCGTAAAGACACAACTTGCGTGGTGGCTAAAGGCTGATATGTACAGGCACACTTGAGCAATAACTGGCGTAAATACCGTAACTGCTCAGGGAGCAGGAAACGTTGCGGAGCAGCCACCTGTGGCCAACGCAAACTCGTAAAAAGATCTGGCTCTGTAGTGCCTGCAGGCGATGCAAGTGCTGCTGGTGCTGCCGATGCTGCAGGTGCTGCATTAGCAGCCCCCTCATGCCTCGTCTTTAAGGTACCGGTGAAAGCACCATCAGGTAAATTTTGTTCTGCAGCTTTGGGAGGTAGCAGTAACCACAGCGGTAACGTACCTTGGGTCGTGCCATTATTTTGCGGTACAGCCAGATCTTGATAACGCTGTTGCAGGCTTGCTTGTACTTGGACGTAAGCACCCTGTTTTAAATAACGTAGTCTGATCTCAGGAGCTTGATCTGTAAATAAAGCCCGCAACTGCGCTGCTTCTTGAGGACGAGGTAATGTACGTAGCTGCGGTAAGACCTGCTGTTTTATATCTGCTACTTGGCAAGAGGCTAGACAGATCAGCACTAAGCTACAATCTTGCAGCGCTAAAGCCTTATCTAGACTCAATTTCAGCTCTTTACTGAAAGAGGAGAGCAGATCCTGCTTTAAACGACTCAAACGCCGTGCTTGCTGCAAGAGCCGAGGCAGATCACTACTGAGCTGTTGCGGGGAGTCGGGATATAACGACAACAGTAAGAGCCCATGTCTAGCACTCGCGATCAATAGAGGGATCTGCTCAAGGCCCACACGAACATCACACAATAAGAGATCAGTTGGAGCCAGTAAAGGACGGTAAAGCTCAAGCAAGCAACAAGCTTCGTAGCTAAAACACCGTGATACTAACTGAGGACGCTTCCACTCACCGCCAGTTAATACGGGTTTATTCTTTGTGGCCGTCACCCCTGTGGCGGAGGAGGAGGAAGAAGAAGAAGAAGAAGAGCTAGAGGTAATAGAGGTAAGAGCAGAGACATTGCCTTGTTCTGCAGAGGACATAGGCTCAGCTGATACAGGTGTTGGTGTAGTACCTGTCTTATGAGCTGGGGTTATTGCTGCCCTTGATGTATCTACAGCTGTATCTGCAGCAGCGGCTGATACTTGCTGGAGTTTGTAAGCACGATAGACTTGCTCTAAAAGCTGCCAGCGAGCATGAGGGACAGCGGCACGCTCAGAGCCGCTCTGTGAAGCATTTGCTGCTGCCATCTGTGTCCTCCTGCATTATTCGTCTGCCTAGTGTTAGATTTCACAAGTTCGTAGCCACTTTTCTAGGATGAGCATGACTCGAAGAAATACTCTGGCAACAAACCACTAACCTGTAAGCATGCTACGAATTTTTGAACATTAACACTAGCCTAAAAGGCATGCCTACTTAGCGCGTTAAGAGTGCTAAAACAGTACACCACACGGTGGGTACCGAGCTCCAAAAAAATTTTTTCTAATTTTGTTTTAGCGCCAAAGGTCATTCTTAGTCAAGCCTTACCCAAAAGTAACCATCCCACCAAAAAGTGCCTACTTCTATGCCTTTAGTGGCAGTGCTACAGTACAGCCATCGGTTGGAGGTGCTAACAGCTACACTGGCTGGCTGTGCACCGTAACGCTTGTTTTCCCTGATCTGTCTCGTAGGAGTCTTGTATGAGCAACTTCGCTAAATTATCTCTCGCTGCTGACGCCCCTCGTGCTGAGTTACACGATGCCCTTAAGCTCACTGGCTGTGAGGTTTCCTTCAACAATCTGCCAGCTGGTGTTGCTGTTCCTTTTGTGCACAAACACAAGGAGAACGAAGAGCTCTATCTGATCGTTAAGGGCAGCGGCGAGTTCTTCTTAGACGGAGAGATCATCACCTTAGCCGCTGGTGACTGCGTCCGTGTTGATCCAGCTTGCGAGCGCTGCATCAAGGCCGGTAACGAGGGCTTAAGCTTCTATTGCATCCAAACTAAAGCTGGCTCTTTAGAGCACTTCACCACCACTGATGGTGTAGCTTGCGAAACTAAGGCCTTTGCCTAATTGCTTTTAGCTATCCCATCTACCAAACTACCTGCCCAGCTTCTCTCACAACTCTTTAGTGGCAGGTAACGGTCGCAACAACGGCTATCATGTAAATGATAGCCGCTGTATTTGTGACCCCCTTCTCACAGGCTCTTACTCTCCTTGCTCAAAACTACTCATCGCCCAGCATTACAAGCTAGAATGACAAAGTCAGGCAAGGCAAATCTAATGCATGCCTCAAGACATTATTTCGCTTTGTTTTTGTAAGGACTGTCTATGAGCAACTACGCCAAATATTCCCTGCAAACGGATGCTATCCGTACTGAGCTGCACGATGAGCTCAATCTTACTGGCTGCGAGATCTCCTGCAACCAAATGCCAGCCGGTGCTGCTGTGCCTTTTGTGCACAAACACAAAGAAAACGAGGAGGTCTATCTCATCACTCAAGGCGGTGGTGAATTCTATCTCGACGGTGACATTATTTCCCTGCAAGCCGGAGATTGTGTCCGCGTAGATCCAAGTTGCGCCCGCTGTCTGCGCGCTGGCCCTGATGGCATCACCTATTTTTGCATCCAGACCAAGGCTGGTTCTTTAGAGCATTTCACCTCTAGCGATGGAGAGCTTTGCCCTGATATTAAGGCTTTTTAAGCCCAGATTTCATCAGATATCACCCCAAGCTCCCTAAGACAATATGCTCAACTGAATGCGTGGACACAAACTGGATAAAAGCGTCCACTGCATCTTTTGAGCAGCATATTTGCTTGAGTTTGGGTTCTCAGATAATGTTGGCCTTAGGCCTCCATAACTAGTGGCCTAAGGTTTTCTTTTCTGCGCAGGCTACGAACTCTCACCCTCCTCAACGACGGCTTCATAACACAGGCAGCTTGAGCAGCCGATACCTATGAGCTAGAGCTGAGGGGGCTCACCTATTGTTGCATCCCAAACATTGAGCTTTGCCCAGAGCTCAAGGCTTTCTCAGACCCATTCGCTTCCGCACACCTGCTTAAGCCGACAGTCTTTTCCTTTGGGGTCAGCCTGTACGCTACATCTTTCCCATACCACCATTCGCCCCTGTTCGCACTGGCCTGCACGGCCTATACTATCTCTATAGAGACACATGGCTGTTTTGCCCTGACTCCCATTCCCTGCTGTTGACCTAAATTAGCTATTTCTAAGGACGTATAGGACGTACCATGAGCACCAAAAACAACGTTACTAAGCTTTCCCCAGAATCTGCACCTGTTACGTCTGAGGTTGTAGCACCAGCCCCTGCTTCATCAGCTAGTGCTCAAAGCAACGGAGTCACAGTGTTGGGCATGGGCGCAGCCCGTGGACTGCGTACCCACATACATGGTGAGGCTTTAAATCAGCTTCCTGAGAACATCGAAGTCTATGGCGCTCGCGTTCACAACCTGAAAAACATCGACGTCAAAGTCCCTCTACAAAAGATGGTGGCCATTGCTGGTGTCTCCGGCTCAGGTAAGTCCTCATTGGCTTTAGGGCTGCTCTACGCCGAAGGCTCTCGGCGCTACTTAGAGGCACTCTCAACTTATACCCGCCGTCGTATTAGTGAAGCCTCCAAGCCAGAGGTGGACGAAGTGCTCTACGTTCCTGCTGCCCTAGCCTTACGTCAGCGCCCAGGTGTACCGAGTATCCGCAGCACTTTTGGTACAGGTAGTGAGCTGCTCAATAGTGTGCGTCTTATGTTTTCTCGTCTGGCCTCGCACCGCTGTCCTAATGGGCACTACATTCCACCTACCATTGAATGTGCGGCCATGATCGAAACCCATTGCCCCGTGTGTGGCGCTCTGATCACCTTTCCTGGCGCTGAGCAATTGGCATTTAACAGTGAAGGTGCTTGCCCTTGCTGTGAAGGTACAGGTGAAGTGCGTACCGTAGATGAGAGCACTTTAATTAACGAGGAGCTCAGCATCGAAGACGGTGCCGTATTGCCTTGGGGCACGCTGATGTGGTCTTTAATGATCGATATCTGCCGTGAAATGGGCGTGCGCACTAACATCCCATACAAAGATCTCACCGCTGAGGAAAAAGAGATCGTGCTGCATGGCCCAGCCGAAAAGAAGCACATTCTCTACCTCAACAAAAACACAGGGCAAAGCACAGAGCTCGACTTCACTTACTACAATGCGGTCTACACCGTAGAAAACGCCCTTGCCAAAGTCAAAGATGAAAAGGGCATGAAGCGTGTGGAAAAATTCCTCAAAATCGCCCCTTGTCCTGAATGTCACGGCACCCGTTTAAGTGAGGCGGCACGCGCTCCTGTGATCATGGGACGTAATTTAGCCGATGTCTGTACCTTAAGCCTCAGTGAGCTCCAGAAGTGGGTACACACCATTCCTAGCTCTCTACCTGATGATATGCAGGAAATGGCTCACAATATCATTGAGGCCTTTGATATGACGGCACGGCGCTTGTTAGAACTGGGATTAGGCTATCTCAGCCTTGATCGCGCCAGCTCTACCCTCTCCACAGGTGAGCGCCAGCGCATGCAGCTAGCTCGCGCAGTACGCAACCGTACCACTGGTGTGATGTACGTCTTAGATGAGCCATCTATCGGTCTGCATCCTGCCAATCTGATCGGTTTACTCGGTGTGATCCGTGACTTACTGCACGATGGTAATAGCGTCATTGTGGTCGATCATGACACCCAAGTACTGGTTAACGCAGATTACATGATCGAGATGGGCCCAGCTGCCGGAGCTCAAGGTGGACAAGTCCTTACCCAAGGCACCATTGAGGAGATCATTGCTAATCCACAATCTACCATTGGGCCATTCTTACGCGAAGCACGCGACTTTATCCCACAATTGCAGCGCGCTACCGAGCAAATCCAAGATTACTTTGCTCGTCCACACGAGCTGACGCCCAGCAAGTCCGACACTGCTGTGGGCAGCACCCGCCCCGTGACAGCCACTGCCACAGCCTCTGCCTCTGCCTTTGCCACTGGCACCACTAGCGAGACTACAGGCGCTACAACTGCAGGGCCAGAGATCTACATGCACACCCTGCCTTTGCATACAGTTCATGAGCTTGAGGTGCATATCCCTCAAGGCAAACTCACAGTCGTCACCGGAGTCTCGGGCTCGGGCAAAACCACTATGGTTTTGGAAAGCTTAATTCCTGCGCTCCAAGCCTCGATCAATGGTCAGTCTCTGCCGCCACATGTCGCCTCTATTAGCGCCCCTGGCATCAAACAAGTCAAACTGATCGACGCCACTCCGATCGGTATTAATGTCCGCTCCACGGTGGCGACTTACGCTAACGTCTTAGATGAGCTGCGTAAAGTCTTTGCGCACACGGCTAGCGCTAAAGAGCATGGATATAAGGCCGGAGACTTCTCCTACAATACGGGCAAGCTACGCTGTGCCTGCTGTGACGGTACAGGCTCTATTAGCCTTGATGTGCAATTTCTGCCTGACGTAGATATCCCTTGCCCAGAATGCCACGGCAAGCGCTACAGCCCAGCCGCATCTGAAGTGTACTTTGATTTTACGGCCCCGCATCACACTAAGAGCAAAACCCTGATGCCTGAGGCTACTACTGCTAGCGAAGCTACCGAGGCTAGCGCTGCTGTAGAGTCAGCCGCCAACCAAGGCAAGAAAAACCAATACACCTTACCTGAGATCCTCGCGCTGGACATTGATTCGGCTTTAGAGCTATGCCAATTGCATCCTGCCTTTAAGTTGGTGGTATCACGCCTCAAGGTGTTATCCCAGTTAGGCTTAGGCTATCTCACCTTGGGCGAGGCCACACCAAATCTCTCTGGTGGTGAAGCGCAGCGTCTAAAGCTGGCCAGTGAAATGGGGCGCATGCAGCAGGACAGCGTCTTTATCTTTGACGAGCCAACAATTGGTCTGCATCCGCTTGATGTGCAATCACTATTAAGAGTACTGGACAGCCTGTTAGAGCATCAGGCTACAGTGATCGTAATTGAGCACGATCGCGATCTCATTGCGCATGCCGACCACATCATTGACATGGGCCCAGGTGGTGGTATTGAAGGCGGCACCATTGTCGCCTGCGGCACGCCAGAGCAGGTAGCAGCTTCGCCGGTAAGCCTCACTGGTAAGTTTTTGCATCTACCCACCAAAGGCTTAGCTACTCCAGCCAAAAAGCAGCAACAAAAAGGTACTGCTAACGGGGCTAATAACGCAGACCAACCAGACCTCGCGGCCAAACCTTCTTGCAAAGCAACCCGTGCCACCAGCAAAACCAGTAAGAAGAAAGGCCAAACCCCACGCGCTGCTAAAGACTAAAAAGTCGCGCTTAACTTTTGAGAAAGCTTTGCAACAACAACATAAGAGCATCTAGGCCTCTGCTAAGATGAGCGAGAACCCCAAAAGCCAGAGGCCTAGGATTGTATGCTGCATAAGCTTTTGTGGGAGAAGGCTTTCGCCGCTGTATTATCACTGCTCATTAGCAATTATTAGACTGCGGAGTTCACATGCAACACCGTATGACCATTCAACGCACCCTATTGCTCGACACCATTAAGCATCTTGAAGGACATGTCACCGCCGAGCAGATCTATGCGCTACTGGCCAAGCGCTATCCGCAGATCAGCAAAGCTACGGTGTATCGCAACCTCAATTTGCTAGAAGAAGAGCACCAGATCCTACGTATTGCTGTGCCTGGTGCGGCTGACTACTATGAGAGCAACACTGCCCCGCACTATCACATCAAATGCTTAGAGTGCAATCAGCTCACTGATGTGTCCTTAAACTTGGACAAAACTTTAGAGCAAGAGATCCAAGACACTCACGGCTTTGCTCTCTTAGGTCACAGTTTATTGTTCTATGGTATTTGCCCACGCTGTCAGCAAGCTCACGACACCAAAACAGCAGCCAACGAAAACAGCGACACCGGCTCTAGAGAGTCTATGACCTCTGCCAGCCACGCAGGGTTGAACCAGCAAGTTGAGACACCAGCTTAACTCTCCATAGCTGCCAACCATAATCAGGGGCTCATAAGCATTAACGGCATTAATGACATTAACAGCCCCTATCTTCCTTCACCCCCAAGGTATTTTGGGGGACTATCCCCTCGCACTTAAGGCTGCTCTTTTACCACGTCCTTACCCGCACCAGATGCAGACTGCTGCTGAGCTCGCAACTTGCCCTCAATCAAGATCTTGCGCGTCACAAAGTTAAAGACCATGACGACAAAGGTTGCGACTAACTTGCCAATAATGTAGCTGATGGCAAGGATCTCCACACTAAACCACATGATGGCATTGTTAATGAGCAAGCCACAGGTGGCCAGCACAAAGAACATCACGATCTTTAAGACCGATTTCTTGTGCCCCTTAGAATCAAAGACCCAATACACGCTCAAGATGTAATTAACAATCACTGAGGCAATAAACGACAACGTGGCTGACACGAGGTAATTTACGCCTACGATCTCCGTCAAAAACAGCAGCAGACCAAAGTCCACCACAAAAGCTAAGCCACCGACAATGGCAAAACGCCAGATCTGTCGCAATAAGGGATGCTGTTGCAAAAAGCTCAGCTCTAATAGCTCGCGTAAAGACATCTCTTTTCCACCACACATGGAGACCAAAACTTGCCACACTAAAACCACTCACCTGCACCCTTGCGGAAACCTAGCAGCTCTACCGAAATCGTGACGCTAGCGCCACAGCACGAGCAGCACAGTTCTGGCTGAACAGCGCTGGCTGCACCTACAGCTTGCAGGTGCAGCAGCTCAGCCCAACGCATAGCAGGTAGCGGGCATCAAGCTTAGATCTAGGGAGCAACCCCATTCCTAGTTCTTAGGCGTTCTTAAACATGCTGCTGAACTTGGAATTTGGGTTCTTCTTGAACTTAGAGAGGTTCTTTTCAGAGATCTGAGCCATCATCTCATTAAACATGGCTTCATTCGCTTTGCTCGAATGAGGCTTTTCATTTAAAACCGCCATGCCTTGAGATGAAGAGGAACTCTGCTCCTCATGCTCTTTGCTCTCAGAAAACATGAGAGATTGAGCGAGTTTAGCACCATTGGACAATGGTAAATGCGATGGCTCCAACTTCTTAGGTGATGCTAAGGAATTGCGATTCATCGAGCTCTTCACAGGACGCAGCGGGACAGTAGTCTTGGTTGCGGTCTGTTTGCTCTCAGCTTCGGCCTTAGTGGTAGCAGACTCTGCCGCATTAGCATCGTCTGGGCTGCCCGTCTTGGCAACAGCACTGCCATCAGAGAGGTTTTCACCCCCTTCTGTTGAAGCATTATCAGCCTGAGCGCCAGACTTATCTAAATTACGCTTCTGGACATTTAAGCCCGAGGTCAAATTCTGAGCAAATTTAAAGCTGTTATAGCAGACCGCCTCTTCTGTCTTCTTAGCGGTAGCTAAGGTGAAGTCCACCACCTGCTTAAAGCTCTCACCAGTGCAGGTACTAAAAGTCAGCAATGGCTTAAAGCCAATCATTAACCCCAAGAAAGGCTCAGGTGTCGCAACTAAACGCCGCAGGCTGGTTGGTAGCTTAAAGAACGCAGCATCCCTCTTGTGCTTACGGAGTAGCGCTAAACAATAAGGGCCAATACCATATTCTGCATATGGGCCCCAATCGCTTACCCAATTGCTGACTCTCTCCTCTAAGTCAGAATACGAGGTAGCGGCACCAAAGACCTCTGTGACAGAAGGTAAGGTCTTCTTATCACTACGATAGTCATTGATGTAGCTCAGCACGGAATTAAAGTCGTAGCTTGCAGCGATCTGCGTCACCACATTAGGGAAGGCAGCTTTGACTATGTCCCCAATTGGTGTGCTTAAGCTTGAGGACACCACAAATTGCAGCTTAGGGAAGTCCTCAGGTTTGAGCATCTCAAAAGCTTGAGATGAGAGCTCTTGGTACGTCTGCTTAAAATGAGGGTGGAATCTATAGAAGAGCTTATAGCCCTGAGGATCCATCGTCACCTCTAGATCATCAGCAGGCAAAGAGATCCCTTGCTTTTGCAAGATCTCATCGTAATGCTGCAAGAAGTTGAAGCTCAGCCAACGCTGTAAGCGCGAGACACTGGCCTCAAAGACATTGGCATCTTCCCACTGATTAAAGAAGCCCTTTTGCTCACGGAAACGATTCTGAAGATACTGCTCCATTAAGCGATCGTTTAAGATAATAGGCTTATCTTCATCTGGCAGTTGCTCAACAGGCTGCAGCGCATTACCACTACGATCGAGCTCTTCGACGATAAAGAGCTTGGACAGATCTGGATTCAGATCTTGCTCGGTCACAGGGATCTCGCGGGTCAAGACGAGCACGGGCACAAACTCATTGCGCACCTCATCTAAACCTTGCACCGTGTACACATAGAAGACATGAGGGCAGCCATGATCGTCGATCTGAGAGAAGAGATCCATCTGTGTCAACAACAGGCGTATCTCCTTATGACGCTTTGGGAGCACTGGCTCAACACGCGTAAAGAAGTCAGGCTCCTTAAGGTGATGGTTGATCCATGCAATCACCTCTTTTTTGCAGTGCTCTGCATTCAGGGTGTTAGCTAGGCTCAAGAAAGTCAGCACATCATCCAAAGTACAGCCATGGCGCATCAGATAGCTCACAATAATGCCGCCTCTATCTTCTACGCTCAACGAAGTGCGCTTAAAAATATCAGAGGCAAAAGAGTGAGCCGACTGAAGCTGCAAGGAGCGGCCAAAGCGCTGCGGTAATTGATCATTACAGTGATACTGCTCGTTGATCCAATCCAAAGGCACATCTTTGACATTGGCGCAGAAATAATCGCAGAGTAGCTCTGATGTTACCCAACCAAACTTATCATCATGCACTACATTCGACGCTATGGTGCGCAGCCAATTAACCCTCATATCAATCGAAGGCACCACAAAGATGTCGAAAAACACTGAAGTCTGATCACGGGCTAAGTCTTTGAACTCCTTCAGGAACTCATTTGGATCTAAGCCCTCTAATCTCAGGTTCTCCACTTTATTCTTGACGCCATTGCAGGTTGGAGTGTATTTGTCCAAAGCTAACTTCATGCGCACGTTGTCTGGACGGTTCTTCAGCTTCTTTGGTTTCTTCTTGCCGTAGAGACCGAACAGGCCGCGCAGGACATATTCGCGGGTAAGCTCATCAATCTCTCTTTTGAAAAAACACACATTGAGCTCAGGGAAGCTGTCTTTTAAGTACTTCAAAGGCACATCACTAGCTACTATCCGTAGTTTTTCTAACTCGTGCATAAGTCTTTATCTCTATCCTTGGAATGCCGAGCAAACGGCACCACTGTACTACCGCAGCCTTGCTGCGGCCCCTCTGCTATGCACCACGATAGCTGTGCTCTGTAATCTCTGGATAACAGCATTGGCTCTTTAATGTTTTACTCAAGGGCTATCTATCTGTTTGGGGGAGCAAACGTAGCAACACAGCGACCAGCGCAAAGGCACTACAAACAACAATAGCGCCAATTAATAGCAAGGATCTATGATAGCAGACAAAAAAGCTTTTGCCGAAATCGGTGAATCCACTCGACCCCATGAACAGTCATTTAAAAACCGCACGGCGCGCTGCGCACCAATGCACAGTGCGTCTCACAGGGTACAGTGTGTGCCACACAGTGTGTGCCACACATAGCGCCAAAGCTGGCAGTAACATGCTTTAGATACCAGAAAGCCCTATGCACACTAAGAGCTTAAGAGCTTAAGAGCTCAAGCTTTGCTCAAGCAAATTTCTAAGGAGAACAGTATGTCCTTTAGCCTTTATCACCATCCCCTCAGCCACTGCTGGAAACACTGTCGGCAGCACTTAACGCGCTTCGTCTTTGCCGGTATCAGCTTAAGCGCTCTGAGCGCAGCCTTAATGCTCAGTGCCCCAACTCAAGCGGCCCCGCTCAGACACAACCCTATGCCGCAGTTTTTTACCTCGATCAGCGCCTGTGCAGCTTACCAAGATGAGTCCAACCGCTGGTCTGACAGCTATAGAGTGGAATTGGGCTATTACGATGGCTGGCATCTAGCTCGTATGGTGCGAGGTTTTCGTGGTCATAGCGATGATCTCTTTGCCGTATTTATTTGGAGCCCAGGCACACCAGTGATCGTCAACCTCCAAAATCGCCCTGGTCTCTCTACAGCCTCTACTGTCGTCCGTGATGTCGAGGGGCGCAACTGGCGTCTCAGTCGCACTTGGCGCAATTGCTCGCGCAATTTCTAATAACGCAAAAAGGCGAGCCTGTCTGCTTACCTCGTTCATTTCAGGGGTGCAAACTCAAGCTCGCCTTTGCTGGCATGGCCAAGCTAAGCCTTGGCCAAGCTAAGCCTTCTTGGCTATGGATATAGCCACCGTCTTCTAGCAGAGGAATTGCTGGTAGGCTAAGTTGTCTGTTACCTCACGGTATGGGAACTTAATGGTCTTTAAGAACTCATTGAGGCCATTACCGTCTGGATCCTTGCTCACATCAAAGCCGCACAGCACACTGCAGTACTCTAAACCGGCAATACGGAAGTGGAAGAGGGAAATACTAAAGCTACCACCTAACTGCGTTAAGAAGGTGTTCAGAGCATCCTTAGTCTCAGGGAACTCAAAGAGGAAAAGACGCTCTTTCTCATTTGGTTCTAAGTGACCACCAATCATGTAGCGGATGTGATCCTTTGCTAAGTTATCTGAGGTCAGATCCGTTACCTCATAACCGGCATGACGTAAGGAAGCACAGATATCGTCCAACTCATTCTTGCCATTAGTGAGCTCCACCGAGGCAAAAATACGGGCTCGGTCTTGGTGATGCACACGATAGCTGAACTCAGTCACATGGCGGTTGCCAATGGTCTCACAGAAGGTAAAGAAAGCACCCTTTTGCTCTGGGATATCAACGGAGAGAATACCCTCTGCCATTTCACCCACATCGCAACGCTCAGCCACAGTACGTAAAGTGTGGAACTTAACATTGGCACCTGACATGATGGCAATGTGATTGCCTTCTTTTAAGCCATGGGTACGAGCATACTTCTTTAAACCTGCCAGAGAGAGGGCACCACTTGGCTCGGCAATAGCGCGGGTATCATCAAAGATATCCTTCATAGCAGCACAGATCTCATCGTTCGAGCAAGTGATGATGTCATCCAAGTATTCTTTGCACAGGCGGAAGGTCTCGTTACCAGCTAAGCTGACAGCCACACCGTCAGCAAAGTGCGACACAAAGCCAATATCACAAGGCTCACCCTTCTCTATAGCGGCCTTCATACAAGCCGAGCCTTCGGCCTCAACACCGATCACCTTAACATTAGGGATCAAATTCTTGATGTAAACAGCCACACCAGCAGCTAAACCACCGCCACCGATCTGCACAAAGATGGTGTCGATATCATTGCACTGACCCATGATCTCATGAGCAATAGTACCTTGACCGGCAATCACATCAGGATCGTCGTAAGGAGGGATCATGGTTAAACCTTGAGTGCGAGACAGGTCTTTGGCATGCTCATAGGCTTCATTAAAGCTATCGCCAAACAGTACGACCTCAGCACCAAAACGACGCACCGCATCCACCTTGAGATCAGGCGTGGTGGTTGGCATAACGATCACGGCACGAGTGCCCAGATTCTTCGCAGAAAGGGCAACACCTTGGGCATGGTTACCGGCAGAGGCTGCGACAACGCCACAAGCCTTTTGATCCTGCGATAACTGGCGCATTTTGTTGTAGGCACCACGGATCTTAAAAGAGTGAATAGTCTGATAGTCCTCACGCTTTAATAAGATCTTACCGACACCAAGCTTATCGCTCAGTTTATCCAGCTTGTGCAGCGGAGTAAGACGAGCAACAGGGTAAATGCGAGCCAGCAGGATCTTGCGTAAATATTCCTGACCACTTAATTGCGCATTTTCAGCCATCGCTTACTCCTTAAAAACTAATAGAAGTGAATACATAGATCCTAAGGCCCTGCCACCTGTCGTAGGGAGCACCATGCTGTGAAGAACATGTGGCTCGGGCTCCAAAACCAAAACGATGATCCATGCTAGCACGTGAAATTTAGACGGCCTATGCAAAGAGAACTTACAGCTTAGGAAAAACAGCCCAGCGCACCTCTTTTGGGCTCTTTGCCCCATTTTCTTGCCCCAAAGCACCAAAAATACGCAGAGTTACGCTCTTGCGCACGGCGTCGCACCAGCGACCATGCGCAGCATCAGCGGCCCTGCGCAGCCCCATTGAGCTCCAACATTGGCTTTGCGCCACACCGTCGAGTCCCTCGCCGCTCAGATACCTTAGCGACAGTGAATTACCGGCCACCTATAGAGGTGGCGGCTTCAATCTCCATTGCAACACAACCACTAAGAGTAAGAGCTGTCTGCAATGGGGACTTTCTAGTTGTGTTGAGCACAACGGGCGTAT
>DXEV01000176.1 GCA_019114785.1 Candidatus Anaerobiospirillum pullistercoris | reverse complement strand
CTATTGTGCTCTCGGGATCCTGCTCTGCTATGACCAACACCCAAGTAGCCAATTACAAGGCACAAGCCAGTGCATGGCCAGTAGAAGTAGAAAAGTGTGTGGGGGCTGAAGAGGATATCAAGGCCTATGTGGACAGTGTGGCCGCATGGTGCGAGGAGCATAAAGATGAGGCTTTACCACCATTAGTTTATGCCACGGCCGCCCCTGAAAAGCTACATCAGATCCAAGCTCAATACGGAGCTAATGCTGCCGCCACAGCCATTGAGCATTTCTTCTTTTTACTGAGTGCCAAGCTGAAGACTTTAGGCGTGCGCAAATTTGTAGTGGCCGGTGGTGAGACCTCGGGACAAGTGACCAAGGCTCTGGGAGTGTCTGGCTTTTATATCGGGCCAACTATTGCCCCTGGTGTGCCATGGGTGCGGGCGCTGAATGAAGAGCTTTCTTTAGCGCTGAAGTCGGGCAATTTTGGCGACGAACAATTTTTCTTCAAAGCTGTGGAGGCTTAAGAATGGATTGCAAGAGTGCTGGTGCATATGCAGACGAGGCTAGCGCGCGTGAGCATATGTGCTCTATTGGTAAGGCTTTGTTAGCACAAGGTCTGGTTGCTGGTGCCGCAGGTAATATGTCGTGCCTGCTGCCAGATGGTACTTTCCTCGTGACCCCAACTGGTTCATCGTTAGGCTCTTTAGACGCTACCAATTTAAGCAAAGTAAGTGCTGACAATGAGCTCTTAAGCGGAGCCAAGCCAACCAAAGAATCACGTTTCCACATTGCGGTCATGCAGAACAATCCTGAGATCAAGGCCATTATCCATCTGCACAGCACCTATGCTACTGCTTATGCCTGCTTAGATGGCTTAGATCCTCATGATGCTATTAAGCCAATCACCCCATATGTGGTCATGCGCTTAGGCAAGGTGCAGGTGACTCCATACCGTAAACCTGGTTCACCTTTAATTGCCGAGGATTTAGCCAAGGTGGCAGCTGGTAATAAGGCTTTCTTGCTCTCCAATCACGGCATGGTAGTGGGTGGTAAGACCTTAGAGGATGCGCTTAACAACGCCCAAGAGCTTGAGGAAACCTGCAAGCTGTATTTCATCACGCGTGGTGCTCCAGTACGTCATCTGACGGCTGAGGAGATTGCTGAGCTGCTGTAGCTGCTATAGCAGCTGTGCTACTGAGCTGCTTGGCTCGGCAAGTGATGTGACATAAAGGATCTGTCTTTGTTTTTTGGGAATGATATAGAGGACGCAGTATGGCTTCGTTTATGCTCGCGGCTAACCTCTCCATGATGTACGGGGAAGTTCCTTTGGAGCAACGCTTTGCGGCGGCAGCTGCTGACGGTTTTAAGGCAGTAGAGCTTTTGTGGCCATATGAGTTTTCTGTCCACCGTTTTCAGCAGTTATTGCAAGAGCATGATCTGCAGTTAGCGCTAATCAATACTTCAGGTGGTGACACTGCAGCAGGTCAATGGGGCCGTGCTGCTTTACCTGATGAGTCGTCTAAGCAACAAGCTCGTGCTGATATTGAGCAAGCTTTGGAGTATGCCGCCGCTGTTGGTGGTAAGCGGGTACACGTAATGGCCAGTGTGCTGCCACAAGAGCGCAAGGCCATGAGTGCAGCAGAGCTCGCACCATATCGTGAGGCTTTTATTGAGAATTTGGTCTTTGCCTGTAAGCAGGCCCAAAACGTAGGGATCACCATTACAGTCGAAGCCTTATGCCCAGAGATCAAGCCTCATTATTTCTATCACTCGCAGTTTGACAGCCTTGAGATCGTTAAGGCTGTACAAGCTTTGGGTTGTAGCAATATCAAGCAACAGTACGACTTCTTCCATGCACAAATGGTGGATGGTGCCATCAGCAAGTATCTGCGTCAGCATATCTCAGATATAGGTCATATCCAGATTGCCGCAGTGCCTGATCGCAGTGAATGCGATCACGGAGAGATCGATTACCGCTACTGCTTTGCCTTGCTGCAAGAGCTGCAATATACAGGATTCATTGGCTGCGAGTATAAGCCAAGAGGTAACACCTCTGCTGGTTTGGACTTTTTACGTCCTTATCTCTAGCCCACAGGATATTTTCAGAGGAGAAAGTTATGAAAGTTGCTCTGGTTTACACCGGCGTGACACCGGAGTTGATTGAGTTAGTTGAGCGCGAGGTTAAGTCGCAGCTGCCAGCTGACACTGAGCTCTTGTCCTACAAAGATCCAACCATTATCGCTGATGTGGTTAAAGCAGGACATGTCACCACCGCTTGCGCTGCACGTTTAGTGACCATGTTTATGCAGGCTGCTCAAGACGGTGCCGACGCCATTCTCAACATTTGCTCGTCTGTGGGTGAGGTGGCTGATTCAGTGCAGGATCTGGCCAAGTACATCGGCGTGCCTATCGTGCGTATTGATGAGGAAATGTGCCGTGAGGCAGTGCGCTCGGGTGTCCGTATTGGTGTCATGGCAACTCTGCCTACGACCTTAAACCCAACTAAGGGCACAGTACTGCGCGTTGCTCGTGAGATGAACAAGCAAGTGGAGATGGTGGACGCTCTGGTTGAAGGTGGCTTTGGTTTAAATCAGGACGAGTTTAAGGCCTTGATGACCAAGTATGCCCAAGAGATCGCTCCACAGGTCGACGTGATCCTCTTTGCCCAAGGCTCTATGGCTTATGCCGAGGAATATATTGCTGAAAAGACGGGTAAGGTTGTGCTCTCAAGCCCACGCTTCGGTGCTATCGCTCTGCGCCGTGCTTTAGAGGCTAAGGGTCTGATCCCTCAAAAGTAAGGTCAAGATAGGAATAAAGCTGAGGCCTAGTAACAAGTTTTCGTAACTGCGCATAAGTGCGCACAAGTACGCACAAACGCGCATAAGTGCACATGAGCGCAGAGGTCACAGAGCAGTTGCAGCTGCAAGAGCTTTTTCCTGATTTGAATCTGCTGGAGCCACTGACCACCTAAGTTGCAGCTTAGATGGCCAGCGGTACGTGCTTACCAAGGTGTTATTGCCTATAGCAAGGTGGGAACTGTACTCTTGGCCGAGTGAGCCCTTCCCTGCGCACGCGGCGTCACTGTAGCGACAAAACGCTTAAATATCAAGTTGACTGCCCAGAAAAGCAAGTAACACCATTGGCCTTTAGCTCTGACGTTAGTCTGAGATGCTGTGCTCTCAGATGGCTCTTTTTTAGGGCGTTAAGCGTCAAGATGAGGGCTTGCTCCTCAAGGATTTGGTCTATGGCTTTTTGGAAAAAATCCAAGCGCTTGCTGATGGTCGCGGGAGTAGTTTCTACTGTTGCTGTGTCCATGCTGGCAGTTTCTGGTTGTGATCGTCAGAATGATGTGACGGTCATTAAGTTCTCCCATACGCAAAACCCTGGCTCAGTCTCTGATC
>DXEV01000175.1 GCA_019114785.1 Candidatus Anaerobiospirillum pullistercoris | reverse complement strand
CAAGCCCACTAATACTGCGCCAACACTGGGCTAGCACGTCAGGGCTGCCATGGCATGGTTATGCTATGGCTGTGGCCATAGCATGCTTATGCCATGGCCGCTTAGGGGCATTAAGCCTGTTCTTGTGCTTTCTTAGCCTTGCGCTTGGCAAGGACGCGAGGCACGTAGAAATAGGCGTAAGTGCCAAGGATCAACAGCACTAAACCACTAAAGGACACAATGTAGCGCCAGCGCTCGGCATTGGTGATAGAGGTCTTAAGCGCATTACTGGAGGTGAAAGCGCCAATGCGACAACCACGAGCATTGCACTTCAGCTCACGACCATAGTTACCTGCACTATCCCAAATGTAATTTGGCACTCTGACCGTAACGCCCACTACAGAAAACTTTTGGTTAGCACTCTGCATGAAGTTGGCAATGAAGTTCAGCATAGCCTTTGGATCAGCACTCAGACGGCGGATCTCGTTATATGGCATACCAGGTTCCACTGTGAACTGGTAATTACGCACATTGAAATCACCATTCCACGAGACCTCATCTAAGATCCTACCTTCAGCATCCACATCAACACGGATCGTGACATTGCTACCTAAAACTACATTGCTCTGTACATAGGTATTAGAGCTCTTACCATTCACGTAATCTAAGACAGCGTTATTGTGCACTCTGAGCGAGCCGATCTGATTGGTAGCAAAATCCTGAGGGCTACACAGGCTTAAGATACCTGAAAAGACATCCACATTGCTGGCTCTCACATTACCTAAGATAGTGGATTTACCAGCGATATGACGCAGCTTAAAGGTATTACTGCTTACGTCTCCTGATAAGACCACTCGAGACTGATCATTACCTAAAGGCAAGCGCTTACTGCTATCGGTATAAAGCACACGATTGCGCTCATCTAAGGTCACACCTAAATTGATATCTGTATTCAGGAAGTTGGTAATAAACTCATTGCCGGTAAGGCTATCGTGAGGATCACGTGGATACTGCACTACAGCATCAATCACACTACGCTTAGCATCATGGCTCACTAAGATATCGCCAGTGCCGGTTGAGCGTGGGTTCCAAGTCGAGTAGATACCACCGGTAAGACGGGCATTAGAAGTCACATTGATGCTCTTCACAAAGGAGGACTCATCAATGTAAATAGCAGCATCCGAGCCTTCGACCTCGCCATCAATAATTAGCTCACTGATCTGTGGGCCATTTAAATCATCAAGCAGAGGGACGCGAGCGGCATCCAGCTCACTGACAATACCGTGCAAGTAATCTAAAGTACGCACGCGAATATAGGAACCACGGTACTCCACTAAATCGGAGTAGATATTGGAGCCCATATCAACCTTAATGCCTATACCTTGGCGGCCTAATGCACTGATATGACCTGAGATATAAGCTCTATTATCGCGACCGTAGGTAAAGCCTAAGCCCACATTACTATCGCCCGAGGCAATGATGGAGGAATTATTGGTCTGATAGTAGAAGTTCTCGCTACCATCAACACGCACACCAATACTGCCAGAACCTGCCGTCAGGACATTTCCGCTGTGTACCACATCGTTATATGAGCCATAGAGGTGTAAGCCCACGGCCAAAGGTGTCTGCGATGGTTTACGCTTCTCATAGAGCTCGGTGGCGTGATCGTAGAGAGCAAAATCATTCTGTACCGTGCGCACAATACGGCGCTCAGGAGAACCAAAACTGTAGATAGAACGACCAAAGAACTCACGTGGCTCTATTCTGTAGCCTAAATCACTGAGCACTGCCATCTCAGCCTCAGTTAAGAAAGTGTAGTTCTTGTACTGGTCATCCGAGAGCAGCGTATTGCGCAATCCCAGTAAAGGCTTGCCTAAAGCACTAAAGGTCACAGGAATACCATAAAGATCCTGTTTTTCACTACGGATCTCTAGATTTTGACCTACAGCCTCAGATTGAGCTGCATCGCTTTTTCCAGCAAAACGCTCAGCTGCCTTACGCTTGGCTGATGACGCCATCTGAGCGGCAGTATTGGCCTCAGCGGCAATCACATTAGCCAGAGTAACTTTCTTCTGAGCTGGTTCCTGCGTTTCAACTGGTGCAAGAGCTGGTTCTGCACTAGCAACGCTAGCGTTGCTAGCATTAGCGTCGCTAGCACTGGCATTGCCAGCATTGCTCGCGGCAGCAAGCTCTGCTGAGCTCTCCTCTGAGCTCTCTTCAGAACTTTCATCATCAGAAGAGATCACCGCATCCATCATGTCAGACAGATTATCTTGCAGATCATCCTCTTCACTGGCATCTACAGCTGCGGCTAAAGCATTTTCGGAAGCAGCTCCACTAGCAGCAATAGCACCATCTACCGGCAACTTACCATCTTGTGCATCTTCTACTGCCTGCTCTGCTGCCTCAGCAACTTGCTCTTCGCGCTCATCCTGACCTTGGGTCTTTAAATCTTGGGATTGGCGATTGATCGCAGCGTAAGGTGTACCTACATCTAAAGATGCCTGCTGCTTAAGATTAAAAGCACTAAACTCATTGCCAGCTTGCAACAAGTTATTGAGATTCTGGCCTACAAAGTACAGCTGACACTCACCATCTTGCTTGCCTTGGCTACAGTCTTTTCCGATCTGGGCAAAAGAGAGCTCCGGCTTCACATATTGCTGCAGGCTTGGGCTATACAGGTGCTTATCAAAAGAATGCAGAGGAGCGGTAAAACTACCATTACGTGGCTCGTAGGATGAATTGACACCCACTAAACGCATGCCCAAATCTACACCTTGAGCAAAGTAATTGGCATGCAAGACATTTGGCGTCACTTGCTGCGGAATAGCACTAAAGATCCCCTCGCGCAGCACCTCAGCAACTGGTAAAGACAGCACCACCATGCCGTTATACTGCTGCTCACTGCGACACTTGCCCTTTAAGTCAGCCTCAATCACGGTCATACCTTGGCATTGCTCAGGGCCAACAACCGTAGCTGTAGTCGTAGCACCTTGGTCTTGGACTAAGGTCGCTACACCCTGCTCTGCTTGCTCTGGGGCACCATACACGCCATCAACAGCAATACTGAGATTGTTGAGCTGCTGGTTTACCTGCTCTATATGCTCATCACGCTTTTGTCTAGCTTGGGCCAAAGCAGCTGCTTCTTGTTGCTTTTGAGAACTAACACCATTAGCTTCTAAAGTAGGCTTGCCTGAGCCCACTAAGGTCGTACCCTTGCGGATGTTATAGGCCTTGCTCACATGATCTAAAGCCGCTGCATCCACAAATAATACTGGCACGTTGTAATCCATGGTCTGTGGCGTGTACATGTGCAAGAGATAGGAGATAAAGCTGATACCGTGATGGATCTGCTCTAGCATCACTTGCTCTTGTGGGCCAGTCTCAGTCAGCATGTCTTCACTAAACTTAAAAGGCACTGCTGACACTAAATCGACCTGACCTGCTGCTGCCTGATCTTGCAAAGGCTGCAACGAGGTCATGAGCTCTGGAATAAAAAAGGTGTTTTGATAAGAGGTAACAATGTCACCTTCTGAGGCATTAGCGCTATTGAAGCTAAACAAACGCTGCCAAAAAGAAGGCTCTTCTTGGGCAAGAGGATCAAGCTTAGCTTTGGTTTCTAAATCCAAAGGCTCTTCAGTGCCTTCACTGTCCATGGCCACCGAGATCAGCTCTTCTTCCTCTTCGGCTGCATGTGCAGTCTCAGCCTGCGACAGAGTAGACCCTGAGTGAGACTGTGAAGCCTCAGCTTGTGGCAATTGCTGCGCAACTTCGCCTACTAAAAGGCTATCAGCCCGTGGCTTGGTAGCCACAGCAGCCTCAATAGCTGCATCTTTATTGAGCGCAACATTCTGGCTATCAGCACTGCTCGCCTGCGCCACCGGCAGGGCTACCACTAAAGAAAAGCCAGCGCACAGTCCCAAGCTCCAGCTACGACGTAACAGTGCCTGCCATAAAGCAGAGCAATGTAAACGTAATGAGCCGACAGCGCAGGCAGCGTGATGAGTACCCGCTACAGGTACAGTACTCTTGACCGGAGCATGTATCTGCATCTGTGCAGAAACCTGATGCTGCTGCTTTTTCTGCTGTGCTGACATAGCTTCTCCAAACATCCCAAAAAATAATGCGTTCCCGCCACCGATTGGCTCTCACTCCAAAGCCTTACGCCTCTAAGGCCATAGGCCTATAGGCCGTTCCCTAGAGGCGGCCTCAAAGTCCTCAGCCTAGCTTACTGCCTTAACGACAGGCATAGCCCTTCAAGGCAACTTACTCTCACCTAGCTCGAAGAGCTCAGAGCTGATCTAATGGCTATTGGTGCGCTCATTATAGCGAAAAGGCCGCAGGAATGCGCCTCACGCATCACTACAGCCTTTACTTATAATCCTAAAAATCTAAGCAAGGACTCAATGTCCGCTAGAACGTTGCAGGATTGAGCAGTACCACACGACCTGAGCGCTCGCTCAGAGCTTGCTGCAAGATCTCCTGATTTACCTCAGGACGCTTAAAGAACTCCTCTTGCTCCTTAGTAAAGGTAAAAGGCAGGTTCTTATCTAAGGTCTCAAATTCTTCTTCGCTCATGGATAACGGCTGATGCACCTCGATGTAAAGATTGCCATCTGCATCTTCTGCCGTTTTTATAGGCTCATTGATGAACTGCACCCGAGTACCGATTGGCACTTGGTTAAACAAGTATTCGATATCTTCGTTACGCAGACGCACACAGCCGTGGCTGACACGCAAGCCAATACCAAAATCTGCATTAGTGCCATGGATAGCGTAAAGGCGACCAATATACAGGGCAAAAAGGCCCATAGGGTTATCTGGGCCTGCTGGCCAAACTTTAGGTAAAAATTCACCACGGGCGCGATACTCTGCGTGCATCTTAGCTGTTGGTGTCCACGTTGGGTTAGCACGCTTACGCTCAACTTTAGTGACCCAATTTAAAGGTGTGTCTGTACCCAGCTGACCAATACCAATAGGCAGCACGTCCACCTGACCATTGTGATAGTAGTAAAGACGCATCTCTGGGGAATTGATGACAATGCCCTCGTGGATCGTATCCGGCAACAGCGAGCGTGTTGGAATGATCAAATTGGTCTTATTGAGCGGCACAATTGGATCCACACCAGGATTGGCCTCAATCAGGTTGGACAAACCTAACTGATAATGAGCGGCAACGTATTCTAAAGTAGTCGTACCCTCAGAACTGATCTGATAAGTGGTATCTGCACCTACCATAATGGTGGTATCAGTGCAGGGATAGGTGGCAGCCTGTGCCTCACTACACAGCAAAGCTAAGCCTAACCCCACAGTAGTGGCCACTGCCTTAAATCCTTGAGGCACATGTAGCACATGTAAATGCTGACCCAAACTCATCACTATCCTCTATCTGATCCCAGCCATCTGCCACTGCCAGCTATTGCAATAGCTTTCCCAGACAACAAGTGCGGCATGCGGCAGGTGAGCACCAGCTGGAAGATCGCCAACACCAGCACCACCAGCTATGCTAAAACTTCGCTTTCTCAAAGCTTAGCCCCTCTCTGATAAGGGCAAAGCATCTGGGCAAAAGATACCATTACCCTTTAAGTGGTGCAACTAGCGCTTAGCGCGCACTGTTTGGCGCAAAAACTAATGCTAATCTTCACTTTTCTCTACTCCTTATGCCCTTATGTAGGCATGCACCTTTTTAGAGCATTAATAACAAAACCGCACCATTTAAGTGAGTGCTATCAATAAAGTCAGGGTAAGTACCTGTGATGAGCTGGGGCTTTGCTCTGGGCTTTTCTTAGTGAAAATCAGTGCTGATTCTGTGACTTTGCAGGCTAAAACCAGCCTAACGCTGCATGTGCAGTATGCGTAAACGCTTACGTTTAGGGCTTTAGTCAGCCATGGCCGGTATCTTATGGCATCTTATGGCAAGGTGCCGCCCAGAAAATGTGTGGCGCTATAGACAGCCTCTAAAACACTCTTTTGGGTTCTTGAGAGAGTAACGACTGAAGCCTGTGGCTTTTTTCTCGGTCTTAATCGTGGCAAAATTACAGGCTTAGATTGTCTTTGGCCAAAAACGAACTGCACCCCGCCCCATGGACTCGCGCTGTTAGCGCTAGCTAGCATGAGGTAAGCTCTGGCTCCGATCCGTTGTCGGTACAGTTTCTTCTTTGGCTTTTTTGTTTTCCTAATTTTTCAGTTCCCAAGCCTTAGAGCTACGAACACTGCCTGTCTTTTCAGCTGCAATTAATGCAGCTCTCTCATAAGCAAGGAGAGCAAAGCAAGGAAAAAGACAGCGGCCCTGTATGGCATGGCATATTTCCAAGCTAGGGATCATGTCGCTGGTAAGCCACGGTAAGGCCCAGCGCCACCAGCAGCTCTAAGCTCTAATCGACAGGAGGGAACCACCCCACCGTCACCAGCTGCCGCTTTTATTCTTACTCATATGAGTTATAAAGAATAACGGCCCCCTAGGCTACGGTAGGTGCAAGATGTCGTCTTTTTTGGAGCGCTTTGATTTATGGCAACCAATACCGTTGCGTACAATCCACAAGAGCTGGAATCTGAAGTACAAAAGTACTGGGATGAGCACCAAACCTTCCACGCTAAGGCAGATCCTAACAAGGAAAAGTTTTACTGCCTCGTGATGCTGCCATACCCATCAGGCCGACTGCACATGGGCCATGTGCGCAACTACACCATTGGTGATGTGATTGCCCGCTATCAGCGTTTACAAGGCAAAAACGTCTTAAACCCTATGGGTTGGGATGCCTTCGGTTTACCAGCTGAAAATGCTGCTATCCAAAATCACGCTCAGCCAGCTGACTGGACTTACGACAATATCGCTTACATGAAGCGTCAGTTAAAGTCCTTAGGTCTGTCCTACGACTGGAAGCGTGAAGTTGCCACCTGCCGTCCTGAGTACTACAAGTGGGAACAGCAGTTCTTTGGTGAGCTCTATCGCAAGGGCTTAGTCTATAAGAAGGTCTCCACTGTTAACTGGTGCCCACACGATCACACCGTGCTGGCCAACGAGCAAGTGGTTGAAGGTCGCTGCTGGCGTTGCGATACCCCTGTTGAGTTACGTGAGATCCCACAGTGGTATTTAAAGATCACTGACTATGCCCAAGAGCTGTTAGACGACATCGATCGCTTAGAGGGTTGGCCAGAGCGCGTGCGCACCATGCAACGCAACTGGATCGGCCGCTCTGAGGGCTTATCGATCACCTTTAAGATCGAGAACAGCGACGACACCGTCGAGGTCTACACCACTCGTCCTGACACCTTCATGGGTGTGACCTACATGGCCGTTTCGGCTAACCACCCTATTGCTAAGAAGGCCGCCGAGAACAATCCAGAGCTCGCTGAGTTCTGCCAAGAGTGCCGTACTCAGAAGTTTGCTGAGGCCGACATTGCCACCATGGAAAAGAAGGGCATGGCCACTGGCGTGAACGCCATTCACCCATTAACCGGTGAGCTGGTGCCAATCATGGTCGCTAACTTCGTGATTATGGACTACGGTACTGGTGCCGTGATGGCTGTGCCTGCCCACGATCAGCGTGACTTTGAGTTTGCTACCAAGTATGGCCTCAAGATCAAGCAAGTGATCCGCCCTGCAGATGAGAACACTCCTGTGGATCTCACCAAGGAAGCCTTTACCGAGCACGGTATCACCGTGAACTCCGGTGAGTTTGATGGCTTAGACTTCAAGGGCGCTTGGGAAGCTATTGCTAGCAAGTTAGAGAGCATGGGTATTGCTCACCGCACTGTGAACTATCGTTTACGTGACTGGTGTATTTCCCGTCAGCGTTACTGGGGTGCTCCAATCCCAATGCTGACCGTGGAAGAGACCGGTGAGTTAGTGCCTGAGGTACCAGAGAATCTGCCAGTTAAGCTGCCAGAGAACGTCAAGATCGACGGTATCACCTCGCCTTTAAAGACCGATCCAGAGTGGTACACCACTACCTACCAAGGTAAGAAGGCCCTGCGTGAAACCGATACCTTCGATACCTTCATGGAGTCTTCTTGGTACTTTGCCCGTTACTGCTCGCCACGTTGCGAGACCGGCATGGTGGATGAGGAAGCAAATTACTGGCTGCCAGTTGATCAGTACATTGGCGGTATTGAGCACGCTGTGATGCACTTGCTCTATGCTCGCTTCTTCTTCAAGCTGATGCGTGATGCCGGTATGGTTAAGGCTGATGAGCCATTCAAGCGCCTCTTATGCCAAGGCATGGTGCTGGCTGATGCCTTCTACTACACCGACAATGGTACCCGTGTGTGGGTCAGCCCATTAAAGGCTAAGGTGACTCGCGATGATAAGGGCAACATTACCTCGGCTGTGGATGAGGAAGGCCACCAGTTAACCCACGCTGGCATGATTAAGATGTCCAAGTCCAAGAACAATGGTATCGATCCTGAGGACATGGTACGTCTCTACGGTGCTGACACCGTCCGTCTGTTCATGATGTTCGCATCCCCAGCTGAGCTGACCTTAGAGTGGCGTCAGTCTGGTGTGGAAGGTGCTAAGCGCTTCTTAATCAAGCTGTGGAATCAGGTCAACGAGTTAGTGCAGTCTGGCCCATTCGTAGCTTTAGACAAGAGCAAGTTAGATGCTAAGGGCCGTAAGTTACGTCACCTGCTGCACACCACCATCGAAAAGGTTTCCGACGACATTGGCCGTCGCCAGACCTTTAACACCGCTATCGCTGCCATCATGGAGCTCTTAAATGAGACCGTGAAGTACGATGGTGATGATGAGACCGCTCGTGCTTTACGCTATGAGATCTACAACGATGTCGTGGTCATGCTCTACCCAATCGTGCCACACATCTGCTTCAAGCTCTATGAGCTCTTAGGCAACACTGATGAGCTCGACAACACTGCCACTTGGCCAGTGGCTGATCCTGATGCCTTAAAAGCCGAGGATCTGCTGATCGTGGTTCAGGTTAACGGCAAGGTGCGCGCTAAGATCACCGTGGGTGCTGACTTAGACGATGAGGCTGTTAAGGCTGCTGCCCAAGCTGACGAGGCCGTGCAAAAGAACTTAGCAGGCAAGAGCATCAAGAAGGTGATCTACGTTAAGGGCCGTCTGGTCAACATCGTAGCCGCCTAACAGCTGCTTTGCAGCTGCCATGCAGCACAGCTTCGCTGTATTGCACTGCGCAGCGCCTTGGAGAGCCTCTACAGGCTCTCCACTTAACAACGCCCTGTGCGGTTTTCCGTGCGGGGCGTTGTGCTTTTTGGCCCCCTTGCTTACAATTAAACGTTCAGGGCATTAAGCTCTTTTGTGGTATTAGCACACAATGCCCTTACCCCTTCGCTCCTTGCTGGTCATTTTTTCTGTTAGGTTAGAACATGGCTCTTTGGAAAATCTTAGGCTCGCTTCTGGGCTCTCTACTGCATACTGTGCGCAGTGGAGCACTTTATCGTCACAGCAAATGGTTTGTAGCCCTGCTGCTCACCTCTTTTGCCCTCATTCTCAGCGGTTGTGGTTTCCATTTGCCAAATCAAGACAAGCTCAATGAAACTATGCCGGAGCTGAATGTGATCGGCGACTACCACCACCCTTTTTATAAGATGGTGGTCAACCGTCTTGCCGCTAATGGTGTACAAGTCTATGCGCAAGACTCGAGCTTTGAACCAGATCTCAAACAACCAATTCCATCTTTAATGCTGCCTGCACCTCAGGTCAGAGACGAAGTGGTCTCCGTAAACTCCCGTGCTCAAAGTATCGAGAGCTCGATCCTCGTGTCCATTGCTGCTACCTTAAATATTCCTAATCACCGCCCTATCCTGATGCGCAATTCCATTACGCGCTCGGCTTTAAATAAGCCTGGTCAATCGCTGGCCTCAGATACAGAGAAGGCCATGGTGATTACTGAGACCTATGCTCAATTAGCAGATGAGCTGGTATTGCGTTTATCATATTTAGGACGCTCATCAGATCCTGATGCCTATGTGCCTCAGCCTAGTGAGCTGACTTTTATTCCAAGTGAGGATGATCCTAACAATCTCAAGCTGATGCAGCAGCAAACCTCCGGTCTGACCTTAATGGAGGCCTTACAGCTGCAAAACCAATACGAGAGCATGCAGGGACAAAGCGTCTCTTACGATCAGCTCAACAATGGCCAAAGCATTATGCAAGGCGTGCCAAGCCAGCAGAACAATACGCTCAATAGAGTGGCTAACCAAACTCCTGCAACCCCAGATGAAAAGGGCAAAGCCACCATCATTGTGCCTGAAGGCAAGGAATACAAGTTGCCACCGGTACAACCTGAGCGCTTACACACTGCTCCTAGCCACCTCTACTAACTTTCAGCGGCCGCTGAAAAACTCTACCCGAGGTCACTTGCGAGGCCTTGGGTAGGCATCAAAGCCTGTCAGTTAACGTCGCATCCCCACTTCCATCGGCACGATTTCTTGTTGGAGAAGATATATGACCAATAACGCTAACAGCGAAATTTACGTGATCTGCTCCGACGATCCGCTGCTTAAACTTGATCGCTCACGCGAATTATTAGCGCGCTGGCGTCAATTCGTCCCTGACGCTGAGTTTCTGCTCTATACCTACAGTGAGCTTCAAGGTACAGGTGGTAGTCCTAACCTCAAGGGCATTGAAAACGAAATGTCCGATCCTGGTTTGTTTGGAGGCGAGCGGATCATCAAGGTGATCTTAAAGGACATGGACACGACCGCCATTGAGCTGTTTAAGCTGATTGCGGCCAATATGCGTCCTGGACTTTTTATCCTAATTGAGCTCCCGCGCATTACCGCCAAATTAGCCAAGAGCAAGGAAGTTGACTCTCAAGGCCTGCACCGTTTCCTCACCTTTAGAGAAGGCTCTGCAGGTGCTGAGGCTTTAGCCCAACAAAGTGGAGCCAAGGGCGGTAAAGGTGGTCGCTCTAGTGCCGCCAAAAAGAAAACTGCCACACGTAGCCGCAAAGGTGAAGCTGCCAAAAGCGAGGCTATTGGTTATCTGCGCGATGTAGGAGCCCAATTTGAGATCCTCTATCCACCAGAGGGCGCTCAGCTCAAGAGCTGGATCAGCCAGCGCGCTGGTATGTATGGCTTCCGTGTAAATAACGATGCCTTAGACTTTATTGCGCGCTCTTGTGATAACAACCTGCTGACCATTGATCACTCACTCCAAGTGCTGCAAATGATGGCTGAAGCCGACAATATGCAGCAAATGAAGGTCTTAGATCTCAAGAGCGTCGAGGACTACTTCACACAAGATGCTCGCTACAACGGCTTTGAGCTACCTGAGGCGATCTTTAATGGCGATAGCTTAAAAGCTCTCACCATCATTGCCTCTTTCTGCTCGGGTCACGACACCAATTTAAGTACGGCTTTGGGCTTGCTCATCAACCGTATGGATAGCAGTATCAGCACCGTATATGAGGGTAAGCAGCAAAATCTGCAACTTGCTCCTTTCAATACGCAGACTGCTTTCTTTATGAGCCATAATCTAAAGGTACCTTCGTCGCAAAAGTCACACTTGAAAGCCATGCAAGTGCTCACTGATGGACAGCTAGAAGAGCTCACCTCGTGCTTAAGCGAAGCTTCGTGCTCTTATTCAACCTTTGATTTAGACGGAGCCTATCGTGCTCTTCAGCGTATGGCTTTGGCAGCAACCCAGCCTGGGCAAACACGCTTTTTGTCTGCCGATCTCCTCGTCTTTTAGCCCAACGGCCCCGCACTAGTGCCCCAATGGGGCCAAGGGCCCTAAGGGGCTCAAAAAGCCCCAAAGACAAATTCTAATTAGGCTCACTTACGCAACAAAAGTGAGCCGCTTTCAGATTGATGCGGCGCTCCAGCTTTTTAGTTGAGCTTACAGCGCCCGCCCCATCCTTTCCATGATTGACCCTAATTCACTTTCTACTGCCAACCTACACCCACAACAGCCACAGCATGAGCTGGGCCGCCCACCACGCATTGGACTATATGGTGGCTCCTTTGACCCGATCCACTTGGGGCATCTTAAGACCGCACGCTATGTCTTGGAGCACATGGATCTCGACTACATGTATATCCTCCCCAATGCCTCACCGCCACACAAAAGCAGCCTGAAGCTGCCTTACGCTACGCGGGTGGAAATGATTGCCGCCGCCCTCCGTGACTTTAATGATCCTCGCTTTCAGATCTCTTATATCGAGCAAGATCCCAGCTTAAAGCACTACACCGTCAATACGCTGCAGCTCTTCCATCAAGAGCATCCTGAGACTGAAGTGTTCTTTATCATGGGCATGGACTCATTTTTAACGCTAGACACTTGGCGCAGCTACGAGCGCTTAATTGAGCTGGCCAATATCGTGATCCTGCCACGGCCTCATTACGATTACGAAGAGCACGCGCTCAAACCAGAGCTGGCGGCCCTCACCCAAAATCGCCTTGTGGATTTACGTCACGTCACCCCACACCCCCCTGCTCCGGCCACTCAGGCCACTAAGGCCGCTGAGGCCGTTAAGGCCGCTGAGCCCCAAGGCCATCGCTACTACATCTTGCCTGCCCCAGAGGTTGATGTCAGCTCCACTGAGATCCGTGCCCTCTTAAAACAAGGCTATAGTAAGCTTAATGCTTCGCAGCGCCAGCTCCTAAGCCAAACGCTTAGCCCAAGTACCCTTGAGTATATTAGAGCTCAGCAGCTTTATATGGCAGTCTCCAATTAAGCTGAGCCCTAGATCTTGCTTGCGTCCTAGTTATAGCCTCCTAGGCTAACCCTAAGGCTGGCTGTGCTAAAATAGGCCATCTTTGGAAATCTAAGTGCCCGTTATTTATGGAACAAAATTTTACGCAGCAGCCTGCTGCGAACGAACCAATCGCATCTTCGGACAACGCTGCTGCCACTAGCAACAACGTTCCTACCGATCTCGATAACAACTTACTAGCTTGGGTCAAGCAATACTTGAAGCCTTATGAGGTTCTGACCAATGCTCTGCACAACGTCAGAATTTCCTCTGAGTTCAATATGGCCCCAAATATCCCAGGTTGGCCAAAACAGCATGTTTTCTGCTCTACCGACGCCATCTTAACCATCTACAACATGCTCTCTGAGCGTGGTGCTTTTGGTGCTGAGCATAGTGCCGAGCTGGAGAAACTCGTCAAGAGCGGTGCTAGCGAAGAGGTCATCTTAGAAAAGATGCTGTATACCCCATCGCTGATCTGCTCCTTATTGCCTTGGGAAAAAGAGCGTTGCATTTTCCACGTGAAGAAGCAGGAATTACCTGCTGAGCTGCTCGACACCAAGACCTCCTTGGCTGCTCGTTTACCTCAGTGGGGCATGTGCTTCAACTTAGAAAATG
Organism: Candidatus Anaerobiospirillum pullistercoris; assembly: GCA_019114785.1. Taxonomy (GTDB): domain Bacteria; phylum Pseudomonadota; class Gammaproteobacteria; order Enterobacterales; family Succinivibrionaceae; genus Anaerobiospirillum; species Anaerobiospirillum pullistercoris. The sequence continues at coordinate 5,366 of DXEV01000175.1, read as the reverse complement.
AGGACATGACTTGGGATAATCGCCGCATGATCGGCATTATCTTTTCCCGCTACTTCATCTCCAAGCCACCACAGAATCAGCTCTCTCCTGAGGCTCTGCAGGAAATGGTAAAGCCATCGGTAGAGGGTGAAGAGCCATCGATCATCAACAATCTGGTCAGCACGGTGGTTTTTGAAGACGGTAGCTTCGACTTAGGCCCATTTGTGCCTCTCGATGACAACATCACCTTCAATCAGTTCTTAAACCAATTAGAGACTGATATCACCAAAAACCTCGATCCAAATACTACTTCTCCTGAAGAGATCGCTAAAACTAAGCAAATGGCTCAGGATACCACTGCACGCTCGCGAGTACTCTTTAAGTACTTAGTCTATGCGCTGCAGCACATGGATCAGGTTAAGGATAAGCACGGCGAGGCTGCAACCATTCCACCTCACCCACAAATTATCGTGACCAAGGACAACCCAAAGATCATCAGTGCCGAGATCGTCAGACAGTTCTATATTGACTAAGAATCAGTCTCTATCTCTTCACCGACTTTAACTGGTCATCACGCCCGCTGCGGCTTTTGCTGTAGCGGGCTTTGTGATCTTTTTTGCGAGAAAACTGTGCCAGCATCTACCTCTCAGACAGCCTCTATCTACCTTCATGGTCGCCTTCCTCAAGCGCTCTCCCCAGCCCAAGCATCAGCGCAAGCCTCAGCCCAAGCCTGCGCCTCTCCAGCTTCCGACCAGCGCTTAAAGCCAGTGTACGAAATCCCTGAGCTCAATGAGGCTCAGCTGCAAACAGCCTTACAAGAGCTCTGCCGCAGCCACGATCAGCTGCTTAAAGCCCAAGGTGCTAACTCCAAAGGCAAAAAGTCCCAAAACTCTGGCTCTGTACTTAAAGGTAAAAGCCCTTTAGAGGCCGCTGGTGGTAATGCTGCCATTGCTGCTATTTTGGAGCGCTATCAAAAACGCGCCCAAATCAGCTGCGATCAGTCTTTATTTGCCGACTACAGTACCGTTTTAAGCACCCTGACCTCTGAGCCCCAAGATGATCTGCTCACTCAGTTTTTTGGCAGCAATAGCGCCTTAAATCACACTATTTACCTCTGCACTGCTTTAAGCCATGTGCTAGGCTTAGCGCTCAATCACCACGAGATCCAATGCCGTCCTCAGCCACTGGACGATAAGCTCTTTTTAAACACCGGCGAGCTGGGAGCTAAATTGCCCCTGTGGACTCTGACTTTTAATCTCAGCGCTTGCCCAGAATGTGCCCCGATCACCGGCATTACGGTCTCACGCTTAACCTTTAAGCCACTGAGCACCACCGGAGCTACACCAAAGACAGCCACCAGCGCTGACTGCATCTCCAGCACCCACACCGCCGACCCAATGTTTTGTGAAGCCTTAGGTGTAAGCATCAGTCAAAACGGTGCCCCATTTAAGCCTCTGCCTCAAGCCCTGCTTTTGGATGCCGAAAGCTGCTTTAGCGACATGTTAGAAGGTGCTTTTAACTATCAGGAAAACTATCAGGAAGAGGATGACGACGCTGCTGACGCTGCTGATGCCACAGCTGCCGCTGCTAACGCGGCTGCCGAAGATGCCATCTTAAGCCCTGCTCTGCTGCAGCAACAGGAGCTTAAGCCTCTCCTCAATGCCCTGAAGTATGTGCTCTACTTCTTAACTCACCAAGACGAAGTCCACAGCGGTAGCCTTGAGAAGCCTCATAAAGATACGCCGGAACTAAAGAACCCTAATCAGGTCTTAAGTGTAGCTAAGCTCTATGAGCGCACCGTATTGGAGCAACATCTCCAAAAGCCATTACAGCAATATGTGCTGTAATTTCGGCCTCTCCCCAAAAGAACCGCACAAGAGTGCATGCCAAGCTTGCAAAATGCGATGCTTTCGGGTAAAACAATCGGTTTTTGGGCGTAGAGAGCCCACAACACAATGTCACTAAAGCACTATTCTGCTGGCCAGATCCGGCTGCCAGACAGCCGTGGCCGAATGCAGCTTGGAAAGGCTCATGCCCTTCGCTTTGCAGATGGTGCTATTGAGCTTTTTCTTTCATTAAAGAGAAATATAGCCTTTGTATAGCGCAAAAGATTACTCCACCGCCGAGCTACAAGATCTGTGCTTGGCTTCCTTAGATTCTTCTAAGGCTTTAGATATCGTTACTATCGATGTGCATGAGCACTCCTCGATCACCGATGTCATGATCATTACTACTGGTACTTCTAATCGCCACGTCAGTGCTATGGCCGATCGCTTGATCGAATACTTAGCCAAACACGACATCCATGGTGTGCAAATGAGTGGCGAGCAAGAGGGTAAGTGGGTAGTGATCGACGTGGGCAGTGTCATGGTGCACGTGATGCAAGAAAGCGAGCGCCAACGCTACCAGTTAGAGAACCTCTACAAGTGCTTGGCCGCTGGCTTAACCGAAGAAGAGGGCTTAAGCGCCTCTTAGTCGCAAGCCCACGTATGGCGCAGTGGCTGCGAAATACAAGTTACGACCTGACTTACGATGGCCGTGGACAGCCGTTGGCTGTAGAGACATTTGGCTTTTCACTCTAGTGCAAGGAGTTTTTGGTGAAGTTTATTTTGCTGGCTGTAGGCACCAAAATGCCTGCATGGATCACCACTGGTTTTACCGAATACCAAAAGCGTATGCCACCGCACATGCAGCTGGTATTGCACGAGCTAGAGCCAGTACGACGTGTCAGCAAGAGCACCACTGATAAAGCTAAAGAGCTTGAGGGTAAGGCCATTTTAGAGGCCATACCAAAACGGGCCCATGTAGTTGCTCTGGATGAGCATGGTAAAGAGCTCGATTCCATGCAGCTGGCCTCTCGGGTGCACTACTACCAGCAACTGGGCTCTGATGTGGTCATCATTATCGGTGGCCCTGAGGGCTTGAGCGCAGAAGTGCTACAACGTGCTGACGAAAAGATCTCGCTGTCGCGCCTCACCATGCCGCATCCGCTGGTACGGGTGGTGATCGCCGAGGCCCTCTATCGCGCCTACAGTATCGATGCAGGACTGCCTTACCACCGCGCCTAGTGCAAGCGCAGCGCGCTAAGTGCGCTTAGCGCAAGTGCACTTCGTGCACCTCGTGCACACAGTGAGCTAAAGGCGCAAAGCACACGGTGCGCAAGTAACACCAAAACAAGAGAGTTAGCAAAAGAGAACAGACATTACCCTAATCCCCAAGTAACAGCCATAACAAGCTGTTGCTGTCGTCTGCCAAGTGCAATCTGAGCTGTCTGCACCTGCGTCCTCACCTGTTGCAAAGCTAAGCAGCCGTATCAAAAACAGGTATAACGCAAGAACAGATACTTTTAGTGTGAGAGCAAAACGGTCGTGTTTTTTCGTAAACGCAAGCCCAAGGAAAAGGTGCTTTTTAACAAGAAAGTCAAAAGGCACAAGGCCAAAAAAGCTACTGGCATTGAGGTCAAAAACGTAGAGCAAGAAAATAAGATCTTCAGACTACGTGTGATCTTAGGCTGCGTGGTCGTTTGTCTCTGCTTTAGCACCCTCTTTGCTAACCTCTACTACCTGCAAGTGCTCTCTTTTGAGGACTATCAGACCCGTTCTAACGAGAACCGGATCCGCGTCCTGCCTGTAGTGCCGCAGCGTGGCATGATCTACGACCGTAACCACGTGGTACTGGCCGAAAATCGTCCTGTCTTCCACCTCGTGATCTACCCAAACTCGGAGATCAATACCGAAGAGACTATCCGCAACTTAAATGCGCTGCTCAACCTTGAGCTGAGCGAAGAGGACATCAAGCAGATCCTCAAGCTCTCCCGTACCCGTCAGCGCTTTTCCGGTGTGGAAATCTACGATCTCTTAACCGAAGAGCAGATCGCTACTTTCTCGGTCAACCGCCACCACTACCCAAATGTTCAGATCTCGTCTGACTTAAAGCGTTTCTATCCTTTTGCCAATATCACTACCCATGCTATTGGCTATGTGTCGCGCATCAATGAAAGCGACATCGAGACCTTAACCGAGCAAGGCAAGATTGACAATTACGATGGCACCTCCGCTATTGGCAAACTGGGTATTGAGCGCTACTACGAAGATGAGCTGCACGGCCAGACTGGCTCTCGCGAAGTTGAGGTCAACAGCCACGGCCAGATCCTGCGTACTTTAAAGTACAACCAGCCAACGCATGGTAAGGACATCACCTTAACGCTCGACATTCGTTTGCAGTACTACGCTCAAGAGCTGCTGACCAATATGAAGGGAGCGATCTTGGCCATCGAGCCAAGCACAGGTGGAATCTTGGCCTTTTACTCCAATCCATCTTATGACCCTAACCTCTTTGTGCGTGGTATCCGCTCTAACGAGTACAGTGCCCTGCTCTCACACCCTGGCCGTCCACTCATTAACCGTGTCACCCAAGGTGGTTATTCACCTGCATCCACGATCAAACCACTGCTGGCGATCATGGGCTTAAATGAGGGCTTGATCACCCCTACTAAGAGCTTCTTTGGTGGCCCAGCTTTTGTGCTGCCAAACTCTACCCACCGTTTCCGCGATTGGCGCTCATGGGGTCACGGCTGGCTGGATGTCTATCGTGCCATTGAGCTGTCAGCTGATACGTACTTCTACGATCTTGCCTATCAGGCCGGTATCGACACCATCCACAAATATCTTGATCTCTATGGCTTTGGACGCCCATCGGGCATCGATATCCATGAGGAATCACTGGGTTTAAACCCATCGGCCGAATGGAAGCGCTCCCGTCACAAGCAACCATGGCACGTGGGTGATACCATTCCTATCGGTATCGGTCAGGGCTATTGGACTACGACCTTAATCCAACTGGTCAAAGCTCACGCCATGTTGGCCAACCACGGTCGCTTTGTTACACCACACCTCATGAAGGATGTCATTGACCCTAAGACCACCGGCATTGTGCATATCTTCCGCGACCCACTCCAAGGCAAACATCTTGAGGTTAAGGATCAAAGTTATTTTGACGTAGCACGTGCAGGCATGTATTTAGTAGTCAATGGCCCTGAGGGCACTGGTCGTCGTGCTTTCTACGGCACCAAATACAAGGCCGCCGGTAAATCAGGTACAGCCCAATTGGTGTCGATCAAGCAAGGTGAAAAGTACAATGCCAACGCTCTGCGTCAGGAACACCGTGATAACGCTCTGTTCGTAGCTTTTGCCCCGTATCATCGGCCACGTATTCTGGTGGGACTCATTCTGGAGAACGAAGGCGGCGGCTCGGCTAAAGCCGCCCCAATTGCCCGTAAGCTGATGGATCGCTACTTTGAGCTCTATCCTGGCGGATACATGGGAGAAAAGCAGGAAGTTGAGATGAAATTTGGTATGGGAGGCACCGTTAAAGTGCGCTAACTGCAC
>DXEV01000174.1 GCA_019114785.1 Candidatus Anaerobiospirillum pullistercoris | reverse complement strand
GCATAGCATGCACAGAGCTATGCCCACATTTTAATCTTAGCTACGCACGGGATGGTCTGAAGCTCCTTTAGGCCAACATAGTCTCATGTGCCGTCAGAAATTTTTTACAAATACTGTTGACACCCATCGGAGTAGGCTAATGATTCCGACAATGAGAATGACCATTGTCTCTCCTCCTCTCATTCTACTGATACAGAACCCGATGAAATTGATAACAAAATAGATGAGACACTGGAATAGCTGAAACCACCAGAACTCGGAGCGGCAAGACCGTCCCTTGAAGTCGAAGTGTTTGCAGTAAGTTAAGCTATTTTTCACAGCTTGAGTAAAAGAGACCATAAGCTTTATGCCCTAAAGAGTAACGAATGCCGAGGAAATGGGATTAATGGCTCAAAGCAAAGACTCCATCCCTATGCTGCTAAGAGGCTTATGTCAGTCTTGGTTATCTTAGGGAATGGAGCCGTACACTGGTGCGTAAGGCAGAGAGGTCTGCTCTTACCAACGCGCGGAATAGTGCGAGTAATGGGAGCTGTGCGAGCTGTGGGAGTAGTGAGAGCTATGGGAGCTGTGGGAGTAGTGGGAGTAGTGGGCAGCGATGTTCTTCGTGTCACCTTTCTGGTACTTGTCTAAAATCAGAGGGTTCTTGGTCTGTTGATCCAGTAAAGTGCTGCTGGCAGTAGCGCCGGTGAAGAAGTTGGTCACGTACTGAGTGGCGTTACTTGCCGTGCTATACGTGGTGAACAGTAAGGCTAAAGCCAGAAACATTAGCTTTTTCATGTTATTTCCTCAAAAGTTGTAAAAGTTTGTGAGTCAGGGTTAGGCGCTCAGCGTGCGAGCTCTATGTCAGCGCACGTATGGTGTGCCTTAAGCGTTGAGCGCGTGAATATGGGCGCTGTGGAAGCGCTGGTTGGAAGCAAAAAAGCCAGGACAGTCCTTAAGATGCGAGCAATGCTGGCATGATTTGAGGTGGATATTCTTCCACTCAGATATGGACTTAACTGCTACCTCTTGTACATCTGGGTTAATGATGCAAAGCTGAGCGTTGTATATCAGCGTCGTGATACGACGTTGCCGCAGAAAATTCACAGCGGCTGAGAGTTGATCCTTGTAATCGTAAGGATCAATCCATAGCCGCTTGATGTTCTCTTCGGCATAGCCCATGGTCTCCATTTGCATGAAGGCCACTTGCTTCACAAAAGGGAAGTTGTGGTAGATGTAGTAGGCCAGCATGGTTAAATGCTGATAGTTAAGGCGATGCACCACCACGCGGATGCCTATGTCCAGCTGACAAGTGGCGAGGTTGTAGAGTCCTTGTACCGTCTTGTAAAAGGTCTTGGCTCCCACAATCTCGTTGTGTAGCTCAGGAATAGAGGCAAATAGGGGTACATCGATCTGCAGATCGTGGTTACCAACAAGGGCGATCTTTTTAACGAAGTTGAGATCGGCCAGTTTCACGGCGTTGGTCAAGATCGTGATGGCTGCATCAGGGACTCGTTTCTTGAGAGCTTGCAAGATGGTGATGAGATCATCACCGACTAGGGTAGGCTCACCACCGGTAATGCCTACAGATTCAGTGTCCTTGCTCATGAGCTCGATCAATCGCAGGTTTTGCTGCAAACGGCTGTTTTCGTGCTTAATAGGTGGTTGTGGGCACATGATGCAGCGGTGATTGCAGCGATCAGTGAGGCTTAGATAGTTAGATCGAGTCTCCACTTCGAGCATGACTATGAGCTTGCCTGTGGCCACTGTAGCCGTATCCTTAGTGGCGGCTGTTGCTGTCTCAGTTGTCGCCTCGGCCGTGGCGGCAGATATGCCAGATTGAGTTGGCATATCTTGCACAGCTTGCGGAGGCTCAGCTAAAACGACATCTCCCTCTTTTAAGCTGTTCAGCTCGTCTGCACTGACATAGGCCATACCTGCAATCTGTGCAGATTCGGGGCGGGCGCTGAGAGTGAGCAGGGAGCGATAAGGCTTGATCGCCTCTGGAGCAACGCAAATATAGTCCTTGCTTTTGAGCCAAGGGTTGTGCCACGTGATCTTTCCTAAGCATGCTTGGGTTAAGGTCTGGGACTGAAGTGCAAGTTCGCGCATGGTAAAACTCCCTTAGCGGATCCAAGACCAAAAGACTCGGTTGAGATCAGGGTCGTTGCGTTTAAGCAAAGCCAGAATGTAGCGGATCAGAGCCATATTTTTCCGGCAGGTGTCGTTAGTCGGTCTAAAGCCCACCATAGATCCTTGCTCAGACTGATTGCGCACTGGATCAGCTCCGCAGTAAGGAGCAAAGGCGCAATAAGCGCACTGAGGAAGATTATCGACGCAAGCGTGATGTAGCATCTGATGCATCTTCTCGCCATTAAACAGCTGCTGGTAAGAGTCAGTATTGACGTTACCCAGACAGAAGAAGTAGTCCTTAAAACGAGCCATCATGCGCCCTTCGTCGGATACGTAGACACGGCCATCGTAATCGTAGATGGCACAGGAAATACCAGCACCTGCAGGCGATTGCAGATCCACAAATCCGGTCGCAAAAGGCGTCAGAATACGTTTGAGGAGTAGAGCCGTATATCCTTCCACGAAAAAAGTGCCTTTCAGGTTGAGCTCAATGATGTAGTTGAGTCCCTCGATGAAGTTAGACACAAAGTCTTCGATCGGATATGCCACTTTTTCCTTGTAGTTTTTGGCAAAACCGTAAGGGTTTAGGGCACGCAAAAAGATGCTGTTAAAGCCACAGCGCACGTACTCGTCGATGATATCTTTCATGTGCCCTAAGCTGTGCTTGGAGGTTGTCATCAAAGCGGCTGCACTTTCTGGGTCTTGGTAGATCTCACGGATCAAGGCCAACTGCTGCATTAGTAAGCTGTGGTGATCTTGACCGCCTTGCAGAGGGCGGTTGAGGTTGTGCAGATCGTGAGGGCCATCCAGAGAAGTGGAGATAGCAACATTGTGTTTGTGCAGGTATTGGATCTGCTCACGGCTCAGTAAGGTCGTATTAGTGCAGATCACAAAGTCTAAGACCCGCTTTTTGAGGATGTTGACCAGCTTGGCTTTTTCAATCAGATACTGCACCAGCTTAAAGTTGGCAGCAGGATCGCCACCTTGGAACTCGATTTTGATGATTGGTGATGGGCCTGCAAAGATGGTTTTGATGACGTTGTCAGCTGTTTTTTCCGTCATGTCGAAGCGCTCGTCCGTGAGGCGTTTACGTGAGACTTGGCAGTAAATGCAGCTGGAATTGCAGCGCAGCGTTGGCACGATCATGTGCAATTGGGTAAAACCCTGCAAAAACGATTTTTTGCTGCGATATTTGGTCGCCATCATAGCCAACACGTTGTCGAGCTGGCCGGTGCAGAGGAAATGTTTGGTCTCTAGTTCAGTGAAAGCGTCAACAGGAACCTGATCGTTAGAGCTTTGGCGTTCTAAGCGTCCTTGGACAAAGGCGTCAAAATCGTCGTTGGAAAGAAACACATACTCTCCAACCTCGTTGGTCAGAAAGACCTCGGATGGGCTCCAGCGCATAAAGCGTAATGGCAAAATGGTGTAGCTCATGATGTGTTTCTCTCTGCAGCGTAAGATCAGCTTAAAGTGAACTTCTTAAGGATTAACTGGTTTGAAGGCTTCAGCTACCAACAGGTCGCGGATGTGTCCAAAGCGTTGCTCGAGATCGATGCGCACTTGCTGGTCGATGAGGTTTTGGTAAAACTCACCACGCAGTTGACGTTGCTCGCTTGCATTTAAGCTGACGGAAAAGTCTTTAAGCAGCAATTTAACTTGCACTGACTTTCCGTCAGGGGTACGCTGTTGCTCCACAAAGAACTTACCGCTGTAGGTGTACAGCACTGCGTTTAGAGCCTCTTGTGAGTACAGGTGTAGATCGACAAGGAAATCCATGCTTTGCACAGAAGCAACCGCAGGATCATTGGTGGAATCTATAGAAGGGAGGGGAGTAGTGGAGCTTTCGCCAAGAGTAGTGATGTTGGCAGAGGAAAATGGCTTTTGAGCGGCTTGTTGAGCTGCTTCGCTGTCTAAGATCGTAGCAATAGAGCTGAGGTGGTTCGCGCTATATGGTTGATTGGTCATGATCTTGGGCTCACTAAAAATGTGACAAGCGCTTAGGAACATGTCACAAAATTACTGATCTAATCGAGCTGATTAGGTTGTTACCGCTCTCTGATCTCTGACCTCATACTCTTGATCCACTATAATTGAGGCCATAAAAGACCGCAGATCTGTCTTGAAAAGAGTTTAAATTTTATTGCATCTAATTTTTATGCGCAAAAAAAAAAAATGCAACTTATATGCCAATTATGACAATCAACTACTAGAGGTTAGATCTTATTAGCTAAGATGCTTTCTATTAGGTTTGGTGGAGTGGTGAAGAATGGTTGTAATTGGTGTTGAATGTCAGTACATGTACACGTCTACATGTGTTTGTCATTATCAGGATGTCGCGAAGCAGCCACAGTTTTATCGGGCTTTAGTGCTGCGTTCATGAGCGCAACGTCTATTAACGACCAACTGAGATAGACGCCTAAATAAGAAGTCTGCACTGAGGGGAGCAGCTTTAACGGCGATAGCGTCAGCTGAGTGTATCTGGCACTGGAGCTCGCGTGTATATGAGATCAGCGAGGCGATAGCAGTAGACTCCAAGTTTTAAAGCTGCCTCTGGGCTTGTGATGCCCTGGCTCTAAATAGTCTGGTTCTGAGATTTAGGGCCCATAAATGAGGATGTGTGCTGGTGGGGTAAGTGTGGCTAGGAGCCAAGATCCGATAAAAGTAGGGAGGTCTCTTATAGATTTGGCTGAGGGTGTTGACGACATGTGCTGAAAAGCAAGCTTGGGGCTTGAAAATCGCGACTTGGATCGGTATTATCTTACAGCTAAAATTTTTTCCAGCGTGTCTGGACAAACGGTTTGCGGTGCTCACAAGCTCGAGTCTAAATCTATAGCGGCACATGCTAGCTTGCCTAGTTCTCCTCTTCTGTATTTTTTTGCAGTGAGATGCAGTCGCCTGAAGCTTGAGAGTGCGTGGTTGAAAGCTATGTACGAAATTGTTATTGTTTTACTTTTATTAGTTTCCGTAGCCATTATTGCCTTGATCTTAGTGCAGCAAGGTAAGGGTGCTGGTATGGGCGCTTCCTTTGGTGCCGGTGCCTCTAACACTGTATTTGGCGCGGTTGGCTCTGGTAACTTTTTAACCCGCTCTACCTGGTTTTTAGCATTAGTTTTCTTTGGTATCTGCTTGCTGATCGGCTATCTGCAAAAGCAGGACACCACCCCAACTGGTAACTTCACCAATATTGAAGAGACGGCTCCTGCTGAGGTTGCCGCTCCAGCCCCTGAGGATGTGCCAACCTTAGATTCTGATGTTCCATCTTTGGGTGTTTCCACCAATGATGCTCCAGCCTTAGAAACTGTAGAGAGCGATACCCCAGTGCTTGATAGTGTCGAGTCTGATGTAACCGATGAAGTGGTTACTGATGATGCCGCCGCTGATGCTGCTACTGCTTCTGATGATGTAGCCACTGATGAGGCTACTGGCGAGGCCGTTGCCGATGCAGCTGCTGCTGAGGCTGCCGCCACCGACAGCGAAGCTGTTGCCGACACTGCTGACGCTGCAGTTGAGGGTGATGAGACTGTTGCCACTGAAGATGCTGCTGTAGAGGATTCTTCCTCTGGTGATGAGGCCAGTGTCGAGACTGATACTGAGGCCAATGCTGAACCAAGCAATATCACCATTAGTGCTGGCTCTGATGCAGAGAATGCCTCTGAGGAAGCTGCAAGTGATGTTGAGTCTGGCTCCAATGACGAAGCCGCAGCAGAATAAGATTTAGCTTTCACCTAAAAAAGAAGGGAGCCTCGTGCTCCCTTTTTTTGATCCGGATTGCCTATGAATTTCAAAGAGTCTTTGCTCACGTGCTTGCGCTACAAGATCGTGAACCTACGAGATCGCGCCTCACGCTCTGAATATTGGTGGTTTTTCCTCTTTGCTTTTGCTTTGCAGCAGGTAATTGGTTTCTTAACCGTGCTGCCAGGAGGCATGTATCTGACCATTGCGATCCTGCTGTATGTCGGATGGGCTCAGATTGCAGTGACAGTGCGTCGCTTACATGATCTCAATTACTCTGGCAAATGGCTGTGGTTTGCTTATGGCCCCGCCTTCATGGGAATTTTCTTGATGATCTATGCTGGTGGCTTGGATCCAGAGACTTTAGCCGCAGTAGAAGATGGTAATGTCCCAGAAAATGATTTGCTGACCTATGGCTCTTTTCTGACGATTATTGGCTTCGTGCTCAGCTTTGGTGTCATGATTCTTTGTGCTAAGGCGGGAACAGTGGGTGATAATCGCTTTGGCCCAGATCCGCTGCAACAACGTCGTAATGCAAGACAGTACCAAGGTTTTGGTCAAGGCCAGTCTTTTGGTCAAGGTTACGGTCAAGGTTTTGGCCAAAATCAGCAAAATCAGCAAGAGCAGCAGTGGCAGCAAAGCCAGTTTGGGCAGAACCCAAACTATGACCAAAACCAAGAGCCAAGACGTGAGCGTGACGATGGTCTCTATGAACAGGATCCTTGGGCTCAATTTGAGGATCGTGATGCGCAGTTCTCACAGCGCGATGGAGAGTTTGGCTTTAATGCTAATGCCCCAGAGGACAAGGAAACCTACATAGATCCGAAAAAGCGCTCTTAAGAGCCGAGCGTTTAGAGTCACGCCAATCTAAGCTGTCTAAGCTGATTGGCTAAAAGGCTGCTAAAATTAGTGGTAGGTCGTAAGACCTTCATAGCAGATTCCCCGAGGATGGGGGCGTAATTGGGGTGCTCAGGGCAAGGAGTACCCCTTTTATGCGTGAAGTTTTCTGCATAGCGCATAGCACATAGCGTAAGGCGTAGGCCTCGCGCGGTTCCGTGCAATGCAGTAAGCAGCCGTCATGTGGCTGCAGCCGTAATGACGGGGACAGACTTAGTATTTGGCCTTAATGCGGTAATGTTGGGTCGGGGTCAGGATCTCATCTAAAGGTACATCCCAGCTTTGAATATTGATGTGCTCTAAACGCTGGAAGTCATAGGCTAGACCAATGGTCAGGCATTTAGGATGGATTTTCTTCAGCAGACGGTCATAGTATCCACCACCCATGCCAATGCGTGCTCCATCTGGAGCAAAAGCTACCAAAGGTACTAATACCACCTCGAGCTCTGATGGGGCTATGTAGTTATCTTTGTCTTGTTTTGGCTCAAGGATCTTGAGTGCATTTTCCACTAAGTGCTCTGCACCTAAGTAGCGGTAGAAGTGCATGATGCCTTTTTGCTCGGGATCGATGACGGGTAGACCAACTTGGTGGTTACTATCCTTTAAGAGATCGTTGAGCACATGGGTATCGATCTCTCCGGCAAAGCTCATGTACGAAGCGATACGACGTGATTGCTGTAAAAAAGGATGTTGCAGTAGCCGCTTGTGGATCAAAGATGATTGATCTTGCACTTCTTCTGGAGTGAGGCTGCGGCGTTGATCGCGGATCAGTTGACGTACTTCTTTACGCCATGCTCTTTCGCAGTCTTTTTCTTCTGGGGTGAGCGGACGCTCTGGGGTGGAAATTACTGTTGGTGGAGGTGTTAAGCGGGCAAGCTTTGCTGCAAAATCTATAATCATGAGGATTGTCGTCAATAGCCTTAAGGGCCAGTAATAGGGGCAGAGAGTAGGGGCTAGGAGTCGAGGTTGTTGAGATTGCGCTTAATGCGGTGAATAAGCTGCATCGCCTGCTCTTGGAAAGGAGTAGACGTATCCAAATAACGTTGTAATTGGCTTTGGCTCTCAATGGCAGCAATAATGGCGGCTTGCTGAGGGGTCAAACTTGGATTGTCTCGCAGAATACGAGCTGTGATCTCTTGGATCTTGCCTACAGCGCGCTGCAAGGAGTCAGCTTGGCTTTTGTGGCAGCGCAGGGTAAAGCTCTCCCCTAAAAGAGATACTGTAACTGTTTTGATCTCATCGTAGTTCATGCTACAAATGACCCCTTGTGCCGTGACCTCTAATTTGCGCTTGTCCGTGCTAGTGATTAAGCTAGGACTAAGAGTGAGGTCTGATGCCCTGTACCCTAAAGAAAAGCTGTGAAAAACTCAAACTATATGCCTTGCCTGAACTGCATCCAGTCCTCAGGCACATAAACTCCTATGCTGTATTTTAGCTGAATTTTGCACAAGAAAAGATTTTTCCCTAGCTCTATGGCATAATGATGCGCTATTGCTTTGCCACAAAATGGCTTGTTTTAGCGTTTATTGGCCACTAAAATATCTGGCTTTTTTGTACTACTTGAGTGATTACAGGATCGTTTGCTCAAGCTATTCCCCCCACCTCATTAGAAGCTGAGCGTTTAGGGTTGCTAGTGCCGTTTGCTTGCCAGATTGACTATTGGTCTTTCTCTTGTCTTGTCATCTGCTTGCTATCATGCTTTTGTGACTATTTGCGTTAATGCCAATGTCGCCACCTCTGTTTTCTGATCTGTCATAGCCATGCCATGGCTTTGCTGGACAGTCTGGCGATAGCAGCTGTAATTGGTTGTGCTGACACGTGGTCAATAGTCATGCTATGTAGGTGCTACTGCAGTGGTTTTCTGATCCTGCATATTTCGGGCACGCAAGCCCTCTGAGAGCGTGGTTTCTTTTCCGCGCAAGTGCTTGCTTAGGTCTTTGTCGAGTCGCAATTTTCCAAGAAGGGATTCTTTAAGTTATGCGTAATAAGGCTATCAAAGAGCGTCGCTCTTCCAGAAGCTCCTCCTCTTTTGAGCACTTTCATCATGGCTCTACTGCTCAAGATTGGCGTCAGGCTTCGTCTTCCTCATCTGCTCGTTCCTCGCGTCAGCTCAGCTCCCGTGTTGCTGGTGCCAAAGGTGGTAAGGGCAATGGTGGCCGTAAAGATGAGCGCTTTGATCGTGAGCAGGCCTTATTAAAGACTAAGGCCCGCGCTAATGCGGCTAAACAAAACGAAAGAGCTAAGGTGAACGCTGCTCTCAAGGGTACCGATCCAAAAGTCAGTGGCGTTAAGCTGCACAAGCTGTTAGCCAATGCAGGCATTGGTTCTCGTCGCTCGCTTGAGACCATGATTGAAGAGGGTCGTGTAGAGGTCAACGGTAAGGTCGTGAACTTAGGTTTCCGCACCGACGATGAGAATATTACCGTCAAGATTGATGGTCGTATTGTGTACTCGCCAAAGAGCCGTAAGCTCGAAAACCGCTGCCTGATGTACTACAAGCCAGAAGGTGAGATCTCCAGCCTTTCGGATCCACAAAATCGTCCAACCGTATTTGATCACTTACCACGCTTAGAGATCGGTAAGTGGATTAATGTCGGTCGTCTGGATTTAAACACCTCGGGCTTATTACTCTTTACCACTGATGGTGATCTAGCCCATGCCTTAATGCACCCACGCTTTGGTATTGAGCGTGTGTATGCGGTACGTGTCTATGGTGATGTCTCCGAAGAGCAATTAGATCAGCTGCGTACTGGTGTGCTCTTAGAGGATGGTATCGGTAAATTCGATTCCATTGAGTATCGTGGTGGTGATAACCGTAACCACTGGTTCCATGTCTCTTTACGCGAGGGCCGTAACCGTGAGGTGCGTCGCTTGTGGGAAGCTGTTGGGCTGCAAGTTAGCCGTCTGATCCGTATCTCTTATGCCGGTTTTGACTTAGATCCAAAGATGAAGTCTGGCCAGTTCCGTGAGCTGACTTTAGGTGAGGTTAACCGTCTTCGCTCTAAGGCTCAGCTGCCAGCATTGCGTCCTGAGGAGTATGCCACGACTCCACTGAAGTTTAGTGCCAGCATGAATCGCCAGCGTAAGAATGTATCGTCACGTCCAAGTGCAGGTACAGCAGCAAACGGTGGTAATGTTGCAGCTTCGTATGGAGCGGGCGCTGCCAGCGGTAGCACCGGTCGTACTCTGTTGTCTTTAGGTGCTAAAGATACGCGCGCTACAGTGAGCGATGCAGATAATGTGGGTGCTGGTGTAGGAAAGGAGCGCGGCAAGTTCACCCCAGAGGGTAAACTCTATGGACGTGAAGCTGCCTTACGTGAGAGAGGTCGTGATCGTGGTCGTGGTAAGCGCGGAGCCGCTGGCGGCAATAGCTTTAAGCTCTCTTACAGCTCGTGTACTAACTCTGGCCAGCATAAAGGCAAAGCTGCAAAATTTGGTAAAGCTGGCAAAGGCGGCCGTGGCCGTTAGTTGTTAGGCTTGGCTTGTGCAGCACAGTCTGCGCAAGCATGTTGCGGTGATGAAATACATGGAGCTCTGTGAAAAGCAGAGCCCTGTGGCGCTTTTGGACTCAATGCGCTTTACCGCTACAGCATAAACGGCAAGTTAGTTGGACTTTAAGAGGCTTGCCATTTCCTCATCAGTCAATTTGGTGAAGTGTTGCACCTTAAGGCGATCCATGCCTTCGTTCAGCATTGCGCGAGCGGCTTCCAGAAGATTCTTTCGCTCTTTGGCAATACCTCTAGCCTCACCTATGGCCTCACCCTCGGCAATACCCTCAGCAATACCTTCGGCCTTAGCGGTTGCGAGAACGCCGTTCCAATAGGCCTCCTCGTTCTGACGGTAAAATTCACGCATTTTGTCGTCGTCTTCGATCCACATTTTTCCGCCTCCAGAACTTTAGCAAAAAAGCTTATCTGTCTTCGCAAAAGCCAGTACTATCCGAGGAACTGAGCGCGTTGGCAAAGCCCTAAATTAGTTGGCGTTAGGCCCTGCCATGCTGGGCTAATCCTTGCTGAGCTAGGGCATGAGTCTCTGTGATGTACTAACTGCTAATACGCAAAGGGGCCCTGCTAAAAAGAAGAGCCCTGTGGCGCATTTGAGCCCAATGCGCTTCACCATTGCTGTATAAGCAGCAAGTAAACTTGAGCCTTAGAGGCTTGCCATTTCCTCATCAGTCAATTTGGTGAAGTGCTGCACCTTAAGGCGATCCATGCCTTCG
>DXEV01000173.1 GCA_019114785.1 Candidatus Anaerobiospirillum pullistercoris | reverse complement strand
GGTGTTTAGTGAATACGCCCGTTGTGCTCAACACAACTAGAAAGTCCCCATTGCAGACAGCTCTTACTCTTAGTGGTTGTGTTGCAATGGAGATTGAAGCCGCCACCTCTATAGGTGGCCGGTAATTCACGGCGGATGTCAGTGCCAAAAATGTAGTTAGTAGGGCGGTTTGGCGTGGCGTGGCGTGGCGTGGTGTGGCTTGGTGTTGGTGCTTAGGGTTGTTAGGAAAAGAAGGCAGGATGAGGAAGAGAGGAGCGGTGTGTGAGACGCACTGCGCACGCTCTCAGCGTGTGCTGAGGGCGTAAGCGCAGGGTAAGCTAGCCTGACAGCGCTAATAGCGCTAAAAACGCTGTGAGCGTTGTTAGCGCATGTCTGGCGATGTCTGGTGGACTCTATGAGCTAAGTCGATTGGGTCGGCTTAGCCCCCAGATCCTTGTGAGTTTGTAGGTATGGCAGATTGCGCATGATCTCTCGCCATAGATCTGGCGTGGAATTGACCTGCGTATTCATCTCGACCATTCCCACCGAGATGTTTGGTGGAAACTTACGTGCCAGCGGCGAGTTGTGATAGAACCAAATATGGCCATGAGCACGCTTTGACTGCTGCCTTAGGTCTTTGACCGGTGGAGTAGTTGGCTGCGTTTGCTCTTGCTGCGCAGGGTTTGGCGCATAGTAGGCATAGCCTCCTTGGCCATTGTTGACACCATAGGTGTAACTACCATTGGCTTGGTATTGCTTTTGGGTTGGCCCAAAGGCAGTAGCACTATTAGTGCTTTGGTTGACACGATTACGGCGAGCCTGTGACCTCTGGTTAACACGACCCTGCAAAGCAAAGATCATCTTTGGCACCTTACAGCCGACAAACTCATAGCCACCAATGATATTCTGCTCTGGACTCGTCTGAATGATAGTGCCTGCACTGTTGTACAGATAGCCCTCATGAGGGATCAGGTTATCAAGATCATCTGGCAGAGCTTGGTAACGTGGCATTGCTCCCAAGCCTACAGTGTATTGCTGCTTTTGCTCAGCACGAGCCTCGACCGCAGACACATATTCGCTATCTGAGGTGATGCTCTCATTGTCCAGATCTAACTCAGGAGTGGCTGGTTTGGCCAATTGCTTATTTAAGCTCTTGCGCTTAAAGATCGCGATCGAGGTCTCCATGCCATACTTCTGGATCAGATTGTCGATGTAGTGCGCAATGATGTTGCGTCCTTGGGAGAACTTGGCATCAAAGATCAGATAGTCATCATCACCTGGCAGCGTCTCACCACTGTTGAACTTCAAAATGAAGTCTGGGCAGTAGAAGTTAAACTCATTGTTGTTGAGAGCTGTACGCTTGGTGATCTTGGTGGTGCGGTAAGCGTAAAGACCATTGTCAAAACGGTAGTTAGAGATGATTGGCTGATAGTAGACCGTGACCTTTTGCTTGCCACGCACCAAGTGATAGGTGTTGGCCACAAAAGGATCGTTGTCCACCATGCGATCATCAACCACGTACTCAAAGCTGTAGGAGGCGTTACGGTCTTGAGGTTTAAAGCCGTTTTGCACCAGCATGTCCAACAGACGATACAGGCAGTAGTACTCAAAGATCTTGTCTAAGGTCTTCACATTGAGGAAGAGCATGTCTTTCTCAAGGCTAAAGTCTCCATAGCGGAACCAGCTCATAATGGTTTGGAAGACTTGAGCATATGGTTTGAGCTCTTGGAAAGCCTTAGCCTTACGCGGAAAGCAATCTAAGAGCGCATCACGTAAGTTAAAGAGCTTGGCATAGTTGAGGTAGACCAAGTTGAGCTCAGACACGGCCTCTTGCAGCTTATCCAAAGCGTTTTGATATAAGCCCAGCTGTGCATACTTAAGCTTAATGATTGGTGCTTGATAGCTGGAATCAGTGTTGAGCTTAAAAGCATTGCCATCAGCCTGTAGGCTTGGGAGAGCTGCGCTATCGCCTAAGTCACTTGCAGTCGATGTTGCAGAGGTGGCAGGGGCTGATAGGGCGTATGGATCGCTTTCGCGCTCTAAAGCTGCACGCTGTTGGGCTTGGATCAACTGGCCTTGAGCCAGCAGATCTTCATTGGTATCGAGATTGGTCTTATGAGCAGTCACGAAGTCCTTATACTCGTTGTAGATCTTGGTGGCATTGTATAAGACCATCTTGAGGAAGCCGACTACGACACGGTTTTCAAAGGTATCAAAGCTTTTCTTGTTGATCTCACTCTGCATCTTCAGTGGTAGATAGGAGTTGCGGCCGTAGTTGATGACGCCAACTTCAGGCTTCACTGCCATTAAGACATCGAGGTTTTGGCCCAGCCAGTGATTACTCTTGTGAGTAATGGTGCGCACCTTATTAAAAGGCAGCTCGGCATAGTCCTTAACAATGACGTGTTTGGCGATCGCTTTAAACGATGCAAAGTTGTTCTTGTAGCAATGTAAGACCAACTCCAGCAGGTTGACATAGGAGTTTAAGGACTTGTACGAGCGGTGAGCGTTGTAGTCACTGTAGTCGTTATAGTCGTTGCGCTCCACCT
This sequence comes from Candidatus Anaerobiospirillum pullistercoris, assembly GCA_019114785.1. Taxonomy (GTDB): domain Bacteria; phylum Pseudomonadota; class Gammaproteobacteria; order Enterobacterales; family Succinivibrionaceae; genus Anaerobiospirillum; species Anaerobiospirillum pullistercoris. The sequence continues at coordinate 9,890 of DXEV01000173.1, read as the reverse complement.
GATACTGCTGATTTTGGAACATCAGATCCAAAATGTAGTCATTATCAAGCTCTGTCAGCTCCAGCAAGATCTGGTTGATGTTTTCGTTTTCTTCCTCGTTGTTATTGGCGCAGAGCAAGAAACCCGAGTACAGCGGAATGCGCTGGTTATCGCTAAACTTAACGATAAAGCACAGTGAGATCACGTCATAGAGCAGCAAAAATGGTTGGTTATTGCTGTTGGCACCAGTCTCTTTAAAAATAGCCTGTCCCACCACGAGATGTGGGGGCTGTGCTAGATCAAAGATAAAGGCGGCCTTTGGTTGAGCATTGATCTCCATGGTCACCTCGACCACACGCTTATAGTTACCCATAGCATTGCGCACACTATAGGCTTGCGTTTGACGGGTGATGCTGTTGGAGGAGACATTGCCGGTATAGACTGAGGCTACAGCATTGATATCGGCTGCGCTGTCTAGATCGTCATCGGTGCTGGAGTCATCGTCATCGTTGATAAAAGGGCTGTCCTCATCTTCTGCTTCTTCTGAATCGAGATCTATGTAATCAGAGATCTTGTTCATTTGCAGACGGGCACGCTTTTTATCTTGTTCACCTAAAAGAAGGGAGTTGGAGCTCTCTTGAAGTTTAGCTTTGTCCTCACTAGCTAATTGTGCAGCCCGATTGAGCTCTTGCTCTAAGTCATTTAGGTCAAGCCTGATGGTCATATCATAGCGGCCATTCTCATAGACGTGAGGGCACTTAGAGAGATCAAGCTGGTCTTTATTGGGGGCCTGCAACGACAGCGGTAAATGCAAGTCTGATTGAGGACTGTTCGGATTATCCAGACTGTGCAAAATGGCAAAAAGTTGGGCCATAAGTGGTACCTTTAGGCTAAACGCAAAAAGTTAAGTCCACAACACTTAGGCACCGTTACAACAGTAGCAGTCATGGCTATCACCATGGAGATAGCCATGGTAATAGCTAAGGAGATAGCCATGGCCATGGCTATGGCTATGACTATGGCCATAGCCATATGAATGGCCATGGTAGAGCAAGCTCTAGAGCTTGAGCGCTCTATGGCTTGTGGGCAAAGGGTTGTAACGGCTAGGGGCTTAACGGGCAAAGAACTGGTAGAAGCCTAAATCGGCACCACCATTGCGCTGAATGCGCTTTAAGTGCTTAGCGCACAGCGGCATGTATTGCTCGTTGCACTCTTTAAGCAGTTCTTCGACTAATAGCTTGTAGCGCTCGCCGGTACCATTAATGGTAGGCAGGATCTTCTGAGCTACTGCATAATCAAGTGGCGCATACTTGGTGTTTGGTGTATTGCGCTGCATGCATTGCTGAGCTGCTAAGCAGTAGTTGTACACCATCATCAGGTTACGTGGACGAATTGGCAGTGCGCACTTGTCGCTGGCAAAGATGTTTTGGATGTTTTGCCACTTGTCCATGAGAGCCTCATCCAGCTTGACGCCAATTAAAGGATTAAAGGCCTGTTGCAGGTGAGCAAAAGAGATCATGCTTGGAGCCTGCTCAGGAATATTATCCTCAGCATCTAATTGAATAGAGGTTGGCTCTAAAGTGATCACCCAGCTGCGATCTAAGAAACGCGACGACAGCTCTTCGGTGGTGTGGTCAAAGTTCACCGTAGCTAAGAAGCGCAGATGCTCTGGCAGCAACCAAGTGGCATTACCACCTAAATTGATGGAGCGACGGTTATTGCTGTTGAAGTCGCAGTTTCTAAAGAAGGCGGCCCAGTAGTGCTCGATTGGGCTTAAGTTAGCCTCATCCAACAGAATTAAGTATGGGGCGATCTTGCTTGGATCATAGGCACCACCATCAGGGCCAAATTGGGCCTCTTTGTTTAAGCGCACAAAAGCGTCAAATACCTCAGCATTGCTCTTTTCCATGCGCTTGGTCAGAGGATTGTAGTAACCAATCAGATCTTTGAGCGAAGTCCAGCCACGCTCAACCGAGACCTCGATGAAACGGGTATCTTGGCTATCTGGCACTAAGCCTAAGGCATGGGCCAGTAAGTTACATAACGAGGTCTTACCAGTACCTGGCTCACCTGCAATGGTGGTAATGAAACCTTGGGTCAGACAGATCAGATAGTTAGCCACTTCGTTGTAGCTTAAGTTGCGGTTGCCCACATCATTGAGGTAATCAGAGATGCGCTCCACAATCTGATTGGCGTTGCTGACTTTGGCATCAGGGGTTAAAAGCTCTACATTAAAGTTAGCGTCTGTTGTTGGCTGTTTAAAGCTGTCAGCAGCGGCGCTAGACGCAGCAGCATCAGCAGCAGGTGTAGCCGCAGATGCAGCCGATGCAGCTGGAGTGGCGAAATTGAGCGCAGAGGAAGAGGCAAGATCAGCTTCTTCCAAGATGGTCTTAATAATCGCCTGATCCAGCAGGTGTACAGCTGTGCTAGCTTGATTTTGGTAATTAGCCACGTTCTTTTGCAGCTTAGCGATGATCTCATTTGAGATCTTGCCTTGATCGTTGATCTTGGTCTGCACGCTAGTAAGCTCTGCTTCCTTGTCCGCAATGGAGGACTGAAGCGTCTCTAAGCGCGAGGTTAAGCTCTGGATATTTTCTTGTAATTGCTCATTGAGCTTGTACTTCTCGCACTCGTGCTTGAGTACAGCAAGCTGCTGTTGCAGTGAAGCAATCACAGCTTGGGCATTAGGATCATTAGAGCTTACGTTTGCTGCTGCTACAGCTGTGGCGCTAGGAGCAGCGCTGGCAGCGGTGGCTGCGCTAGCAGTAGCGGCTGCACTAGCAGCGCTGGCGGCAGCAGCTGAGTCCGAGCTCTCATCAGCAGGAACGGATGAGGCATCGAAGTTTTCAACGAAGCCTTTGAGCTGATCAGAGCCGCGCAAAGCATTGCACTTTTCTTGAATATCTTTCTGTACCTGCTCTAAGCGGGCGCTGATCGCGGTGTAATCTTTAAAACGCTTCTGATCCTTGCTCTCATCATATTGGATTGCACCGTCAATGATGAGGTGCATATTGCTCACAAAGCCAAGGAGCATTTGGGCTACATCCAAAGCGTGCTTGATATTCTCTGGATTCATTTCCTTTTTGCTATTGATAGTTTCCATATCAACATCAGGATCAGAGATGAAAGCAGTGTTGGAGTAGATGATATTGAGGCTGGAGAGCAATTGCTCGCTTTCGTTGGCGATTTCCTCGATATTTTCCTTAATGTTAGGATTTAAGAGGAAGTTATAGACTGTGCCATTGCTGGTTGGATCAGCGTTGTTATCAGACTCAGTGGCGTTATTGTCAGTACCGCCGACGTGCTTGACGGTCTCTGCAATCTTGCCTTGGATGGCTGAGCGGACTTCATTGAGCAATGAGCTTGGTAAAGAGCGCACTAAATCGCTGCTCTTAGTATTTATGATATCGGCAATTAAGTGCTTACGCAGCTCGTCATTGTCAATTACAGTCTCTAAGAGACGACGATAGAGCTCTTCGTTGTCAAATAAACGAGGCAGCAGCACGTGTAAGCGGTTGTAGCGCTCTTCTGAAATGTTTAAATGAACCTGACCATTGAGCACTTGATCACAGTAAGCTTTGAGCTCACGGAACTCATTGCGGCTGTAGTTAAAGTGACTCTTAGCATTGTCGAGGAATGCCTCAATCAAGTGACCTTGATCGATCATGTCATACTGAGCCACGCCCTCGTAAGGAGATGGTAGCTTGGAGGTTGGCAACATGTCGATGGTTGGCTGGTCATTCTGGTCTAAGAAGGTCAGCACCTCAGAGCTTAAGCCTTGAGCACCATAAAGATTAAAGGCTCCGACCATGTAGTCAGTGCGCTCTAAGCCTTTTAATTGGATCAATCCTTCGCGTTGGGTGAAGTCAAATGGGCCATAAATACGGCCATCTTCACAGCCTAAAAGCACGTTATTACTGCAGATCTCTGGAATACCGAAAGGAAATTCGATCTCCGGATTCTGCATAATATCGTTAATGGTTTGATTGATATTAAGAATTTGATAGAAGATATTGCCGTCAATACGATCCATCCAGATCTCGGAGCCTTCTCGACCATATTGAGGGTTATAGCGCAGTGCGTAGTAGTTGTTTGCACTGTAATTAGCGATAGGAATAGTATTGATGCGGCACGATACAATTGGGCCAAGGCGATTGTATACTTCCTCTGCATTGATTTGACCGTGGATACGCACGGCGATACGGCCTACTTGAGGGAAATCTTGTTTATTATCGATTGGAATATAGCGACCGTTGTTGAATAAGAAGCGAGGGTAGATGTAGCAAACGCGGTTGTCGCTGTTATCTAGACGGGACTCAAAATAAGGGTTGTAAGTCAGCCAAGCAATGATTTGCTGCTTGTGGTAGTTTTGGATATCCATTTACTTTCTTGGTTTTGATATTAAAGATAATGAAAGTAGCGAAGAGTGGAGACATAAAATCACATCATGCAACGCAACGTAACATGATGTGACTTTGTGTTAGCCAGTGAACTTGCGCTTACGCTAGTGCTAGCGAAGCTAGCGCTAGCTTCGCTAGCGGTATGCTGGTTATTACCAGTGAAGCACCATCAGCTGGTTAGTCAGCTGGTGAGTCAGGTGGTTAGTGTTATTTACCAATACAGAAAGTAGAGAAAATAATACCTAAGATATCATCTGACGTGATCTTACCGGTGATAGTACCTAAGTGCTCTTGTGCTAAGGCAATTTCACGCGCCGTCAGTACCAGATCACCCATGGTCAGCATTTGCGTTGCACGATCCAGTGCGGCTGCACATTCCTGTAACTCGCTGAGATGACGACGACGGGCCGAAAATACACCTTCACTTGGAATCACACCAAGGATTTCGTGTAATTTGCGGCGTAAAGCATCTAAGCCGTCAGCTGTCTTAGTACTGGTATCGATCTGCTCATAGTTCTTGAGCGGCTCACTGTTGAGTAACGCAGCAGTTTGCTCGTCTGCTGGTAAATCAACTTTAGATCTCAATACTAGCAAGTTTTTAGGATTATCAAAGATCTTTTGGATGTGCTTTAAAGCCTCAAGCGTGTCGTAAGCAGGCTTAGAGCTGTCTACCATCAGGAGGATAAGATCAGCTTGCTTGAGCTCATCCAAAGCGCGCTTAATGCCGATAGCTTCGATTTCGTCGCTTGGTTGATCTCGTAAACCGGCGGTATCAGTGATCGTAACCGGAATGCCGCCAATCTCCAAATTGACTGTAAGCACATCACGGGTAGTACCAGGGATATTGGTGACGATAGCGCGCTCCGTTCCCGCAAGGGCATTGAGCAGCGAAGACTTACCAGCATTAGGTTGTCCTGCCAGCACAATTCTTGCGCCTTCATTAAGCTTAATGCCTTGATGAGCGATAGTTACAGCTTGAGCGGTTAGGTCTTGGAGATGATTAAGCTCGTCCCCTGCCTTACCTGAATCAAAGAAGTCCTCATGCTCCTCAGGGAAGTCGAGACAAGCCTCAAGACGGACACGGAATTGAGTTAAGTCGTTGCTTAATTGCTCTAAGCGGCTGGCAAAGGCTCCGTTTAAGGAGGCTAAAGCTGCCTTGGCAGCACTATCAGAACCGGCTGAGATCAGGTCTTCAACTGCTTCGGCGGCGGTGAGATCCATCTTCCCGTTTAAGAAAGCACGACGGGTAAACTCACCAGGCTCGGCCATACGTACCTTGATACCTGCGACTTTATTGAGCGCGAGAACGGCACTCAGCACTCTTTGTGGGGCTACATTGCCACCATGTCCTTGGAGCTCAACCACGTCCTCGCCAGTGTAGGAATGAGGGCTGGCAAAGTACAGCACTACACCTTCGTCTACGGCTTCGGTGCCATGGTAGAACTTACGAAAGTAGGCATAACGTGGCTTAAAGTTTGGTACAGCTGACTCAGCTGCTGTAGCTGACTCAGCTGAAGCAGCTGGTGCTGCCGATGCAGCAGGCTGTGAGTCATCAGAGGTGAGCGCTTGTGGCGAGGTGAGTATTTGGGCGATTTTTAGTGCGTCGTTACCAGAGATGCGCACAATGGCGATACCGCCGCGCCCAGGTGGGGTGGCAATAGCGGCAATAGAGTCGGAAAAATCAAGCATAGACGCTCCTAGATCGAAGCTTGCTTTTGGCTTTCTTAAGGCACAAAAGCCCCAAAATAGGTTAACTAGTAGTACTTAGCTTAAGGCTAACATCCTAGTTTAACCTGATCTTGGGGCTCTTTTTGAGAAGAAGCACAAGCTAAAACTTGCTACCACCAGCTCCTTTAGATGGCGCTTTTAGCGCCAATGACTAAAGAAGCTCAGTGGTTTTAGTGGCTGTATTTGTTATTTTTCAGCCTTTGGGGCCTTAACGTGTAAGCCCTTCTTCTCTAAAGACTTGAAGATGATGATCTGCTGGAAGATAGTGAAGCAGTTGGACACTAACCAGTACAGAGTCAAGCCTGCAGGGAAGGTGCAGAACATGAAGGTAAAGACCACTGGCATAGCCATGATGATCTTGCGCTGCATTGGATCGGTAACTGGAGTTGGCGACATCTTTTGGATGAAGAACATCGAGATACCGTACAGGATTGGGGTCACGAAGTAAGGATCGTGCACCGAGAGGTCAGTGATCCATAAGATAAATGGAGAGTGACGTAACTCGGTGGATTCCATTAATGTCCAGTACAGAGCAATGAAGATTGGCATCTGGATTAAGAGTGGGAAGCAACCGCCTAATGGGTTGACCTTCTCATTCTTATAGAGCTTCATGGTCTCTTGACCTAACTTCTGACGGTCATCGCCATAGCGCTCACGCAGCTCCTGCATCTTAGGAGTGAGCAGACGCATCTTAGCCATCGAAGTGTATTGGGCCTTAGTCAGAGGGAATAAGACGCCACGAACCACTAAGGTTAAGAGAATAATGGAGAAGCCCCAGTTACCAATGAAGCCATGGATGAACTCAAGGATCTTGAACAGTGGGATGGAGATGAACCACAGCCAACCATAATCGACGGTTAAGTCGAGGTTAGGAGCCACAGTTTCCATCACATCCTGACTCTTAGGGCCGATCCACATCGAGGCCTTAAACTCGTGCTCACCATGGGCAGCAATAGTTGTAGGCTCAGTGCGGATACCAATGATAGCCTCAGTGCCCTTATTGCTAGAGCCAGAGTAGATCACATTGTTCACGCCCTCGGTAGTATCACCGATCCATGCGGACACGAAGTAGTGCTGGATCATGGACACCCAACCGCCAGTAGTTGGCACATTGAGAGAGGATTTTTCGTTGGCTAAATCAACTAAGTCCTCGAAAGTGTGCTTCTCATAGCGAGTTTCGGCGGTGGAATAAGCACTACCACGATAGGCACCAGCCACCATGAAGAGGCCGGAATTGGACTGCATAGAAGCGTCAACAGTCTGCTTTAACTGACCATAAAATGCCATGGATAGAGCTTGGTCAGTGGAGTTGACCACATCGTACTTCACGTCCACTACATAAGAGTCACGCTTGAGCGTATAGGTCTTGGTATAAGTGACACCATTTTGCTCAAAGGACAATACAGCACTGACCTCATCTTGGCCATCTTGCAAGGTGAAGTTATTGCTGCTGGCAGTGTAGGTTGGACGAGCAACTGAGTCAGGGCCATTTGCGCCAATCAAGCCGCTTTGAGCTTGGTAGACGAACAGAGGCTCACTCATTAAGAGATGGAAAGGATCGTCCTTGCCTTGCTCTTGTAATACTTTTAAGAGTTTAGCATCAACGATATCGCCACCAACTGACGAAATGGTCAGTTGCAGGTTATCGCTTTGCAAGGTAATCAGGTCACCGGTGAGGCCTTGGCTTTCAGCAGAGGCCATTTGCTCAATACGCTGAGCCTGTAATTGGGCCTGCTGCTCGCTAACGACCTGATCTCGCTCCCACGCCCAATATATAAAGAGCGTAAGCGTTAAAAAGAGGATAAAAAGGATATTTCTTTGTTGTTCCATGGCAAAAAAGCCCCAACAAAATGGCTTTTAGTCTTGTAGTGCGCTCTTAGAGCGAGCTAGCCGAACCTATTAGGTGTGCTCTAGGATCTAAAAAGCAAAAGCCCGCACACTGAGCTTTTGCTTTTTTGCGCTGCCCAAATAACAGTCAAGACCAAAGATTGGTCAGGCACTCAAGCTAGCTTGCTCTTCTAAAGCAAACTAGTCTCAGGACAGCTGAGATCCTAAAAGTATACCTTAGATCCCTCAGGCTTAAGATCTCAAAGATCTTTTGAGTGTACGCAGACTCAAGGTCTTAAGCCTGAGGTTACCCCAGAACATGCCAACTTTACTTTCTTTGCGCAGCTGGTATCAGCACAAGCAAGGGGAGCAAGAGTGCAAGAGAGGGGCAGAAAATAAGTGAGCTGTTGTCTATCCGAGCACAAGTACACGTAAGCTCTCAAAAACTTTAGCCAAAAGGCTTTAGCGTAAAAGCTTTTGCTTTAATGAGGTGCGTGTACTGTCCCTATCATCCCCTTTCACTTCTTGGTGAGGCAGATCAGTAGACAAAGTGTCAGAGAGAGTATTGGCTGGGGCTTCACTAGAAGCTTGGCTGCTAGAAGCTGAGCTTACAGTCTCTGCGTTTTCATCCTGAGTTGCATCAGAGGATTCAGGGAGATGGTCAGAGCGGCGCGGAACTGGATCAATTCCCCCAGGATTGAGGGGGTGGCAGCGGCAAATACGCTTGGTACCGAGCCACACGCCTTTGGCAAGGCCCCATTCCTGAATAGCTTCTAAGGTGTATTGAGAGCAGCTTGGGTAAAAACGACAATGCTGTCCTAATATCGGGCTAAGAAGCTTCTGGTAGGTACGGATCATGAGGATCGCTGTTTGTTCAACTGGCGAGAGATTTGAGCCCATAGCCGATTTAAAGTTGAAGTTAGATCGCGATCGCTAATGTCACGTATACCTGGCTTTGCAAGAAAAACCAGATCTGCATTAGGAAGGGAGTCTTGAGAGAGGCGAAATGACTCGCGAACCAGACGCTTGACGCGATTGCGCCAAACCGCTCGCTTTAAGACCTTTTTCGGTACAACTAATCCGAGACGTGGGGTAGAGCAGTCATTCATGCGTGCAAGAATGAGCAAGCCTCTAGACCCAGCTCGGGCAGGCTTTTTAAAGACCTGGTCGTACTCCTCGCTAGAGAGCATTCTCTTTGAGCGAGGAAAGTCTTGATTAGGCATTGGTTACGTAAGCAACAAACTAGACGGTTAAACGCTTACGACCCTTAGCACGGCGACGGGACAGAACCTTACGGCCGTCAGCGGTCTTCATGCGCTCACGGAAGCCGTGGGTGCGCTTACGCTTAAGGACATTAGGCTGAAAAGTACGCTTCATTGCGGGTAATCTCCGAAAAAGAAACAGGTAACAAAGCAGTGTGCAGAAACTGCAAGCAAAAGAGCGCAGAGATGGCACACAGAAGCAAAGGATGCTGTTGATGCGAACTCTCTTTAGGACATTGGCAGTAGCAGTGGCAGGTGGAAAAGTGAGGTAAGTGGCATAGTGTCAAATGAGGGTGACTTGCAGCCATACTACAAAGAGACTACGAGGCACAGCACCATGCAGCTCATTTCCACATAAAACATGCACAGTAAAGCAGCTGCGTTTTTAGCGCGTCCTAGAGGCGAGCAAACACATTGAAGCCTCCCACCGTCTTACGACGGGGGATTCTCCTAGACCAGAAAACGGCTTTCTGACGAAGTGAAATTGATTTCACTTCGGCAGGGCAAATTTTAAAGCATTGCTGCCTTAATATTTGCCCTACAGGACTAGCCTGCCGTGGCACGGTTCAGCGTCACCGTTTCAACTCAGGAGTTTACGTCAGACCTCTTCCCCGTTCCCTTGGTCTGGCTTTTGGCTTTGACCTTGGGCTCGTGAGTCTTCACATCTCGGTGGTTGCATCTTACGACGCTTCCT
>DXEV01000013.1 GCA_019114785.1 Candidatus Anaerobiospirillum pullistercoris | reverse complement strand
GCTTAAAGCAGTGGCCATGGTGAGCCCTGCGTTACATGCGGCCTTTGTGGATCAAGATCTGCTTAACAGTATGTCCTTAGCCGCACGCTCTTCACTGGCTAATCGCCTGAACTTAGATGCCAGCTCGTGGTCAACCATTGTGCCTCAGCTGCAGATCCTGTCTTTGAAGAAACAGGGTTTGATCAGCTTTAGCTCTAAGGTGAAGACTGATTGCCTCTCGCTCTTTATGCCAATTGATCTCAAGTTTAATGATGATCATGAGCTCGTAGAGCGCGTATTTCCGAATAATATCAATATCGTGTTTAAGAAGATGCGGGTGTCGGAGATCGCACCAAAGATCTTCTATAACATCAGTGAGTTCTTTAAGGACAAGCTGCTTTAAAAGCCAGAGCATGCGCGATTATCGTATGCCTAGTAGCGCTGCCAAGGCATAGCAGAGCAACTGCTCTGCCTTGCCACATCCATTGTTCCTTAAATTGTAGTTTTCGTGTGTTTTTTGAGATTTTATGACGGATTCTAGCAAGGCTTTTGGCCACCACAACCAGCATCAGCAAAGTCTGAGTATCGTGATTAAGCTGGGTACCAGTACGCTGACCGCTGGTAAAAAAGAGCTCAATCGCGCCCACATGCTTGAGATCGTGCGCGTGATTGCTCAGATGAAAGCTCAAGGCCATAAGGTGACTTTAGTCTCATCCGGCGCTATGGCTGCCGGTCGTGAGGTGGTGAAAAATGCCAGCTCCTTGCCTCCCGTACTGAGCTCTAAGCAGCTGCTCGCCTCTGTTGGTCAAGGACGCCTCATTGAGGTCTGGGAGTCGCTGTTCTCTATTTACGATATTCACATCGGTCAGCTGCTCTTGACCCGTGCCGATCTGGAGAACCGTGAGCGCTTCTTAAATGCACGCGATACGCTCTTTGCGCTGCTCGACAATGGCATTGTGCCAGTGATCAATGAAAACGACGCCCTCTCGACGGCCGAAATTAAGGTGGGTGATAACGATACCTTAAGTGCGATCACGGCCTGTGCCATCGAAGCTGATAAGCTCATTTTGCTCACCGACCAAAAGGGCCTCTATGACTCAGACCCTCGCTCCAATCCTGAGGCTAAGTTGATCCGTGAAGTGACCACGATTGACGAGATGATCTACAAGCTGGCTGGAGGATCGGGCACGAGCTTGGGTACAGGCGGTATGGCCACCAAGGTAAAAGCAGCCTCTATTGCTACTAAAGGTGGCGTCGAGTTGATCATTGCCTCAGGTCATGACCCAAGCATTATGCTGGATTTAATCCAAGATCGTGGTGAGGGTACTTTCTTTAGAACCAATTCTTCACCAATGGAGCTGCGTAAGGTGTGGCTGGCCTCAACTACCAAGCCAAGCGGTAAGCTTGTGGTGGATGCTGGCGCGCAGCGTGCTTTAGTCGAGCGTGGCTCATCATTGCTGCCATCAGGCATTAAAGAAGTGCAAGGCGAGTTCTTACGTGGTGCAGTGGTGGAGATCGTCTCTGTAGATGGTGTGTCCATTGGTAAAGGTATTGTTCGCTATACCTCCAATGAGTGCGCGCTGTTGCGTGGCTGTCAGAGTGACGAGATTGAGCACAAGCTCGGATTCTCGCATGGTGTAGCTATCCACCGCAATGATTTAGTGCTAGCCTAAGACAAAGCGTTGGCTAAAAATAGCGATTGAGCTATTTTTGCGATGGTAACTCTGGAGCAATTGATGGCTATGTAATGGCCTTGGCAAGGGCCTTGCCACAAAAATCTCTGGTTCAAGAGAGTTACGTCATTTTTCAGTTTGTTTTGTGGTTTGTGAAGCGCTGGCTTGAGCTTAATGAGGGGGCTTTGGCTAGTTAAGCAGGGAGCTGTTATAAATTAACCAGCGGCTTAAAATGCACCTTTCTGAGGTAGTCTAAAACCGCTCTCTTATGGCTGTTGCTCTGTTTTATCAGTGCACCAAAATTTAATTTATAACAGCTCCCAGCAGTCATTTGCCATTTGCCATTTGGCCCCGTGGGGATAAAAACATGGATAGCACTGTTGATTTAAAGAAACTAGGCTACGATGCAGCGATTGCCAGTCAAAATTTAGCTTTAGCTTCGACCGAGGCGAAAAACGAGGCCTTAGCCAATATCGCTAGCGTGATGAAAAAGATGAAGAGCTTCGTCTTAGAGATCAACGCTAAGGAAGTGGTCGAGGCCCAAGAACGTGGTCTGCCAGCGCCAATGATTGAGCGCATGACCTTAAACGATAGCCGCTATCAAGACATGATTGATAGCATCGAAAAGCTGATCTCTTTGCCTGATCCTGTTGGTCGTATCCTCGATGGCTATACCGTGCCTTCTGGTTTGTCCATCATGCGCCGTACTGTGCCTTTAGGTGTCGTCGGAGTGATCTATGAGTCCCGTCCTAATGTGACGGTGGATATTGCTTCCTTATGCTTAAAGTCAGGTAACGCCTGTATTTTGCGCGGCGGTTCAGAGTGCTTTAAGACCAATCTCACCTTGTATGAGATCATGGAAGAGGCTATTGCTAATGCTTCGCTGCCACACAATAGCGTTAACTTCATCAAATCCACCGATCGTGATTTGGTGAATCAGTTGCTCACGTTAGATGAGTTTGTGGATGTCATCATCCCTCGTGGCGGTGAATCGTTACACCGTATGTGTGCGCAACACTCCTCTATTCCGGTGATTGTGGGTGGCTTTGGTGTCAGCCATATCTACGTAGATAGCTCCGCTGATATTGAGCGTGCCGTCAAAGTGATCGTTAACGCTAAGGTGCAAAAGCCTTCGGCCTGCAATGCTTTGGATACCTTATTAGTACATCGTGGCTGTGCCGTGTCCTTGTTACACAACCTGACCCCAGAGCTGGCTAAATATAAGGTATTGCTGCACGTGCATGGTGAGATCGCTGATTTCCTTAAAGAGTACCCATACCTTACCAAGTGCACTCCAGATGATCTCAATACCGAGTTCTTGGGTATGCAGATGAACATTGTGCTGGTAGATAGCATTAACGACGCTATCCTGCACATCAGAAAGCATAAGGCCATTCACTCAGATTCCATTCTGACGAATAACCTTGAAAATGCCGAGCTGTTTGCCCGCTCAGTACCATCAGCTTGTGTCTACATCAATGCCTCTACACGCTTTACTGATGGCGGTCAATTTGGCATGGGTGCAGAGGTGGCTATTTCCACACAAAAGCTGCATGTACGTGGCCCAATGTCTCTGGATGCGCTGACCACCTACCAATACATTTGCCATGGCGATTACTTAGCCCGCGAAAAATAGGGTGAATTAAGGCTCTGGCAACGGCGTTACCGCGCTCCCCAGCGCGGTGCCTGCGCAAGCACGGTGACACTACGCGGTGACACCACACGGTGTCTCCGCGCGGGTGCGGTGATACCGTGAGGCCGCGGTGAGACTGCGCTGGGGCGGCGAGCCCGTGCGGATGCGGAGAGAGCGCGACTGTTTCAGATTGAGCTATGAGGAATAATCCCCTCATCCGCGCTTGTCTTTGCCTCAGAAGCGTATGCCCTTGTGAAAAAGTGGCGCAAAAATTTTGCGCATGTCAAATTATTTCAGCAAAAGCTTTTCTTTGTGCCGGAATGCTTGCCATAATGGTTGAGGGATGTCGAGTTAATTTTCGTGACTAATTGAACGCTCGCTTTTGCGTGATAAGGAGATGCTATGTCCTATAAAGTGTTAGTGCTGATTAAGCCCACTGAAGAGCAACCTGCGCTAGTCCGTGCCGCAGAGTTCGCTCGTTTTATGCCTGATCTTGAGGTGGTGCTACTGCGCGTGATCCGTGATGTGGCCCCTGACCAAGAGCAGACTGTGCGGGAAAGCACTGAGCGTGAGCTCAATACTTTAATGCAACGCTATCCAAGCATCACTCATCACAAGAATCACATTGTCTTTGCTAAGGACGTAGCCGAGGCTTTCTGCCAATATGCTGAGGATAAAGCTGAGCATTTTGATCTGGCCATTATTTCGGCTAATAAGCGCAATACCTTAAAAGACCTCTTTGTCGCTCCAATCGATTCTCAGGTCATGCGCAAGATCCCTCTGCCTCTGTTGGTGGTTAAGGATCCAAATGCCCCTCAGCGTTTGGGCCGTGCTATTGTGTTGGCCATCGATTTTGAAGACTCTTCGCATGAGAAGTTTATCGATGAAGTGCTCATTACTGCTGCCACTGTCTTTGCTGAGCACTTTAACGGTGAAGTGCATGTGTTAAATTGCGTCCCTCCTATTCACCGTGGTCTGATGTCTGGCAACACCAAGAGCTCAATTATCTTAGGTAATTCCAAACCTTTACATCGCTCAGATGTCCATGCCGCTGAGCTGTATGATTTTGCTGACAAGCACAATCTGCCAAAGGAGCGTTGCCATATTGCCGAAGGCCGTGTGGATGAGATGATCCCTAAGGTATGCTCTAAGCTCGATGCTCGTATGGTCTGCATGGGCACATCCTCCAAGGATGGTGTTTTAAGTGCTATTGACCAAAGCGCTAGTGAGCTGGTTTTAGAGCAGATCAAGGGCGATATCTTTATTGTTAATCGCTACGTCAAGTTCGACACTGCCAAGTAAGGCCGAAGCAGCGGCCTCAAGGCCGAAGCTCAAGCCACTGCCAATGCCCAAGCAAGAGACACATGTCCCGAGCTTGGGCTTGTCGTTTTTGGGGTCTGCAAAAATCCGTAACTTCGCGCTTTTTACGGTCAAAATGTTTACACAGTCATATCTCTTGACCCCGTCTGCGAGGCCACATAACGGTGCTTCTGCGAACGAATGGGTAACGAACGTGTGGATGATGTGCTGTCTTGGACATGTTATTTCTCCGCAGAAATAACAGCACATGTAGATAACACATACTCACTGTTATTGAAAAAGTAAAGTCCTAAAAATGGCTTATACATCAGCATATTTAGGACTATGACTATAGCTATAATTTTGTGTATACATGAAACCGCGAAGTTACGGAAAAATAGTTGAGCGCTGCGAGCCAGCGCTGCGAGTGCATCGTTGCACCAGCAGCGTGGCGCTGCGTGTCGCAGCATTGCGCAGTACGAGTACTGCGTACCGTGTACTGCTTACACCAGCACCAGCACCAGTACCGTGCGGTGCTGGGGAAAGCTCAGGAGAAAAGAGGAGTTTTATGGGGAGCCAAGCTCAGATACACATAAGAGAGTTTAATTGGCAACAAGATTGGCGTGATCTGTTGCAGCTCATTTATGACTCGTGGTTTTTTGATGATCCACCTCTGATCGGCTACATGAGTGCTGCACAGTTTGGTCTGCACTACATCTCACAAGCTACTACTTGCTTAGTGGCAGAAAACGATGAAGGCAAGATGATGGGCTTGCTGTCCTTAGATAATAAGGTGGATGAGCCTATCATTGAGCGCAGCAAGTGGTCTAGCTGGCAGTGCAATAGCTTAGAGCGCTTAGCCCTGTGTGGCCTGTATTTATTCCCTAAGGCCAAGATCTCGCGCTTGTTTAACGCTATGTTCATCAATAACTACCACAAGCTGCGTAAACTGGCTCCGCATGCCCAGTGGCCAGAGTTTGTGCTCCTGATCGTCTCGCCGCATGCCAAGCGTATGGGTATTGGCCGTAAGTTGACCGAGGCTGGTGAAGCTGCCTTAAGACAGCAGGGCTTTGGGCATTATTATTTGTTGACTGATAGCAGCTGTGATTATCAGTTCTATGATCGCCTGCAAATGGAGCGCGTGGTAGATGTGGCTATGGACTTTACTTTGAGCCACATTGAGGGCTATGACCACTATCTCAACAGCTATTTACGCTGCTATGTCTATGAGCAGGACTTATCGCGCACTGCGCCAGTTGGTGCTGGTGGCGCTGCATCAGGTACTGCACAGGTGGCTGCACCTGCTCCTGTCCTCAAGACTATTTAGTCGCAGCCGCTCTCGCGGCAGCGCTAGCTGCTGCATGGGCAGCTGGGCGGCAGCTGCGTGAGCAGCTGTGCAGCAGAAAAAACGCAGGCCAGAGTTTGCGCTCTGGCCTGTTGGCTCTAAGACCTTTTGGTGCTGGCCTTAGAGCAAAAAGAGAACTGGGGGGAAATTAGACGTTGAAGAGGAACTCAAAGAGATCGCCGTCTTGCACGATGTAATCCTTACCCTCAGAGCGCAGCTTGCCAGCTTCCTTAGCACCAGCCTCACCGTTGTAGGCAATGAAGTCAGCATAGGCAATGGTCTGGGCACGAATGAAGCCGCGCTCAAAGTCAGAGTGGATTTTACCAGCAGCCTGTGGAGCAGTAGCACCAACTGGAACTGTCCAAGCACGCACTTCCTTTGGGCCAGCGGTAAAGAAGGTCTGCAGACCTAAGAGCTGATAGCCAGCACGGATCACACGGTTTAAGCCTGGCTCAGTTAAGCCCATGCTCTCCATAAACTCTTGACGATCCTCAGGTTCCATCGAGGCTAAGTCAGCTTCAATGGCAGCCGAAACTGGCACTACGATCGACTTTTCCTTTTCGGCAAAAGCGCGCAGCTCGTCGAGGTATGGATTGTTCTCAAAGCCGTCCTCAGAGACATTGGCAATGTACATCATTGGCTTTAAGGTTAAGAAGTTAAAGCCACGCATGGCCTGTAAGTCTTCTTTGGTAAACTCAACGGCACGCAGCATCTGGCCTTTTTCTAAGGCTGGCTTTACTTTCTCTAAGGCAATAACCTGAGCTAAGGCTTCCTTATCACCACCAGTGCGAGCACGCTTTTCTAAGCGCTGTAAAGCTTTATCAGCCACTTCTAAGTCGGCTAAGGCCAGCTCAGTGTTGATCACATCGGCATCGCTCACTGGATCGACTTTACCATTAACGTGGATCACGTTTGGATCATCAAAGCAGCGCACCACATGGGCAATGGCATCAGTCTCACGAATGTTAGATAAGAACTTGTTGCCTAGACCTTCACCTTGGGCTGCACCTTTAACTAAGCCAGCGATATCCACAAATTCCATGGAAGTAGGAACAACTTTGGCAGGCTTAACGATAGCAGCGATCTTGTCTAAGCGCTCATCAGGAACTGGCACAATACCAGTGTTAGGATCAATGGTGCAGAAAGGGAAGTTTTCAGCGGCAATGCCAGCTTTGGTTAAGGCGTTGAATAAGGTGGACTTACCTACGTTAGGCAGACCGACGATACCGCAGTTAAAACCCATGTCTAAAAGCTCCGAGAAAGAAGAAAAAGCAGCAGCGTTTGCGCTGCGACTGAGCCGCAGCGCATGCGCGATAGCGCTTGCGCGACAGCAGCGCCCAGCGCTGGCGCGGACGTGAGGCTAGAGATCGTACTTTTGTGGCTTAAAACCGTTGATGGCGCTGGTAGTCTTGGCTAGCCCCAAGGTGTACAGCTTGCCAATATGAATGGCTGCTGCGTGGAGTGCTTCGTCAATTAAAGCCCGATCTAATGGCGCTGGACGTCCTAAAACCCACGAATAGGTATCAGGGCCTTTACCAATACCAATCCGTAGACGGTAGTAGTTTTGGCTGCCCCCTAAATGTGCGCTGATTGATTTTAAGCCGTTATGCCCTGCAAGACCACCGCCAAATTTTAATTTAAGCTGGCCAGGTTGCAAATCGAGCTCGTCATGCAGTACCAAGATCTCCTCTGGAGCGATCTTGTAGAAGTTGCATACTGCTCCAACTGCACGGCCGGATTCATTCATAAAGGTAGTAGGGAAGAGCAAACGTACTTCATGGCCCTCAATACGGCCAGTGCCTAACATGCCGGAGAACTTGCTCTCAGGACGCAGGTCGATTTTGTACTCAGCTGCGAGCATGTCCAGCAGGTCGCAGCCCATATTGTGGCGGGTATGGGCATATTTGCTACCCACATTACCGAGCCCCACAATCAGTCGAATATTGGCGTTATCACTCATAGGAAAAAGGAAAAGTTATTGCAGAGCAGGCGAGCTCAGTTTGACGATATCTGCTTTGTCGGCTTCACTTATGCGATCTAAGGCAGCAGCTACCGAGAGGCCACTGTCAGGAAACACAAAGTCAGGTGCAATCTCAGCTAAAGGTACCAAGACAAAAGCGCGCTCTTGAGCTCGAGGGTGTGGCAAGGTGAGCGTTGGGTCGTTGCTTTGCAATTGCTCACAAGCGATCACATCGAGGTCTAAGGTACGGGGGCCGTTCTTAAAAAGACGTACCCGATGGTGCTTTTGTTCTAAGGCTGCAAGATGATGATAGAGCTCTAGTGGTGGCAAGGTGGTATCAACGGTGATGACAGCATTAATAAAGTCGTCTTGATCTGCATACCCCACCGGCTTGGTGCGGTAGAGCGAAGATACGGCTGTCACCTGCACATTGTCCAGAGCTTGGATTTCATTCACCGCTTGCTGCAAGGTGGCACATGGATCTCCAAGGTTAGCGCCAAGGGCAATGATAGCTTGCATGAGACCTCGAGGCATTAAGAAAAAACTAAAGGCCAAAGCAGGGCTTTGGCCTCATGAAAAACAGCCTTAACAGCCCGCCATGGCGCGCTACAGCACACCATGGCAGTAAGCCATGGCTGTGCCATGGCTGGCTGGGGCGGGCGCTACAACTAAGGCTCTAAGTTCATAGCCTGACGCCACGAGCGGGCCTTGTTGATACGCTTTTGGCGGCTAGCGGCATTCTCCTCGAAGTTCTGTGCACGCTCTTGATCACCTGCACCATCACGACGTGGAGCGCTATTGCCAAAGCCGCGACTGCGATCACGACGCTCTGGACGGCTACGACGGCTGTTTGAGCCCTCGTTACCATTGGAGCGACGCTCTGGTTGACGGTTTTGGTCATTTAAGCGACGACGCTCAGACTCGGCCTTGCAGCGATCATAGTGAGGCTGCCAGAAATCCACGCGCGAGCGCAGATTTGGATCAAACTCAGCACGCAGCTTGAACAGATCAAAGGCTGCACGGAAAGCATGGTAGGAAGTAGTCTCACGGACATACTTATCTGGCTCCTTGGTTTCCAGCAGGAACTGCAGACGCCACAATAAGGCGATGGAGTTGATGATCTGCTCTGGCATGGCAGTGATCTGATATTGCTGGATCACGACCTTAGAGGCCAGATAGGAGATCAGATCCTTGTAGTTGATGTCATCAGCGCTTAACAGCAGCTCGTCACGCTGTTGGTAGAAGTTCCAAATGAACTCATTCCACAGCACAATGGCATAGAGGAAGTGTGGCTTATTGCACTTGTTCTCTTTGAAGCGCTGGTCAGTGCTGGCAAAGGCATGATCTAAGAAGCTACGGCAGACACTGGAGTTGAGCAGCATTGGAGAAATGCTGAACAGGTGTGTAAATAAGCCTAAGGCGGTTAAGACCTTAAAGGTAGCCTGAGCATGACCGGTTAAGAAGAGCTTGTTGACCTCATCGTACATACGGGCAGGGGCCACAGAGTGCAACAGGTTGGCGCATGGGCCAATCATCTGCACAGTACGCTTAGAGATCTTAAAGCCGAGCTTAGCGCTGAAGCGTGCAGCACGCAGAATGCGCACTGGATCTTCACGGTAACGGGTCTCAGGATCGCCGATGATATCGATCACACCTTGGGTGAGGTCATAGAGACCGCCATGGAAGTCGATCAGCTCACCAGTTTGGATATCAAGGTAGATGGCGTTGATGGTGAAATCACGACGCTGGGCATCATCTTTGATGTTGGTGCCATAGCTGTTGTCACGTACCAGCATGCCATCAGGGTTGACCTGCACCTCATAGCGCTTGCCATTGAGGGAAATTGGGGTATCTACTTGTAATTGGGTGCTATTGCCGCCACGGAAAGTAGTGACCTCAATGATTTCATTGTTGTAGATAATGTGGACGATCTTAAAACGACGGCCGATGATGCGGGCGTTGTTAAAAAGGCGTCGCACTTGCTCTGGGGTAGCGTTGGTTGAGACGTCAAAGTCCTTTGGGGTTTTACCCAACAGGAGATCACGCACACCGCCACCTACTAAGTAGGCCTCAAAGCCTGCTTGCTTTAAACGCTTAATGACCTTGACGGCACTTTTCGAGATCTTCTCGGTAGGTAAGTGGTGCTGATCGGCAGTCAACACAAGCTTTTGCTGGCCATTCTTGACCACCTGAGCTTTATTTTTCTTTAAGAGGTCGTTTAGACCTGGATTTAAGGCAGAAATTTTCGTATACCTCAAGTCTCGGAGTGGAGCGAGGTTAGCTGCTGACTTAGATCCACTTCATAGCCTCACATAAAGACAGGACTAGAGCCCATAAAAGAAACAGGGCACAGTGCACGAAGCATAGTGCGCGAGGCACAATGCACAAAGCACAGAGTAGGGAGTAATCTGAGCTAGCCCTATGGCGCTTAGTGGGAATTGCCGCTCTTGGGGCAAGCTTCGGTCTAAGCTAGGCTGAGCTAGGCTTTGCTGTGGCTAGAACATAGCTGACAGCTGCCAGACTGAGCAAGCTTTAGGAAAAGCTTTGGCCTATGTCTGTGTAGTCCTAGAGGCGTAACCTTTAGGTGCAAGCTGTTAGTGCAAGTCCAGCAATACTCTACTATTCTAGTTGTCCCTTTGCCATCTCAGAGTAAGTGCAGTGCATGTGGGCACTTACCGCTATTCTTAGCACAGACGGCGAGGATAAAGTGAATGTCTTGGTTGCAGATTAACCTGTGATAATCGGTCAAAAACCATCGTGAGACAGCAAGTGGACAGAGGATGATTTGACAGGGTAGAGCTTGGGGCTTTTTCATCCAAGGTAGGTGGCGACTGCAGAGGCACAACATAAGCCTAGCAAAATGTTTCCTGATATAGGTATAGCCACGAAGTGGCGTTACCACTGAGTGGCGTCATTTTGCTTTTATTTATGGGCCGGAGACGGCACGGAAAACCGCTTACCTTAAGGAAAGCTGTCTTGGCCGGTCGCGTCTGGCCAAAAGGCCTACGGACAGGGCAAGGGCTCGTTTAAGGTAATGGAAAAGTCCAAGATACTAAGTCATGGTCACTTGTCTTAGGTAGGCAAATGACTTGACCGATGTTTTAGGTTGACCAGTACTGCCAAAAGTGGAGAAAGAGACTTCTATCTCACCTCTTTGCTCAGCAAAGGTGATTTTTTAAAAGGGGAGATAGAAGCCTCCTTGTCGCATTAACCGCACTTAGAGTAACAAGCATGCACCCTTTCACTACGCAGGAGGTGATACTTGGATCTGGGTTGAGAAACGGTAATGTTGGTTTCTCCACCGCGCGGTACTGTAGCTCCTAAAATCATCGCGAATTATAACACAATTGATTTTTTAGGCATCTGCGCGAGCTCAAAGAGCTGTCCACAACATTGATGAAGTTGCTCTAATGCCTCGTAATAGTGCTTGCTGCAAGCGCTTACTTGCTGCATAGATGACTCAGGGTGTGAGGTACAGGAGTTGAGCAGCCACTCGCCAAAAGTTGGGAAGTTGCAACTATATTCGCTGTACACACCATAGCCACTACCAGTTCCAGAAGAGAGCGTGATGTGTTGTGGCATCTGCTGCTGTTGCCAGCCTGCATAGAGCAAGCTATTGAGGATAAAGGTCTCAATATCGCCGTCAGTGCTTGGCCAGAGCTGAGATGCACTATGCTGGAGCTGCTTTGCTGCAAGAGGAAGTGAGGTTGCGAGTACTTCCTTGGCATACTTGGCATATTGGTCGTCATCGATATGTGCCTGCATGATGGTGGCAGCAATAGTTTTGAGCTCGGCGGTGAGCTCTTCTAGCTCGGCGATGACTGGCGCAGCGGTGTCATTGAGGGCTGCAACTTGATGCGGTTGCAACAACTGCCAACAGAGCAAGGCGGCCTGTAATGGGCTGTATGACATGATGACAGGGGTGGTGTGGTTCTGCTTAGAAAACTTTTGGCCCGAGTCATCTGTTAGCAGGGGTAAGTGACAAAACACCGGTGGGGTGTAACCCAGACTTTGGTAGAGAGCCAGTTGCAGGAAAGTGGTTTCTAAGAGATCTGCACCGCGTACCACTTCGGTAATGCCTTGACGATGATCGTCTACCACCACTGCTAGATTGTAGGCATAGCAGCCGTCACTACGCTTTAAGGCCAGCTCTTGCGGTAAGAACTGGAAGTTAGTTTGGTTAATGAGGCCTAAATGTACGTCAGAGAAGCTTTGTAAAGCTTCGACCTGTAGCTGCTGTTTAAAGTCAGCGCGTATGGCCATAGGCGCAGCCTGCTGAGGCACAGCCTGCTGAGGCGCAGCCTGACAAGAGGCTTGTTTGTTTTGCTCTTGAGCTCTGAGCTGCTGGAGATAGGCCTGTTGCTCTGGTGTATTGCAGCTGCAAGGACGCTGTTTAAGCTGCGCGCGAGTACAGTTGCAGTAGTAGGCTTGTTTGCTTGCCAGCATGTGCTCTAAGGCAGTCTCATAGGGCTCGGTGTCGGCTCCTTGCACAAGGATCTGTTCTTCTGACAGCAGATGAAAGAGCTGCAAGTCGTGGTACATCAAAGCTAGATTGAGGGTGGTGCAACGGGTAAAGTCGAGATCTTCGATGCGTACTAAAAATGTTCCGTTTTGGGAGCGGGCACGCCACATAGCACCATAGCCGCTGAGTAGTGAGCCTAAATGTAAGCGTCCGGTAGGAGAAGGGGCAAAACGACCACGATAGCTGGTTGGGGTACGAGGAGAGGATGTTGAGACCATGAGAGAGAAGGGCTGCGCTTGGGGGTGACAGAGTATTGCGCAAAGCAAGGAAAGGCAATGATTGAGATGATACCCCCTCTTAGGCCCAGAGAGCCTAAGAGCTGAGAGTCAGCCTGTGGCTAGGTGTTAATACCGCGCAATGCTGCGCAATATTGAGCAGTATGGAGCCGCGCTATCTTCAATAGCGCAGCTTGCTAAAAGTGCAATTTAGAGCAGCCACGGTTGGCTTAAGACCACAAGGGCAATGTTGGAAATTAGTCGCCTAATTGCTTTTCTTTGATCTCGGCTAAAGCCTTGCAATCGACGCACAGATCGGCAGTTGGACGGGCCTCAAGACGCTTGATACCAATCTCGATACCGCAGTTTTCGCAATAGCCAAACTCATCATTGTCCAGCTTTTGCAGGGTCTTCTCAATCTTCTTGATGAGCTTACGCTCACGATCACGAGCGCGTAACTCTAAAGCAAACTCTTCCTCTTGGGAGGCACGATCCACTGGATCTGGGAAGTTAGCAGCTTCGCTCTTCATGTGGCCAACGGTACGATCGACCTCAGAGCGCAATTGATCACGCCAAGCAGTCAGGATCTTACGGAAGTGCTCTTTTTGAGCATCATTCATGTACTCCTCACCTGGCTTCTCTTGGTAAGGCTTAACGCCAGCGATGGCCAGCGGGCCCATCGACTCTAAATCTTCTGGTTTGAGGTTGTCCATAGAAGTTGTCCTTGTGTGTTAGATTCAGCCTAGAAACTGACTGCTCTCACAGTTACAAATCTTGCCCCTTGTTAGTTAACTGTAACTGAGCAAAAAAGCAATTAGCGCTCTAAACTAGCAAATTACGGTTAATTTTGGGTTAAGTCCAGACAAAAAAGCTGAGCTTTTCTCTGGGCACCTATATTAAGGGCAAGCGCACAGGCCCAGTGCTAGCGCAGGCGATGAATATGCCTTGGGCGATAGAGGGGCCTATTTTTAGGCAACGAATTATCCACAAATTGCGATAGGCTAGCAAGTGTTAGATGCGAATGATGTGAGACGTGTGCACTTTTAAGACAAAAAGCGTGATTTTAGGCACTAAATTGCGCATACGCATGGACTCCATAGCAGAAGCTAGCTCCAACTCGCTAAGATAAGTGCACGGAATTAGGCAAAGGCCAATTTTAGCGTCCAGATCAGGTTGCGATGGTTGCTATAATGTGTCCTCTAAAAGCCTGTGTTTGCCCTAAGTTGGCATGCTTAAGGTAAGGATGACTTAAAGTCCGCTGAGAGCTGAGGACTTTAAGTGGGCAGATTTTTCACAAAAGCATATGGGTACCCTGCATGGGTAGGGTAGAACAGAGAGCCGCTCAAGGATTTTTCCATGCAAGATAAGCAATCAGGGCGAGATGTCACGCAAGGCCATAATAATGGCAATGAGCGTCGTGAGCCTACATTTGGTGATCTGCCCCTGATGGGGGAGCAAAGCGCCGCGCGCGCTGCGCAGAGCACTGGCTCAGGACATAGTGTGTCTCAGGGCGATGCTGCTTCAACGTCTCAGCATGGCTACACCTCCTTAGGCATGGAGTTAGGTAACTTTAGTCCGCTTGAGGATGAGCAGGCTGACATTATGGGCTCTGCCGCGAATGCTCAGCAGGCACAGGCACAGGCTGCATCAACTGCATCTGCCGCATCTGCTGCAAGTGCAGCAGCACAGACAGGCGAGCCTAAGGCTCCAAGAGCCTCGCAGGCGCTAGGTGCACAGAGTGCCGCTGCCTCTACTGAGGCCCCGCAAGAATCCTCCTCTGGAGAGCCAGAGTCTGTTTATGTGCAGGTAAAGAAACAGACAAAGGAACAGGCAGAAGAATCCTCTGGCTCTGATTCTGATTCTGAGCCAAGCTCTGCACCCCAAGGCAATTTCCTCTATCAATGGCGTGAACAGCGTCGGGCTGCCAAAGAAGCGTTACGCAAAGAAAAAGAAATGCGTAAGGCTGGTCTCTTGCCACCAATCAGCATTTGGCGTCGGATCTGGAATGGCATTAAGTACTTGTTTTCTTTAGGCCTCAAGCTGACCTTAGTGGGTATCTGTATCAGTGTGGTGCTCTTTATCTACTTTGATGCAGTCGTGATTGACGGCTATGAAGTGGATGATAAATGGGTGCTGCCAGCTGTCGTGTATTCGCGTCCACTGGAGTTGTACCCTGATCAACGTCTGTCTTTAAAGCAGATGGTCTACGAGCTCGAGCTCTTACAATATCGCAAGGTCGAGAGCCCACGCCGTCCTGGTGAATATGCGGTTAACGAGAAAAATGGCCGTTTGGTACTGATCAAGCGTCCATTTAGCTTCCCTGATGGTGAAGAGAAGCAGATGTCGGTCTTAGTCGAATTTGATGACAAGCGTGTAGAGCGTATCGTCAATGCTGAGACGATGCAGGAGCTGGCTTTTATGCGCATGGATCCGGTATTGCTGGATCGTATTAACCGTATTAACCCAGAGGAAGACCGCATCTTTATTTCCTTAAACGAGGTGCCACCACAGCTCATTACCACCTTGCTGGAGATTGAAGATCGCTCTTATTATCAGCACTTTGGTATCAACCCTGTAGCCATTGCCCGTGCCTTTGTGAAGAACATGGTAGCCGGTCATGTGGTTGAGGGTGGCAGTACCATTACCCAACAGCTGGTCAAAAACTACTTCCTCACCAACGAGCGCAGCTATAGCCGTAAGCTCAAAGAGATCTTTATGGCTATTGCCATGAACCATCGTTACACCAAGGATCAGATCCTTGAGGCCTATATGAATGAAATCTACTTAGGCCAAAATGGTAATGCTGGTATTTATGGCTTTGGTTTGGCCTCGTACTTCTATTTTGGTGTGCCAGTAAGTGAGTTGTCTTTAGATCAAATGGCACTTTTGGTCGGTTTGATTAAAGGCCCATCTTATTACGACCCATGGCGTTATCCTGATCATGCTTTAGAGCGTCGTAATACGGTGTTAGCTGTATTGCGCAATCGTGGTCACATTAGCCCAGAGGTGTTTGAAGAGTTTGCCGCAAAGCCAATTAAAGTGATCCCTCGTGGTCAGCTGAGCTACCGTAAGACCCCTGCTTTTATGGGCTTGGTTAAGACTGAGATCGGTACCCGCTTTAAGGAAGAAGAGGAGCGTACTGGTAAAGATTTCTTGTCTGGTAATGGCATTAGAATCTTTACCTCATTGGATCCACAAGCACAGATCGCTGCTGAAACCGCTGTATCAGAGCAGATTGCCGAGTTAGAGAAGAGCAAAAAGAAAGAAGGCTTAGAGGCCGCCATGGTGGTGTCATCGTGGAGAACTGGTGAGGTCTCGGCGGTGGTAGGCTCTGCTGATCCTAAATACGATGGATTTAATCGTGCTCTTGATTCGCGCCGTCAGGTGGGTTCCCTGATCAAGCCTTTTGTGTACTTGACTGCTTTCCACCAAGGTTATCATTTGGGCTCGATCGTGAACGATTCGCCGGTGCAGGTAAAGTTACCTAATGGCGATATCTGGGCCCCAAAGAACGATGATAAGCGTTTCCGTGGCCCGATCCGTGTGATCCGTGCCATGGCTAGCTCCTTAAATGTACCTACAGTGCGTGTGGGTATGGGCGCTGGTTTGGATAATGTGGTCAATACGCTGCATGCAGCTGGCTTTAAGCGTGATGTCAATCTCTATCCATCCATTGTGTTAGGAACTCCGGAGCTGTCTCCTTATGAGTTGAACTCGATGTATGTAGGTATGGCCACAGAAGGTATTTATCGCGACCTGACGACTTTACGCACTATTGAGAAGAATGGTGAGATCGTCTATCAGCGTGGCGGTAATCGCTCGGCCCGTACCTTAGATCCAAAGGATACCTATTTGGCTCTGTATGGTATGACTGAGGCTACGCGCTCGGGTACGGGTAGACGTATTGGTCGTATGTTCCCAGATGTGACTATTGCCTCCAAGACTGGTACTACGAATGACTTTAGAGATTCGTGGACAGTGGGTATGGACTCAGATGAGCTGGTCACAGTGTGGGTAGGCTTTGATAACAATAAGTCCACGGGTCTGTATGGCTCTAGTGGTGCGATGTTGTTGTATGCCGCTTACTTACAGGAGCGTGGTGTGAACTCCTTAGAGCTCAATCGTCCTGATGGCATTGTCTTTGTGAACTTTGATAAAGAAGGCAATGTACTGGCTAATGGCTGTGAGGAAGATGGCATGGAGATGTTCCCAGCTCGTGCCGACCGCATTCAATATGTAAAGCAGTGCAATAACTTTGGTGAGCAAGGTTATGATGATGTGCCTTTTGTGGATGCACCGCTTCAGAATTGGCAGCCACAACAGCAGCCAATGCAGCCACAGCAGCCAATGCAACAACAGCCACAGCAGCAGCCAAACATGCAGTTCATTCCGGCACACCAAGGCGCTGCACCTGCTAGCCCAAGCTCTAACGCAGGCTTTGCTACAGGCCCTGCACCTGTACCGCAGCCAAACAGTGCGGCCTTAAACTCTGACCAAGTACAGGACTCTGGCGCTCAGGATGTAGAGCCAGTACAGCCTGATATGCAGGCTCGTCCAACGCAAAGCAGCTCAGAAAATATCGAGCGTCAAGCCGACAGCTTTGAGGAGGAGCTGCTGGGAATCTTCTAGCCGCTCACAGAGCGCATTGCGCCAAAGCCAATGCGCTTTGCGCGCTCAGTGCGCTTAAGACGCTAAGCCCCCAAGGCTACTTTTCCGTGTTTGCTCTGCTCTTAGAGTAAGTGCGGAGGTGTCCTTGGGGGCTTTTTGTTTGCTGTCAAAAATTTAGGCGTTGATATTGATCGCACGCGAACCGTCAGGGCGAGTGTAAGCCTGTGGCGTCTTGCCTTGGAGCATATAGCTAAAGGCGAGGATCTGGGCGATCACTTCAAAGAGCTCACGAGGGATCTCTTCACCTTCTTTGAGGCACTTAAGCTGGTTGAGCAGCTGCTGATCTTGGTGGACATAAATGCCAAGCTCTTTGGCCATATCTACAATGGCATCAGCCATAGCACCTTCGCCCTTAGAGCTGATCACAGGGGTAGTGCGTTTGTCCTCATCATAGGAAATGCCCACCGCTTCTTTAATACGGGATTCCTCCTGATCAAGATCCTCTGGAGGTGGGGCCGAATTGCGTTTAAACATAAGGGCTCTCCTAAAAACTAAAACCAGTTCTAGCTGTCAGCAGACAGTTGCCTACTGACAAGAATGGGCAACAGACTGTGCTTTAGGCACGGGTGTTAAAGCTGGCACCCTCAAACTTAAAGTCAGACTTACTCTCGCTGCCGCTATTAGCGCTGCTATCTTGCAAGCTCACGTGTCCTAAGCGGGCGTTAGAGCCCTTTGAGGTCAGACCTACTTCCTGTAGACGGGCATTGAGAATAGGCATGTTCTCTTGCACCTTTTGCAGGGTTTCGAGCTTTTCGGCCACAAAGGACATCTGTACCTCAGGGAAGCGCAGTCGTACTTTGATCTGTAATGCGCCCATGTTCTCTAAATCGAGGTTGAAGTTCAGATTCCAGCTGGTACCACCATCCTCATCTTGCTCGCGATGAGCGCTCATCGAGCCTTCTTTACCACCATGGTAGTAAGGTGGAAGCGGGATCACGCGTGGCAGAACCTGACCAGTAGGAACAGCCTGCATTTGCTGCTGCAAGCGCTCAACCTGATTAAAGGTATCCTTTAAGAGCTCTTGGCTCTTTTGTAAGCCATCATCATTGAGGCTCTCAAATAAACCACGATTGCTCTTAATGCTGCCATCGAGCTCTTTGATCTCAGAGTTGCTGGAGCTCTTTTTGAGGAAGCGCTCCACGTTCTTACCGATCTGCTCAAAGCGAATACATAAGAGCATAAAAGCCCATTGATGTAAGGCTAAGGCTTGAGAGGATGATGGCGAAAGTGGGCCCGTAATGAAGTTTAACCAATTGCTGACGCTTTGCAGATCAGCCACAGGGTTTTGCAAGGCACGTAAAAGTTTTTGTGCCTGTTCCTGCATCTGTGGAGGCAGTGCCGGATCTTGGCTAGCACCTTGTAAACGGGCAAAAAGCTGATCTAAAGCACTGAATTGAGCGTTTTGCGCACGACTGATTTGCTGCTGGAGCTCAGTGCGCTCAGATGGGGAAATGCTCATGCCAGTGCTGCTGACAGCCTGATTAGTTGTGGCAGCAGTAGTTTCAGCACTATCGTCAGCTCTGCGACCAAAGATCGAAGCTAAACGACGTAACAGACCTCCTTCTTTGGGTGTGGTCATGTTCGGAATCACGCTCTCATCAGGAATAGGAGCGTTTTGTCCGGCCGTGATCTGGGCTGCACCTGGGGTACTGTTGGTTGGTACTACCGTAGCTGTGGATTGCAGTGGAGGCATGGCCTGATTGTGGCGCAGGATCTCATCAAAGCTTTCTGCACTAGAGGTGAGATCGGTATCTGCGATCACACCTGAAAGGGCGGCATTACCAATGTTACCGTTACGCAGCGAGAACGCATCGAGCTCATCAGATGGTACGGTTTGCATGACGTTTTTAATGATTTCATCTTGTAAGCTTTCCTCATCCAGATCAGCATGAATGATGTGCTGACTGCTGCGACCGCTAAGCTGATTCATCATAGCGGCAGTGCCATTAGCTGCCGCTGTACCAGCAGCTGCACCTGTACCAGTTGCGGAAGCAGTAGATGTAGTGCTGCCTACAGAGGTGGTCGAGCCTAAAGCACCCACGCCACTGGTGGCGGTAAGACCACTAATTTCAGGGCTGGCAGTGGTACCCATTCCCGCTACCGTGCTGCTGTTACTTGCACCAGTGGCAGTGCTAGGCACCATAGTCGCAGCATTAGGCGTTGCCACTGGGGGTGCAGGTGTAGCAGGTGCTGCTGGTGTAGATGGAGCAGCACTAGCCGGAGCATTAGCCGTAGGTGCAGATCCCTGTGCCGATGGCATAGGGGTGCTCATGCTTGCTGGAGTGGTACTTTGTGCCGGTGCATTAGCACTCTGAGCTGGAGCAGGGTTAGAGCCTGCACCAGTTGAAGCTTGAGGCTGTGCCGCCACCTGCTGCGCAGTTGTCTGTTGCGTAGTAGTTTGCTGTGCAGGTGTCTGCTGTACAGCTGGCTGCGAAGCAGTAGCCTGTTGAGCACGAGCCTCAGCTGTTACGGTGTTAGCAGTAGCACCAGCACCAGTAGTGCGTGCTTCGACTTGGGTGGTACCCACTTGAGCTTGATTCTGGCTAGTCACGGCGTCGCTATGGGCACGAGCAAGGGTGGTGCCTGTAGCACGGATCGTAGTGTCACCAACAGTGTTACCACCTGTAGCACGTTGGTCTTGGGTCAGCTGGGCTTGTTGCTGCTGAGTATTTTGGTATTTGTCGTCAGCGGCAGCTTGTACCTGTTGCTGTTGCTGGGCCTGCTGTTGTTGCTGTTGCTGCGTCAAGATCTGAGCTTGAGCACGCTCTTGCGCAATAGTAGTTTGGGTTTGCATGGCCTCTGCACGTACATTTCGAGCCTCGTTGAGGTTTTGCTGTACATGCTCGTAGAGTCGCTGCATGCGGCTATCATCAGCATCATGAGGTGCAGCAGGATTTGGTGCTTGACGTAAAGCACTGCTGTCTTGAGCGGTGTTAGCAGTTTGTGGAGCTGAGCTACCAGCAAGACCGGCTTGTTGGCCAGTGGCTGTACCTACGATCGCCTCAGGTAAACCTTGGATCTGAGCCTGCTCATCTAAGACTACGCTTGGAGCCATTAAGGCAGACTCGCGCTCTTGGTTAGCAATAGTTTCTGCCTTGGCGCGCAGGTTCTGCTCACGCTGAAGCTGTTCTTCGGCTTCGGCTTTTTCTTGTTTTAAGGCCGCAACTGTTTCAGCCACACTTAAGCGCTCTCCAGCGCGGTGTGGTTGCTTATTAGAAGCTAAGACCTGATCGTCCTCAGCAGCCAAGGCTTCTGTACCACCAGCCTTAGCAGAGGCCATGGCTTGAGAGGCCGCTTGTTTGGCGGCGAAGACAGACTCGGCTTCAGCTTCGATCGTATTGCTGTTAGCAAATAGTTGCTTGGCAACATCGAGATCTAAGTTAAATTCGACTTGAGCCTTAGCCGGAATGGCGTTTAAGCCGTTGGCATTGGCGTCGGCATTAGCAGCGCCCGCCCCCTGATTGCCTTGGGCACTTGGAGCGCCTTGTGTACTTTGAGCCTGTCGTTTGGCGATCAGGCTTTCAAGGCGATTAAAGGTGTCCTGTACCACATCCTGATCAGCTTGCACTTGAGCCATTTGCTTGTGCAGAGCAGGCTCAGCCACTGTAGGTTGCTTGATCTGAGCAGCCTCATAATCCTGCTTTTGCATTTGGCCATAGAGGCGTGCGTACATATTGCTCTTAAAGTTAGCCAAAGTAACAGGTGGCTCAGAAGTAGCAGGTTGCTGTGGTTGCTGTGGCTGCTGTACCTGTGGCTGTACAGCAGGTTGCTGTACCTGTTGAGCCTGTTGCTCAGGGGCAATAGGGCCTTTAGGCAGAGCGTCTTGGGCGGCGGCCACTTGCTGTTGCACAGACTGTTGAGGCTGTTGCTGCTGTGGCTGCTGAGCTTGTTGCGGTGCTTGTTGTACCGGCTGCTTAGCAACAAGAGTCTCTTCACCATCAGCGACAACAGGACGTGCAGGCTGTTGCACCTGTGGCTGGGCAGGCTGCTGAGCCTGTTGCTCAGGGACAATAGGGCCTTTAGGCAGAGAGCCTTGGGCAGCGGCTACTTGTTGTTGCACAGACTGATGAGGCTGTTGCTGTTGTGGTGCCTGCTGTACCGGTTGCTTAGCAACAAGGGTTTCTTCACCGTCAGCGACGACAGGACGAGCTGGTTGCTGTACCTGTGGTTGTGCAGCAGGTTGCTGAGCCTGTTGCTCAGTGGCAATATGGCCTTTAGGCAGAGAGCCTTGGGCGGCGGCCACTTGCTGTTGCACAGACTGTTGAGCCTGTTGAGGTGCTTGTTGTATCGGTTGCTTAGCAACAAGGGCCTCTTCACCATCAGCTACGATAGGACGAGCTGACTGTTGTACCTGTGGTTGTGCAGGTTGCTGAGCCTGTTGCTCAGAGGCCAGAGGGCCTTTAGGCAGAGAGCCTTGAGCAGCGGCCACTTGCTGCTGTACAGACTGTTGAGGTTGTTGTGGTGCTTGCTGTACAGGCTGCTTAGCAACAAGAGTCTCTTCACCATCAGCTACGACAGGACGAGCTGGTTGTTGTACCTGTGGTTGTGCAGGTTGCTGAGACTGTTGCTCAGTAGCAATAGGGCCTTTAGGCAGAGAGCCTTGAGCAGCAGCTACCTGCTGTTGCACTGACTGTTGAGGTTGTTGTGGTGCTTGCTGTACCGGTTGCTTAGCAACAAGAGTCTCTTCACCATCAGCAACGACAGGACGTGCTGGCTGTTGCACCTGTGGCTGGGCAGCAGGCTGCTGAGCTTGTTGCTCAGTGGCCAGAGGGCCTTTAGGTA